>SHVL01000027.1 GCA_009694305.1 Thermoleophilia bacterium
GTCGGCTTGATCCGGTCGGCGACGACGAACAGCCCGGCCACGGCACCGTCGATCGCAGCCGCGACGACGGTACGACCCTTGCTCTCCTCCGAAGCGAACACGGTGGCGATCTCCGGCGAGAGCTCGAGACCCCACTCGACGAGCATCGCCGGGCGGCCGACGACGACCTCGTGCCCATCGACAACCGCTTCGACGCCGAGGCCACTGCGGTTCCTGAAGCCGCCGACCTCACCGAGCGCACCGATCTCGGAGCGCGCAAACGCAGCGATCGCCTGTGCGATCGGATGCTCGCTTGCGTCCTCGGCCGCGCCCGCGAGTCGCACGAGTGTGCTCCTGTCTACGCCGTCGGCAACGACGACAGCGGTAACCCACATCTTCCCCTCTGTCACCGTCCCCGTCTTGTCGAGCACGATCGTCGTGATCTGCCTCGTCTGCTCGAGGATCTCGGGGCCCTTGATCAGGATCCCGAGCTGGGCGCCGCGGCCGGTGCCGACCATCAGCGCCGTCGGGGTCGCAAGGCCGAGCGCACACGGGCACGCGATGATCAACACGGCGACAGCCGCGGTGAATGCCGCCGACATGTCACCGGTGAGCACGAGCCAGCCGACGAGCGTCGCGAGCGATATCCCGATCACAACGGGAACGAAGACGGCGGAGACGCGATCTGCAAGGCGCTGGATCGGTGCCTTACCGGTCTGGGCTTCCGAGACGAGTTGGGCGATCTGCGCCAGAGCGGTGTCGGCTCCCACCTTCGTCGCCTCGACGACCAGGCGCCCGGACGTATTGATCGTCGCACCGGCGACATCGTCGCCAACGGTGACCTCCACGGGGACGGGCTCCCCGGTGAGCATCGACTGGTCGAGTGCGGAGCTCCCCTCGACCACGCGCCCGTCGGTTGCGATCTTCTCGCCGGGCCGCACGACGAACCGATCTCCCGGCACGAGCTCGTCGATCGGCACGAGCACCTCGATGCCGTCGCGCAGGACGCGGGCGTCCTTCGCGCCGAGTTCCACGAGGGCCCGGATCGCCGCACCCGAGCGACTGCGCGCGCGGGCCTCCAGATAGCGCCCGCACAGGATCAGCGTCGTGATCACTGCTCCGACCTCGAAGTAGATTTCCGCGTCGATCCCTGCAACGAGAACGACCGTAGACCACGTCCACGCGGCCAGCGTGCCAACGGAGACCAGCGTGTCCATCGTCGCCACACCGTGACGCGCGTTGACGAACGCTGCGTGATGGAAGGCCCAGCCGGCCCAGAGAACGACCGGCGTCGAAAGGGCCAGCGCAACCCATTCCCATCCGTCGAACTGCAACGGCGGCGCCATACCGAGCAGTACCAGTGGCGCGCTCAGGGCGGTTGCGACCGAAAGACGGAGCTTCAGCGCGCCAACCCGGTCTGTTGCTACGGCTTCGCCCGGCAGAGCCGCGTGGTAGCCTGCCGCCTCGACCGCAGCGACGAGATCAGCAACCCCGACCGTCCTCGAGTCGTAGGTGACGGCCGCCTGATCGGTGGCGTAGTTGACCGTCGCCTCGACACCGTCTAGTCTGTTCAGGTTCCGCTCGATCCGGGCCGCACACGAGGCACAGGTCATGCCCTCGAGATCCAGGAGTACCCGCTCTGTCGGCTCGGTTGTCGTGGACACGGCCCGGACTCGCCCTTCTCGATCAGCGGGCCCGCAGGCCCGCGCGTCGGCAGACTGTCCCGCAGTCCCGAATCCGGCGGGGCGCGCCAGCGGCGCCCGGCCCAGCAGGGCTCCACCCGGCCCGCATCTCCACCTCAGCCATCCTGGATGCCGGGAAGGGACGGTGGTGGATACGCACAGTCGCTCGGCGCGGGTGCACCGCCAAAACGTGCCGTTGCCCACTCGATCACTTCCGGGCCGGCCACCGCCGAGGTGTCCTGATGGTTCACCCCTGGCAGCCACAGGCTCTCGATCGTCACTCCCGCCGCACACCACTGCTGATTCAGCAAGATGTTGGTTCTCGCCAGAACCACAGTGTCGTCCATCCCCTGGGCAAGGAACATCGGAAGCCCCTTCGGCGGCTGTGCGGGCATCTGCTCGGTCACGGTCGCCGACCAGGCCGGATCATCGAGAGGACATGCCGCCCCCCCGCGGGTGCCGCGAGATCGGGCATGAAGCTCATGCCGCTCACTGCGATAGGTGCGCCGGCGGCGTCGATGGAAGTGTAGATCACCCGAAACCCTTGCCCTCCGACGACCGGATACTCGAGCGGCTCGCTGCGGATGAGGGTGCCGGGCTCCGCAGGTACCGTCGTGGGCTCATCGTAGAAGCTCGATGGTGCGGACTCGGTCACCTCCGGCAGGGTGCTGGGTTCCGCGGGGTCTGTGGACCCGCTGGCACCCACTGGGGCCTCGCGAACTCCGTGCGAAGGCGCGCCGTCGGAGGGATGGACGTCCAAGTATCCGAGCTCGCCGACGACGAAGACAAAGCCGCCGAGTACAAGGCTGAGGGCTGCCACGACAGTCAGTTCCTTGAGCTAAATCGGTGCGCTTTGCATAGGTTGGCTCTCCTTCTCATCAGATGCAGGTTGGCCCCGTCAGGCCATCACCGAAGCAAGTATGCCCAAACAGCGGCGGAAGAGGGCACAATCTCAACGCCGCCCGGGCACACGACCCAACCGTAGCGTTGCCGGATTCAGGGACTCCGACAGTCCAACACTTGCCGGCGAGGCCGGCGGCGACGTGCTTGCCCGGGCACTGTCAGGCAGTGCCCGGGCGTCCTTTTCAACGAAGGCTTCCGGCGGCCGAGCCGCCGGGGTTAGTGGCGCCCGGGTCCGAACCTCCAGACGTCATTATCGACCTTGAGATAGTTGACGGGATCGAAGAAGTTGAACGTCTCGCGGTCTCCACCGAAGGTGTAGATCGACTGGCCCCCATCATCTTCTCCTCCCTCGAGGACGAGGACGTCGAAGTCGTACTTCACCTCCGAGGAATCTGTTGCGTTCCACGGATTGCCGGGAACGAGTTTCCAGGTGTCTCCGTCCTTGCTCTCCCAGGTATCCGTGGGATTCGACGGAGGACCGAGAGGGTTCCCACCGGGAGGGAGACCGAAACCGCCGAAGCAGACGAACCTGTCGCGTAGTACCGCACACTGATGGCCTGGCCTCGGAGACCAGCCTGCATGCTCGGTCACCCGTTCCCAGTCGGAGCCGTCACGGGAGCGCCAGACGTCGTTGAAATACGGCGGGCACGGCTTTGTGGGGTCCGCACACGTGAATCCCTCCTCGCCGCCGAGCAGGTAGATCCAGCCGTTCTTCTCCACGAGAACGGCCCCTGCTCGCGCCGTCCACGGGGCGTGCTCGACGACCCTCGTCCAGCTGCTCCCGTCTTTCGACTTCCACACGTCGTTGAAGTATTTCCGGCTCGGCGGTGCGCCGGGAACGGTGGAGGCGTCGTCGTTCTGCGACCCGCCAAGGACGTAGATCTGATCGCGATGGACGATCGAGCTCAGTCCGGCGCGGGCCTCCCAGCCCGCGTGCGGGGTGCGTTGTGTCCAGTCTGCTCCATCACGGCTCGACCAGACATCGTTGAAGAAGTCCGAGCAGGAGAACGCCGGCGGCGTACATCCGGCAAACGGGCCTGCCTTGAAGTTCTGGCCGCCGAGCACGAACATCTCGCCGCCCTTGGTGACCGCCTGGAAGTACGCGCGTGCGGGCCAACCGGCACTCGGGGTGACCTGCGCCCACGTGGCGCCGCGGTCGCCACTCCGCCAGACGTCCTGCCAGATGATACTGAGCGGGATCGGGAACGGCGCACCGGGAACAGCAAGAGGCTGGAGCGGTGTTCGTCCACCCATCACGAACACGGAGTGACGCAGCTCGACGGCCTGGAGGCCTGCACGTGCTGCCCAGCTCGTGGGCCCTGCCGGCGTATCTGGCCTGATCAACCGCCAGCTATAGGATCCGAGGCCACTTTCGCCACCCCCTCGCGTCTGGCCCGGAGCGGCCTGCGAGAGTCCTGCCACGGCACCAGACACAACGAGCGTTACAGCGCAAACAAAGATTCGGCTCTTCATCCTGCCCTCCTTTTCTCTTGTTCTCTCGTGGCGCCCCTGAGGTCACCGGTCTCCTACATACTAGACAAAATATAGACAAGATGGGAGATCAATTTTTTCGGGCTCCGGAGAGAAGAGAGTCGCTGCGGCGACCGTCACCGGCCGGGAAGAAAAAGCGTGGCCGCGGCCGCCCCCTTTGCCTGCGGGTAGAGACTCGCGAGCTCAATCATCTCCGGGATCTCACTCCTCCACCTCTCGGCATCGGGATGATCGACCTCGACGCGGTTGCCGCTCGGGTCAACCACGTACAGCTGCACTTCACCGCTCGGGTGTACGTAGACGGCGTGGCCCTGGTCGTCACGGACAAGCACCCCCGCCTCGACCGCACGGCGATAGACGGAGCCGAGATCGTCCACCTGCAGGGCAAAGTGGCCCGAGTGCCCTTCAGCTCCCGTCTTCTCGTACAGATGCACCTGGAGGTCCCCGGCACGAAGCCACGCGACCGGAGCGTCGAATGCGGGAGCAACGAGCCGCTCGAGGCCAAAGAGACCCTCGTAGAAGCGAATCGCCATCTCGAGGTCGGCGACCTGGACGCTGACGTGGTTCAGAGAAGAGCGCACACGGGGGATCGTCGCGCTTCGGAGTGCCGTGCGCAACAGGAACCGACGGGACACCGCTCCGAGCGGCCCCACGCCGATACATCCGCACGCTCCAGGCAAATGCCTCACGATCATGCGCCACCGTTGACGCTGGCCGGTCGTGGATCCACTACGGTCACACCGTGGATCGTGGAGTCGTACTCGTCACGGGTGGAAGTCGCGGAATCGGCGCGTCCGTCGCGCGCGCCGCTGCAGCGGCCGGTTGGGCCGTGTGCCTCACCTATCACGACAACGCGGCTGCGGCGGCCACGGTCGTGGCCGACATCGAGGCCGCCGGGGGTGTCGCTGCCGCCGTCAGGGCAGACATCGCCAGCGAGGCCGACGTGCTCGCGGCCTTCGCGGCCGCCGAGCGTCTCGGCCCCCTCACGGGTCTCGTCGCCAACGCCGGCATCGTCGATATGAAGTCACGGGTCGATGAACTGTCCGTCGAACGCCTCGAGCGAGTCCTTGCAGTCAACGTGCTGGGAACCATCATCTGTTGCCGTGAGGCAGTGAAACGGCTTTCCACCCGTCACGGCGGCAGCGGCGGCGCCATCGTGCTCGTCTCCTCTGCAGCGAGCCGGCTCGGAGGGGCCGGTGAGTACGTGGACTACGCCGCATCGAAAGGAGCAGTGGACACGCTCGGCATCGGACTCGCCCGCGAGGTGGCCGGCGAAAGCATCCGGGTGAACGTCGTACGCCCCGGCAAGATCGACACGGAGATTCACGCCTCCGGTGGTCAGCCCGACCGCGTCGCGCGGCTGATCCCGTTGCTTCCTCTCGGCCGGGCGGGTCAGGCCGACGAGGTAGCGGCAGCGATTCTCTGGCTCCTCGGCGAGGAAGCGTCATACTGCATCGGCAGCATTCTCGATGTCACGGGCGGCCGCTAGCCCGTCGATCGAGAACGTGCCGGGAAGAATACGGACCGGGAGCCGTGGCCGGCCCTGCCCCCCGGCTCAGCGCGTGCCCGTGGCACAGGTCGAGTCTCCCCCGGCCTGAAATAGAGCCAGACGCTCTGCAACTCCGTCGATCCAGGCCCTCGCACACGGAAGCTTCACGATGGAGCCCGACCGTCGCCGCAGCGCCGGCCCATGGAGTCCTCGTGGGATCAGCGTGTAGGTGCCCTCGACACCAAGAGCACGCGCGCGGTCGAACCCGCGTTTCGAGCTCGAGGCACTGACTCCCGGGATCCCTGGCAGGTAGCGATCCCAGGAGCCATGGATGACGTCGAGCCGCTTGCCACGGAGGCCGTCGAGCGAGAGCCTCTCGGGAATCCACGGGGCGAGGCCGAGCACACCGGCGGCGGCGGCGTGTCCGCAGGCTCCGATCGAAACGGCTCCTCCCATCGAGAAGCCAACGAGCAGCGCGGGCCGATCGACGAGATCGAGGGCGGCCCGTGCGTCGGCCACGCACGAGTCGAGTTCGTTCCACGTCTTGACCCGGTAGCGCACTTCGGCGAAGGCCAGTCCCGGAAAGCGGGGTGCCAGATCGCTCGTCAGCAACTCGCTCGTAGCACTCCATGTCCCCGGCACCGCTCGTGCGGAGCCTCCGTTGACGAGAACGACGGCGAGCGGAGCCAGTTCGTTGCAGATGCGTGCGTCGGCACCCGTCGGAAGTCGCACGACCCCGGTCATCCCTGACTCGCCGTCTGTCCCGGCATACAGGCCTTCACCGCCGCGCCGACTGCCAGCGCACGCTGACGGTAGCCCTCCTCGTTCCCGTGCAGACCGTCTGCGGCCAACCACTCCGGATGACGCTCGACCATGTCGGCCCATTCGACGAGCCTCACACGCCGGTTTGCGCCAGCAGCCTCGCGAAGGATGCCGTTGAAGGCATCGTTCGGCGCACCGTTGCGCCAGATCGTGGCCCAGAGGACACAGCGGTTCTGACCGATGAGAGCAAGGACACGCGCGACATCCCTGCGAAACGCCGTCTCCTCGGCGGGCAAGTCGTTTGTTCCGAGGCTGATGACGACGTAGCTGGAGAGGGCCGGCCGTTCGGCCTCGAGCTCCACGATGGCCCCTGACGTCGAGCGGCCGACGCGATCGTTCGCGACCATCTTCCACCCCGGCAGTGCCTCCAGAAGGTAGCGCTCGACACCCTTGTTGAGAGAATCGCCGACGAGGGTGACCGTCCCGCGAGAAGCTGTAGCCGGCCGGTCGTTGCGGGCGACAAGAAGTGCCGCCCCGGCCAGGACAACGAGGAGCGCAGCGAAGAAAGAAGTGGGGCGCATCGGGAAGGCAGGAGAGTGCTGAGGGCGAATCCGGACGGATGAAGGTGAGCGCGTCGATCGATCGGTTCCTCGGCAGCCCCGGGCTCTCGGAGTCTACCCGACGTGCCTACGCAGGCGACCTCGCGGACTTCACCGGCTGGCTCGAGATCGCCGGCCACGCCATATCCGACGTTGACGTGCAGGTGCTCGCGGACTACACGGCAGAGCTCGGTCGCGGCCGCCGTGGCCTGTCTCCCTCGACGATCGCCCGCCGGCTCGCCGCAGTGAGGTCGTTCATGCGCTTCACCCTCGGAGCCGCGCACGTCCCGGAGATCGCGCTGCCTCCACGCAGGCGGCGACGACTGCCCGACGCACCGAAGCTCTCCGACGTCGAGGCGGTGATCGCTTCGGTCAAGGGCGTTACACCCCTGGCGCTCCGCAACACTGCAATCCTCGAGCTCACCTACTCCTGCGGCCTGCGGAGCGCCGAGGTAGTGGGCCTGCGACTGGCCGACATCGATTTCGACCAGGAGACAGTCCACGTCCGAGGTAAGGGAGGCAAGGAGCGCGTGGTCCCGCTCGGGGAACAGGCGGCGTACGCCGTCGCCGTCTACCTTCGAGAGGCCCGGCCCACTCTGGCCCGGGGAGCCAATGACACGCTCTTTCTCTCGGTGCGTGGCCGCAGCCTCGACACGTCTGCCCTGCGCCGCCTGATGCAGAACCCGCATCGCCTCCGGCACGCCTACGCGACGCACCTGCTCGAAGGCGGAGCAGACCTGCGCACGATCCAGGAACTGCTCGGCCACGCATCCCTTTCCACGACACAGATCTATAGCCATGTCGATGCCCGCAGGCTTCGTCGGGTCTACGACTCCAGTCATCCGCGCTCGTGAGAGACGAGCGCGTACCCGGCTCCGCGCGCAGGAGCCAAGAAGCGCGCGCCGAATCGGATCGAGCCGCATGACGACTCCCGCCCCAAAGAGATCCGACCCGGAGGTAGAGCGCTATCTGCTCCTGCTCGCCGCGCAGCGCTCTCCACGCACGGTGGATGCCTACAGTCGAGACCTCGCGGCAGCCACTGCGTTTCTCGGCTTCCCGATCGGAACGGCAACGACGAGCGACCTCGACCGCTGGGTCGCCGAGATGCGGGCAAGCGACCTCGCCTCCTCCACGATCGCCCGCCGGGTCGCTGCGGTGCGCTCCTACTACCGCCACCAGCTCCTGCTCGGCAAGCGCCACGACAACCCGGCCGCCGAGGTGGCAACCCCGCGGCGCACGAGCAAGCTCCCACGCACGCTCTCCGCTTCCGAGGCGGAGCGCCTGATCGAGGCCGCCAACGGCTCCACCCCCCGGTCGCTGCGCGATCGCGCTCTCGTCGAGCTCATGTATGGCGCCGGACTCCGCGTCTCCGAGACCGTGGGGCTCGCGCGTACCTCCGTGGACATCGAAGCGCGGATCGTCCGGGTGCTCGGAAAGGGTGATAAGGAGCGGATCGTCCCGCTGGGTCGGCCCGCAGCCGAGGCGGTGCGACGCTACCTCGCACTCGGAAGATCGCAGCTCGACCGCCGGCATCGCCCCGACCTCTTCCTCAACGCGCGCGGTGGCGCGCTGACGCGAGCCGGGGCGTTCCTGATCCTGCGCAAGCTCGCCGAGAAGGCAGGGCTCGAGCCGCAGCGCGTGCATCCACATCTCCTGCGGCACTCCTTCGCAACCCACCTGCTCGAGGGCGGGGCCGACCTCCGCTCGGTGCAGGAGATGCTCGGGCACGCCGACCTCTCGACCACGGAACGGTACACCCACGTCTCGGATCGCCGCAGGCGCGAAACGTACTTCTCGGCACATCCCCACGCCCGACAACTCGTGCCGATCAGAGACGACACGGCCTAGCCGATCACGGGAACCACGGGTTCGGGCGAGCGTCGTGGCGTGTCGCGTCAACGGCCGGGAGCGAGCTGGTTCGTGGATCAAGGTGATGGTTGTCGCTGTGCGGGGTCGGCCGGGTCGTTCGGGTCGTCAGGTTCGAGCGCTCGAGCTCCGACTAGCCGTCTGCAGCGCTCTCGACCAGAGCGAGTGTCTCGGCCACCGTTTCCTCGTCTGCGCCGACCAGGGTCAGATGCCCGATCTTGCGCCCGCGCCTCGGCTCCTTCCCGTAGAGGTGGAGGTGCGCGCCCGGAAGCCCGAGCAGCTGTTCCGACGGCGGGGCTCCACCGATCAGGTTGAGCATCACCGACGAGCCGACAGCCCCGGTCGCACCGAGCGGCAGGCCGAGGATCGCCCGCAGATGATTCTCGAACTGGCTCGTCACCGCTCCCTCGATCGTCCAGTGGCCCGTGTTGTGGACGCGCGGTGCGAACTCGTTCGCAAGCAACCTGCCTCCCACGTCGAAGAGCTCGAACGCGAGAACGCCGACATAGCCGAGCTCGTCGAGCAGCCTCCCGGCAAGCTCCTCGGCCTCCGCCTGCGGCGCTCCCTGCACCGGCGAGCGAGAGACCCGGAGGATGCCGTCACGGTGGGCGTTCTCGACGAGCGGCCAGAAGCGCGTCTCACCGTCGGTGCCCCGCACAGCGATGATCGACAGCTCACGGTCGAAAGCGACGATCTCCTCTGCCAGCTCGTGGTCGGAGATCACCTCGTCTGCGTCGAGCCGACGCTGGCCCTTACCGTCGTATCCGAGCCGACGCGACTTCACGAGCGCCGGAAGCCCTGTCTCCGCGAGAGAGCCGAAACGCGCGGTGGGGATCCCCAGCCGCCGGAACATTTCCTTCTCGACGAGACGATCCTGGCCCAGTTCGAGCGCGCGGTACGGCGGCAGGGCGCCAAGCTGCACGACGGAGGCCACGGCGACGTTCTCGAACTCGTAGGTCACGACATCCGCCCCGGCCCCGAGCCGGGCAAGTGCCACGGGGTCGTCGAAGGCTCCCACGACGAGCTCGCCGACATCGGCGGCCGGTGCGGACGGCGACGGGTCGAGAAACCGGAAGCGGAGCCCGAGTGGCAGCCCCGCGAGGCCGAGCATCCGTCCGAGCTGCCCTCCCCCGATACAGCCGACGAGCGTCACCGCAGCGCTCTCATGCAGCCGGGTCGGGCCCGTCGAGCACCGCCCGGGTCTGCGCCGCGCGGTAGGCCGCGAGTCGCTCCCGGATACCGGCATCTCCGAGCGCCAGGATTGCCGCCGCAAGCAACGCCGCGTTGACCGCCCCGGCCCGCCCGATCGCCAGCGTCCCAACCGGGATCCCGGCAGGCATCTGCACGATCGAGAGCAGCGAGTCCATTCCCTGCAACGTCTTCGACTCGACCGGGACACCAAGCACAGGCAACGCCGTCTTGGCGGCAGCCATGCCGGGAAGATGGGCGGCCCCACCGGCGCCGGCTATCAGCACCTGAAGCCCCCGTGCCTCGGCAGCGGTCGCGTACTCCGTCAGGAGGTCGGGCGTACGGTGCGCCGAGACGACACGCTGCTCGAAGGGAATCCCGAGAGTCGTCAGCGTTTCGGCACAGTGCTGCATCGTCTCCCAGTCGGAGCGACTGCCCATGATCAACCCGATGAGGGGAGCGTTCGCCATGCGCGCTACTTCCGGTTCGCCTTCTTCACGAGCAGGAGGGAGACGGACTTCGCCGTCTTCCGCACCTCCGCGTCCGTGTCGTCGTCCTGCGCGATGGCGTCGAGGATCACGATCGTCTGCTTTGCCGGAGTGCCGTTCTTGAAACAGACGATCGCGAGTCGCCGCACCGCCACATTCGAGTCGCGCGTGGCAAGGTCGTGGAGAAGCGGCCTGTACGCATTGATGTTGCCGGGATGTGCGCGCGAGAGCCCCTCGAGTGCAATCAACGCCGATCCCCGTACCACCGGGCTCTCGTCCTCGAGTCCCCGGCGAAGAAGCTCGAGCTTCTGACGGAACCTGAAGTGGGCAATGGCACGGTAGGCCACCGCACGCTTTCGGTAGTCGTCGCTGCGGGCCGAGGCCTCGATCTCGTCGGCCCACTCGCCGCGGAGTGTGGCAAGCTCGGGCTCACGCCCATCTCGTGCGTATTCGTCGGCGAGCGCTGCCGCCCCGGAGAGATCCACTAGGTGCCCGGGAGCGGTCGAGGGCCGGGCCCGACGTACCTCGCGGCCGGACGAACCAGGCGCCCGAGCCGCTTCTGCTCCATGATGTGGGCCGACCAGCCTGCCGTACGAGAGCACGCGAACATTGCAGGTGAGAGCTTCGCCGGAACCTCGGCGACATCGAGCACGACTGCCGACCAGAACTCGACGTTGGTCGCGAGAACACGGTCAGGCTTGCGCGCCTGCAACTCGGCGAGCGCGGCCCGCTCGAGCTCCTCGGCAACCTCGTACCGGGGCGAGCCGAGCGCAAGGGCCGTACGGCGCAGAATGCGCGATCTCGGATCCTCCGCCCGGTAGACGCGATGGCCGAAGCCCATCAACCGGTCGCCACCGTCGAGCAGTTCTCCGACGTAGTCCTCGATCGAATCGGCCGCAGCGGCGCCGTCGAGCATCGGCAGCACACGCGCCGGCGCGCCGCCGTGGAGCGGCCCCGACAGAGCTCCAACCGCTGACGCAAGCGAAGCTGCGCAATCGGCACCCGTCGAAGCGACGACACGGGCCGTGAACGTAGAGGAGTTGAGACCGTGCTCGGCAGTGCATACCCAGTAGGTGTCGATTGCCTGAACGTGCTTCGGATCGGCCTCCCCGCGCCACTCGAGCAGGAAGCGCTCTGCAGCCGTCCGCCCACTCGCAACGAGATCCGGGTCAACGGGCGCAGCCATCCCGTCGGCGTGACGGGCCGACTGCGCTACGACCGAGAGCATCGTCCCGGACAACCTGGCAAGATCCGTGCGCGCCTGTTCGTCGGAGATGTCGATGAGCTGGCCAAGGCTCCACTCACCGGCGAGACCCGCTGTCACCGACTGCAGATCGGATGGCGCGTTCCCGCTGAGGTTGCGAGCGACGTACGGCGCAGCGGCGGCGAGGCCGAGCTCCGGATCGTCATCGACGAGCAGGCCCCAGACGTTCTCGAACGACACGCTGCCGACAAGATCCTCGATGTCAACGCCGCGGTAGCGGAGCGCCCCACCGTCGCGGTCGGGCTCGGCGATCTCCGTCTCGAATGCAACGACACCCTCGAGACCCGGCTTGAACTCGGTCATCGATCTCCTTCGGACTACGGGAACAGAATGAGGTAGACGCTACCTGATGGGCCAGCATCGAACGGGCAACTATGCTCACGAGAAAGCTCGGAGAAACTGCGTTTCGACCGCCAAACCCGAGCCGCGTCGCGCGGCGTCAAGAGACCAAGGAGCACAAGCTGTGAGAAAGAAAGTCACCGTCGTCGGCGCCGGCAATGTCGGAGCGACGTGCGCGCAGGAACTCGCGCGGCGCGACTACGCGAACATCGTCCTCGTGGACATCAAGCCGAACTTTCCGCAGGGCAAGGCGCTCGACATCAATCAGGCCGGGTCTGTCCTCGGCTACGAGCCGAACGTGATCGGGACGAACGGGTACGACGAGACCTCCGGCTCGGATGTCGTCGTGATCACGGCCGGCCTGCCACGGCGGCCGGGCATGAGCCGCGACGATCTCGTGGCCACCAACGAGGCCATCGTCGGCTCCGTCACAAAGGAGATCGTCAAGCGCTCACCCCGCTCGATCATCATCGTCGTCTCGAATCCGCTCGACGCCATGTGCCACGTAGCGAAGTCGGCCTCGAACTTCCCGAGAGAGCGCGTCATCGGGATGGCGGGCATTCTCGATACGGCCCGCTTCGCAGCGTCGATCGCCTGGGAGACCGGAATGTCGGTCAAGGACATCACGGCGATGGTCCTCGGTGGCCACGGCGACCAGATGGTTCCCGTCGTCTCGGCGACCACGGTCGGTGGCGTGCCGCTCGAGCAACTCGCTCCCCGGGGCCGGATCTCGAAGATGGTCGAGCGCACGCGCACGGGTGGTGGCGAGCTCGTGAACCTCCTCGGCACCTCGGCGTGGTACGCCCCTGGCGCCGCCGCCGCGCAGATGGTCGATGCGATCTGCCTCGACGAGAAGCGCGTGCTGCCCTGCACTGCCTACCTCGAAGGCGAGTATGGCATCGACGGCCTCTACCTCGGTGTCCCCGTCAAGCTCGGCGCGAAGGGTGTGGAGGAGATCGTGAAGCTCAGGCTGACGACAGACGAGAAGCGCATGCTCAGAACCTCGGCTGCTGCCGTACGCGAGGTCGTCGGCGTGCTCAAGAGCCGCTGAGCACGCTCGGCCATCCGGCTTTGCACGTTCTGAACACTCCCTCCGGCTAGGCTGCTCCTCTATGGATCTCGGCCTCCGCGGACAAACCGCAATCGTGCTCGGAGCCTCGCAGGGGATGGGCCTCGCGATCTCCGAGGGGCTGGCCGCGGAGGGGGCGAACGTGGCGATGTTCTCGCGCCGTGCCGATGTGGTCGAGCGCGAGGCGGCGAGAGTCGGTGGACACGCTGTCGCCGGCGACCTGACGAACGCCGACGACCTCGACCGGCTCGTGACCGAGACGCTTGCCACGTTCGGCGGCATCGACATCGTCGTCCTGAACGGCGGTGGGCCACCCCCCGGCCCCGCTACAACGATGACCGCAGCCGACGTCATCGCCGCGGTCGAACTGCTGCTCGTGCCCCACGTCAGGCTCGTCGGCCTCTGCCTCCCGCATCTCCGCGAAAGCGGCCGCGGCCGCATCGTGGCGATCGAATCCACGTCGGTGAAGGAACCGATCGCGAACCTCGCGCTGTCCAATGCGGTTCGTCCGGGCGTCACCGGCTGGTTGAAGACGCTCGCGCGCGAGCTCGGGCCCGACGGGATCACCGTCAACACGATTGCCCCGGGCCGAATCGACACCGAACGGCTCCACGCGCTCTACGGCCCCGGCGGGCCACCTCCGGAGGTGCTCGCGCTGATTCCGGCGCGACGCGTCGGATCACCGGCTGAGATCGCGGCAGCGGTCTGTTTTCTGGCGTCCGAGCAGGCCGCGTACGTCAGCGGCGTGGTCATCCCGGTAGACGGTGGCATGCTGAATGGTCTGTTCTAGAGTGACTCGACGGTGGCTACACGTTCTCCTCTGGGGCGTCGCCACGATTGCTGCAGTGGCTGTCGCATTCTCCTGGTTTGCTCCCTCGCGCGAGTACCTCTACGCCCCGAACAGGGCTAGCCCGGTCGGCGACAAGGTGAAGGTCGAGGGCGAGCGCTCCGGCGGCGGAAAGGGTGGAGCCATCTACTACGTTGACGTCTCCGTACGACCGGCCACCTGGTTGGAGTCGGTGCTGCCGTTTCTCCGCCCGGACGGTTCTACGCTCGTACCACGGGACACGGTCGTGCCACACGGGTCGTCGTTCGAGGAACGCCGCGCCGAAGGGCTACGCGCTATGGCCCTCTCGGAGCAGACCGCTGCCGCCGTCGCCCTCAAGCAGGCCGGGTATGACGTTGTCGTAACGCCGCTCGGCGCACTCGTCGAAGGAGTCGCGACGGACGCGCCGGCCGCGAAGGTCCTCCACGCGGGAGACGTGATCCTCGAAGTAGGAACCACCCGGACGCTCACCCCGAACGCACTTCGTCGCTCGCTCGACGACGTCCACCCGGGTGACGAGGTGGTGCTCCAGATCAAGCGAGACCGGGTGATGAAGACGGTCACGGTGAGGACGATCGATTCTCCCCGGGAGCCGGGACACGCGGTCATCGGGATTCGCTGCACGCAGGCCGCCAGGATCAAGCTGCCACTCAAGGTTGACATCGACCTCGGTGCCGTCGGCGGGCCGTCGGCCGGGTTGCCATTCGCGCTCGACATCCTCCAGGAACTCGGCACGAACGTCGATCACGGCAAACGCGTGGTCGCAACGGGCGAGATCGGCCTCGACGGGAGCATCAGCCCGATCGGCGGGGTCAAACAGAAGACCTACGGCGCGCGCAGGGCAGGAGCGGACGTATTTCTCGTCCCGGCTGGGGATAACGCTGCCGAGGCACGGCGCTATGCAGGGAACCTTCGCATCATCCCGGTGAAGAGTTTTCAACAGGCGTTGTCCGCACTGGCGACGGCGGAGGCAAACTAGCTGTTTTGCAGGTCTTTGCCGCCATGGACAACACGCGCTAATTGCGGGACTTTTCA
The DNA here is from genome assembly GCA_009694305.1 of Thermoleophilia bacterium. Taxonomy (GTDB): domain Bacteria; phylum Actinomycetota; class Thermoleophilia; order Gaiellales; family Gaiellaceae; genus Gaiella. The sequence continues at coordinate 14,981 of SHVL01000027.1, forward strand.
GAGGTCGGCTCTTGCAAGACGCATTTCCGTTGACCACAATAGCCCTGTCTAGCAAAGACGAAATACCATGACAGGGGATGCCAGAATGCCCGCCAAAGCAACATGCAAGGACTGTTACTTCCGCAGCGCAGGACTCTGTGCGCTCCCCGGCGAGACTCTCTGCCCCACCTTCCGCGCGCTCTCATCGGGTCGCAGCCTGCAGCCACCGCGCCAGGCACGGCTCGTGATCCGCCCGACGATGCCACTCGTCGCATCCCCCGGCCTTTAGTGTCTGCGAAGCCCATCCTCGAGGGAGCGAAACGAAGAAGTCCCTGGACGTTCCGGCGTATCGTCCTCGTCATCATCCTCGCCTACGTCCTCGTGCTCGTGCTCGCAAACCGCAACACCGTCGCCGTCAACTTCGTCTTCTTCAAGACAGAGGCGTCGCTCTTCGTCGTTCTGCTCCTCGCGATCGTGCTCGGCTTCCTCGGAGGCTGGCTCTTCGACGACGTCCGCGACCGCCGCAGGCGCAGCCGAACGAGCTCGTAGAACGACCCTCTGTCTTCGACGGGCGAGAAACGCCCCGCCCCTACAGCAGAGAGGCAAGGAGGGCGACGCCCTCTGTGATCCGCTCGGGCGTCTCGTAGCTGAAGGCGAGGCGGGCCGACGACCGGCCGGCGGAGGCGTTCGGGAAGAAGTCCGAGCCCCGCACGAACGTCACGCCCGCATCGGTCGCCCGCGTCAGCAGGGCTGCAGCATCGACGTCGTCGGCGAAGTCGAGCCAGAGGAAGTACCCACCCTCCGGTGAGCTCCAGCTCGTGCCGGCGGGCATCTCGGCCGCGAGGGCTACGAGCATCGCATCCTTGCGCGCTTTGAGCAGCCCGCGCACCCGATCGAGATTCGGCACGAACGCCTCACGGTCGATGAGCTCGAACACCGTCGCCTGCGGCAGGAGGCTCGGAGAGATGTAGGTCGAGACCGCGCGGTCGTCGTAGGCGGCCACGAGTCCGTCCGGGACGACGAAGTAACCGATCCGCAGACCCGGTGCCACCGTCTTCGAGAACGAGGAGGTGAACGTGACGCGCTGCCCTCCCTCGAGCTCGTGCAGCGAGGGAACCGGGTCGCCGTCGTAGCGAACGCGACCATACGGGTCGTCCTCGAGAATCGGGAGATCGTACTGCGCCGCCATCTCGACGAGCCGGCGGCGGCGCTCCGTCCCGAGCGTGCGGCCCGAGGGATTCTGGAAGGTGGGGATCGTGTAGAGGAACGAGATGTCGCCTCCGCGTTCCAGTTCAGCCTCGAGCGCGTCGAGGTCGAGGCCCTCGTCGTCCATCGCAATCGGCACGACCTCTACCCCGTCGCGCGCGAGAATCTTCAGCGGACGATCGTAGGTCGGCCCCTCCACGAGCACGCGGCCGGGTCGGAGTGCAAGCTGAACGGCCGCGTAGAAGACGAAACCCTGCAGGCCGCCGGTCGTGACGAACACCCGGTTCGCGGCCACCCCGTGCTGCTCTGCGAGCACCTCACGCAAGGGCTCGTACCCGCCGCCCGTGCCATACGAGAGGATCGTCGTCCCGTCACGCTCGAGCGCGGCACGCGCACAGTCGGCGATCAGCGCCTGATCGAGACATTCCGGTGCCGGGGCACCCCGGGCAAACGAGATTGCAGCCATACCGGGAGGGTACCCGGCCAGGGTCTTCGCCTGAATGAGAACCTGTGCCGGCGGCGAATCGGGAATGACTGCTATCGTTGTTCACAGGGAATCGGCGATGTGCCGCCCCGGGAGATCAGCTTCTTTCGACTCTAGGCTCGGAACTTCGAGGATTAGGCAGTTCGAGGGTAGATGGTCTCGAACACAATCCAAGGAGTACAAACCGAATGCCAGATTCAACCTTTGCCTCTATCGGGCTGAGTACGGACATCGTCCGCGTCCTCACCTCACAGGGCATCCACTCACCGTTCCAGATCCAGACGCGCGCTATCCCGGCCGCACTTGCAGGCCAGGACGTGCTTGCGAAGGCCCCCACGGGCTCGGGCAAGACGCTCGCGTTCGCAATCCCCATTGTCGAGCGCACCGCGCGCGGCGACGGGCGGCCCGCCGCGCTCGTGCTCGTACCGACGCGCGAACTCGCAGTCCAGGTGACCGAGGTGCTCGCCGGCCTCGGCAAGTTCAAGGGCCTCGAGGTCGCATCCGTCTACGGCGGTGTCCCCATCCCGGCCCAGGCCGCAAAGGCCAAAAGGGCCCACGTCCTCGTCGCGACCCCGGGCCGTCTGCAGGATCTGATGGATCGGCGCATGGTCAACCTCGATGCCGTGACGATCCTCGTACTCGACGAGGCCGACCGGATGCTCGACATGGGCTTCAAGCCGCAGGTGGACAAGATCCTGCGCCGCGTCTCCAACAACCGCCAGACGATGTTCTTCTCCGCGACACTCGACGGTGCCGTCGGCGAGCTCGCCCGCGAGTACACGAACCAGCCGGTCAGGATCGCAGCCGAGCTGCCGAGCGGGCACATGCCCGGAGAGATCGACCACCAGTTCGTCTCGGTCACGGCAGACAACAAGGTCGAGAAGCTCGTCGAGCTACTCGAGGCGGAGCGCGGCCTCGTACTCGTCTTCGTCCGCACCAAGCGCGGCGCCGACCGTCTTGCCCAGCGCCTCGAGCGCCATCAGGTCCGCGCGGTCGCGATGCACGGCGACAAGACGCAGGCCGCGCGCGAGAAGGCGCTTGCGCACTTCGAGGCCGGCAAGGTGACGACACTGATCGCCACCGACGTCGCCGCCCGCGGCCTCGACCTGTCGGACATCACTCACGTGATCAACTTCGATCCGCCCGAGGACGAAAAGGCATACACCCACCGGGTCGGCCGCACAGGTCGCGCCGGGCGGTCGGGTACGGGCGTCACGCTCGTGCTCCCCGACCAGCAGGCCGAAGTCAGCCGGGTCGCGCGCATGAACGGCCAGTCGGACGCGTGGGAGGAGACCGGCATGAAGTCGGCCGCCCCGAGGCTTCTCTATTCGGGCCGCAAGCGCGGCTCGAAGTGGGGCCCCACCCGGGCTCGCCGCAAGATCTAGAGGACACGCGACTTCCGCCTCTGGCGCCCGGTGGCCGGCCTCGGCCGGTCGCCGGCACGCGCCTCTCGCCCGTGCTATTCGACGTACGTGTCGTCATGGCTGTACGCCGGCACGCAGCAGCAGAGAAGCCGTGCACCATCCTGGCCCGCGCATAACGCATGCCACGCACCGGGCGGAATCAGGATCGCATCGCCCTCCCGCACCTCTCGCACCTCTCCGTCGAGCTCCATCGTGCCACCACCTCCGGTGAGCAGGTAGATCTCCTCGCTGAGTGCATGCCGGTGGCGTACCGTTGACTGGCCGGGCTCGAGCGTCGCCTCTGCCAGGGACTGAGCGGGTGAGTGGATGAACTCCCGAATCGTCGAACCGTCCTTCGTCGTGAACGGCTCGAGTGTCTCGTAGCAGACGACGTCCACTAGTGCGTGGGAGGCCCGGGCGCGTCGCCGCCGGCCGAAACGACAGGGTCGGGCGCGACAGCGTCCACGGGTGCCACCACGGAATCGACCACCGACGGCGCAACCTCCGGTCTCGCAGCCTCGATGGCCGGCACCGGCTTCGGCGTCGATTTCGACTTCGGTTTCCGGGGCTCGTCCTCGGCATCGAACACCGAGCGAGGATCCATCTCCGACACCGAATCCTTCAGCTCGCGGACGCCGGTACCGAGGCGCCGCGCCATCGCCGGAGCCCCCTTGGCACCGAAGAGGAGCAGCAGCACTCCCACGACGATGAGAATCTCCCAGATACCTAGACCGAGTGGCACAGCCACAACTGTACCAACGGCTTCCGCAGCGAGCACGCCGGCGGTCGCTGCCGGTCGTTCCCGTCACCTGCAAGCACCGTGGCGCAGAGCGCCCGTACAGGTGAAGGTAGGCGGCTCCTCGGGACGGCTCAGTGGCCGACGAACCACTTCAAAACGACGATGCCGAGCCCGAACAGGGCGTTGACGAGAACGACCACGAGCGTCGCCCTTCGCCCGAGGTGTTCGTTGCGCGCATAGAGCAAACCCCACCAGATGAGCGATGCTGCGCCGTAGCCGATCGCGATCGCGTAGGCAGTCCGATATTCAATGAGACCGATGCCGCCGGCGACCAGTGCGAGGGCGGGAACGACCACCGCCTGAAGCAGCGGCCATTCGCGGAATGCGAACTGCCGCACCTGCCGATACGAGATCGGTTCGTCACTTTCGATGCTCCAGGCAAGCAGTCCGGCGTACACGTGCGCAAGCCAGAAGACGCCAATGGTGACCGTGACGATGGAGAGCGAACGCCAGATCGTGAGAGATGTGTCAGACGCGGCCACGATCGACGTGACGAGGATCGTTCCGTAGATGCCGCCCGCCAGGTTTTCGCCACGATCAAACAGAAACAGGAAGAACTTCAATCCGGTGCCTCCTCTCCCAGCCGTCGATGTTGGAGCGGGTACCGCCCCCGGCACCGAGTGGCCACGGCGGCCTACCTTCGCGCGATCTCGGCGACGATCTCGGCCGTCTCGGTCGGCGTTCTCGCAACCCGAATACCCTTTGCCTCGAGCGCGGCCTTCTTGCCCTCTGCCGTCCCGGACGAACCCGAGATGATCGCCCCGGCGTGACCCATCGTCTTGCCCGGCGGCGCGGTGAAGCCGGCGATATATGCGACGACGGGCTTGGTCACCTCGGCTTCGATGAAGGCCGCGGCCTTCTCCTCCTCGTCGCCACCGATCTCGCCGACCATGACCACGTACTCCGTCTCCGGGTCTGCCTGAAACTTTGCGAGGACATCGATGAACGACGAGCCCACGATCGGGTCGCCGCCGATGCCGACGATCGTCGAGTTGCCAAGGCCCATCTGCGACAACTCGTGACCAATCTGGTAGGTGAGCGTGCCGGAGCGGGAGATGAGGCCGATGTTCCCGGCGGTGAAGATCTCGGCCGGCATGATGCCGACGTTCGCCTTGCCAGGAGAGAGAACCCCCGGGCAGTTCGGGCCGATCAGCGTCACTCCACGGCCGTGGAGGTAGGTGTGGATCCGCAACATGTCGTGTGCGGGCACGCCCTCCGTGACGCAGATCACGGTACCCACACCGGCATCGACCGCCTCGTAGACGGCGTCGGCAGCAAAGGCTGCAGGTACGAAGACCATCGCCGTGTTCGCGCCCTGCTCCGAGACGGCGTCGGCGACCGTGTGGTAGATCGGCACACCTTCGACATCCTGTCCGCCCTTGCCCGGCGTTACACCGGCGACGAGGTTCGTTCCGTAGGAGCGGTTGCGCAGACCGTGAAAGCGGCCCTCCGACCCGGTGAGGCCCTGGACGACGAGACGCGTGTCGTCGTCTACGATGATCGCCATCTCAGCCGTGCACCGCCCGTAGCGCGATCCGGTCGAGCGTCACGAGCCCCCCGTTGACGCGGTCGCCGAGCAGGGCCGTTGCGCGCTCGGCCTCGTCGCCGTCGCAGCCACATCGGTCGAGCCAGGGCTGAAACGCAATCGGCTTCTCGAACAGCCGCACCTCCTCGACACGCAGGCCCGCCCGCGTGACGAACTCGCGCCACTCGGCCTCGCTGTGGTTACGCACGTGAGAGGGGTCTCGCAGCTTCTCCGCCTCCTCGACGTCATCACCCATGAAGAGGTTGTCCACGATCAGCACCGCGTCTGCTGCAACACGCGCCATCTCCGCAACCGCCTGCTCGACATCGTCGTAGTGATGTGCGGCGACCCGCGTGGAAACGACGTCGAAGCTGCCGTCGGCGAACGGGAGGTCCTCGGCGCGGCAGATGACATCCGGGTGCATGCCGGGAGCGGGATCACAGCTCACGACTTCGATGCCCGCCTCGCGGAGGCGCCCTGCAAGATGGCCGCCTCCGGTTGCCACATCGAGTGCCGTTCGTGCACCCACAGCCCATCCGACGAGCAGGTCGAGATCGGGGCCCTCCCGGTGGGCATCGCTCGTCCGGTACATCTCGGCGCGCTCGCTCCAGACATCGGTCATGCGGCGAGCTCCACAGCGAGCTTCGCGGCCTCGAGCATCGTCGGAGAGACGTGCAGGTTCGCAGGAGCCGCCTCGGCGAGGATCCGCCGGCCCTCCTCGGCGTTGGTGCCGTCGAGACGCACGACAATCGGCAGGTCGAGCCCCATCTCGACGAGCGCCTGCAGGATGCCGCGCGCCACCTCGTCGCAGCGCGTGATGCCGCCAAAGATGTTGAAGAAGATTGCCTTCACCTGCGGGTCGCTCGTGACAACCGACAACGCGTCAACCACACCCTGGGCGCTGCCACCGCCACCGAGATCGCAGAAATTCGCGGGACGGCCGCCCGCGAAGGTGACCAGATCGACAGTGGACATCGTCAGCCCCGCACCGTTCCCGCACACCCCGACATCGCCGTCGAGCTTCACATACGTCACGTGCTTCTCGCGGGCGAGGGCCTCGAGCGGGTCGGCTGCCTCCGCATCGCGCATCTCGGCGATCGCCGGATGACGGTGGAGCGCGTTGTCGTCCACCGTGAACTTCGAGTCGAGAGCCTTGACGAGCCCGTCAGGCGTGACGATGAGCGGGTTGATCTCGCAGAGCATCGCGTCGAAGCGTACGAAGGCGTCGTAGAGTTGCCCGACGATCTTCGCGATCTGCTTCTGCTCGGACGGGTCGGTGACGCCGGCGCCGTAGACGAGCCGGCGCGCCTGCCACGGCTGGAAGCCCTCGAGGGGATCGACATGGAGCCTGACGAGCGCATCGGGGCTCTCGGCGGCGACCTGCTCGATCTCGACGCCGCCCTGGGTCGTGAACATGAAGAGGGGCTTCTTGACGCCGCGGTCGAAGGTCAGCGAGAGGTAGTACTCCTTCGCGATGTCCGATGCCAGCTCGATCCAGAGCCGCTTGACGACGTGTCCCTTGATGTCGAGTCCGAGGATGTCCTGGGCGTACGCTTCGGCCTCGTCAGGTGTGGCGGCGAGCTTGACACCCCCGGCCTTGCCGCGCCCTCCCGTCAGCACCTGCGCCTTGACGACGACCTCACCGCCAAGCTCCTCTGCCGCCGCGCGGGCCTCCTTTGAGGTGAGCGCCAGCCTGCCGTCCGAGACCGGAATCCCGACCTGCCGGAACAGCTCCTTGCCCTGATACTCGTAGAGATCCACGAGCGAAAGAGCCTACCTGCACGAATGTGCGACCATTCAGAGAGATGCGAACACTCCTCTTGCTCGTGCTCGCCTCCCTCGCAGTCGCCGGCTGCGCTTCGGAAGCGGTCGTCGTTCCCGCCACCGTCAAGGCGCCGCCGCAGACGGCGCGCCCCGACTGGAAAGAGCCCTACCCGGCCGTTGCGCCTGCGCTCGTCTTCGGCGTTACGCGCTTCACGGTCACCCGCGAGGGATGGAAGGCCGACATCTCGGTCGAGAACAGGTCGGGTGTCGGCTGGAAGGTGGGCGATCTGAGGGCAGGAGGGCAGGCTTTCGGCGTGCTGCTCTTTCCCGACGACGATCTGGACGCGCTCGAGCGTCGCAGCCGCAGCGGCGACCTTCCCGCGATCCGCGCCGCGACGAGCTACAACCCCGCGCTCCCACTCGTGCTCGGGCCGGACAAGACGTGGCAGGGGACGATTGCCGCCCCGGGCGCGCTCGCAGGGGGCCTCTGGATCAGACTCTCCTTCGGGCCCTTCATCAGTGTCGGCAAGCCACCCGAAGGGGCCGCAGCACAGGTTGTCTGGTTCACGGATCACGCGCTGAGGCTCGAACAGGTCGCAGCCGAACCGGCCTAGCGGCGGACTCGCGACCATCGCACGGTCCGGAGGCCCTGCCAGGCCCCTCCCGAAATCGAAAACACAGGCTGATACGGTGACCCGATGCTCAACCTCTTCTGCGCACCGGCGCGGTACGTGCAGGGCCGCGATGCAACCGATGCCCTCGGCTCCGAGATGCTCCATCTAGGGCTGGAAGGCCCCGCACTGCTGATCGCCGGCGCAACGGTGACGCAGGAGCTCGAGAAGCGATGGGCAACGACCCTCGGAGCCGCGAAGATCGACTTCTCGATTCGTGTCTTCGGGGGAGAATGCTCGCAGAGCGAGATCGACGCGGGCATGCGCGACGCGACCGAGCGCGGTGCCAGGGTGATCGTGGGCGCGGGTGGCGGCAAGTGCCTCGACGCGGCGAGAGCCGTCGCAAGCGCCCTCGACCTGCCGGTCGTGAACTGTCCGTCGCTCGCCTCGAGCGACGCCCCGTGTAGCGCGCTGTCTGTCATCTACACGGAGTCGGGCGCGTTTGACCGCTACCTCTTCTACCGTCGCAATCCCGACCTCGTGCTCGTGGACACCGGCGTCGTTGCCCGGGCCCCTGTCCGCTACCTCGTCTCCGGCATGGGCGATGCGCTCGCCACGTGGTTCGAGGCGCGGACGGTGATCGAGGCGCGCGGGTCAAACCAGCTCGGTGGCGCACCCACTGTGACGGCGGGTGCCCTCGCCCGGCTCTGTTATGAGACGCTGATAGCCGACGGCCTTGCGGCGAAGGCGGCCGTAGAAGCCCGCTCGGTCACTCCGGCACTCGACCGGGTCGTGGAAGCCAACACCCTGTTGTCGGGCCTCGGGTTCGAGTCGGGGGGCCTCGCGATTGCCCACTCCGTCCACAACGGGTTGACCGTCGCAGCCGGGACTCACGCCTCGCTGCATGGAGAGAAGGTGGCTTTCGGACTGCTCGTACAGTTGATCGTGGAAGGCCGGCCGGAATCCGAGATCGACGAGGTCGTGGCATTCAGCCGATCCGTCGGCCTGCCTCTCACGCTCGCCCGGGTCGGCCTGAGCGAGCACGAGCCCGACCTGATCGAGGCGATCGCAGAGCGCACCGTTGCGGAGGGAGAGACCGCCCACCACGAGCCGTTCCCGGTGACGGCACCGCTGATTGCCGACGGCATCTACGCCGCCGACGCACGCGGACGGCGCTAGGAGGCCGCGCTGCTCCTATCGGTGGCCCTTCTTGCAACGCGCGAGGCCTGGCCTCTCCCCCCTACCAGCAGCGCAGGCACCCACGGTGTGCTCCAGCGACGCCCCACCGTGCGACCGTGGACCGTGCGACCGTGCGACCGTGCGACCGACTACTTCAGCAGCTCGAACTCGTGCACGTAGGTGCCGTCGGCGTTCCGGGTTGTGGTGACCTGCCCGCGGGCCCCGATGTACTCACCGGTGCCGCCGACGACAGCGCGAACGTGCGGGTCACCAGGCTTCATCTCACGCTGGTCAACCGGATAGACGCTGTCGGACAGAACGGAAATTGTGTCGTCGGGGCCAAGCCGAAACACCAGCAAGGCGATACGCTGCTCGACCTCTTCGGCCAGGAGCCCCTCATCGGGGAGTATCGCCGTCGTCAGCGTTCCTATCAAGAGGCCTACCACCTTCCCGTCGCGGCTGACCGGCGCAGCATACGAGACCACATCACCCACCGACTTGCCGGCCGGCTCAAAGTCCTGACTGACCAGACGCGGCGCCTTCTGCTCCAGGGTGAACGTCGTCGTGCCGCTACTCGAGCAGCCGGTGAGCAAGGCGACGAGCAAGGCGACGCTGAGAGCGAGAAGGCGAGAAGGCGAGAAGGCGAGAAGGCGAGACATCGTCGGCGACACGGTAGCCGCGATGTCATCGTCGAGCGAGGTGATGCCAGATCGCCTGCACGTCTCGCTCACCCGGAAGGCATGGCCGCGGAAATCGCTCGGGCTCTCCTCCATGCACGCCGTCTCGCCCGTCGCATCTGTGCCACGCTGGAGGTGGGAGAGACATCGGGGCCACTGAACTCTGTCTGCACGACCTCGAATGACTCGGTGGCTCGACGCCCGCAGGCTCGCCGACGGCATTGACATCGATCCGATTGCCGTCGCAAAGCACGATCCGTGAGCAGCCGGGCGGCGCCTCGCGCACCTCGAAGCCGGCGCACGCGAGGGCAGCGGCAGGTTCGTCGCGGGCCGCCCTGCTACAGGATCAACGATCGAGCACTGCAATCCAGCCGATGTTCGACTCGTGCTCTGCACCGCAACTCACCGGGGCCGCCTTCCCCTCCCGCTGCTCGACACGAGCCGTGATCACGCCGGACGGGGTCGCGAACGCGACCCGCTCGCCGTCATCCGAGACGAGCGTCAGGGCGTCCACCCCGTCACATCCGCTGGCCCTCCGCACAGCGACCTCTGCAGCCTGCACCCACGGGGCGTAGAGCGTGCGGCCCCGATAGAGATCGAGCGGGATCCGGCCTCCCGCCACGGTGTCCACGACCTCGCGGGCACGGTCGAGTGGAATCCGGCCGAGCTGGATCCCGTAAGGGAGCACGACGACGTTGGGGGCAAACCGGTGGCCGCCGAGATGGGATGCCTGCCAGAGCCGCTCGGGAGCGACGTGTGGGGCAAGAGCCTCGTAGAGCGGAGCTCCGAGGCGCGCACAGCAGGCGTCACGCCGACCGTGCGTGCAAACAAGGAGGAGTGGGGCGTGAACGACGCCTCCGCCAGACAGGTCCGTAACGGACAGCTGCTGCAGCGAGTCGAGATCCCAGCGCAGGGCTTCTCCCCCGTGCTCCCGCACCACTGCCCTGATGACGGTGCCACCCACCCGACGGTCGGGTCGGCGAATCAGGATCACCTTCCCCGGATAGGCACTCAACTCGTCACGCAGGGCCGACGGCAGACCGCTTTCCCTGATCGCATCTCCACCCCACGCTCCTCGCACCTCGACGAGTAGCCAGTCCGAGCCCTGCGTCGCCGTACCGGCAAGCGGCTCGTCGGCGGCGAGCGAGAGCTCGGAGCAGCCGGGTGCCGGGCTCACTGCGGCAGTCTGTCCGCAAGCAGGCGGCCGAGCGCCGGGTCGATCCCGAGTGCGACAGCAAACGCACGGTACTCCGCGAATGTCTTGTCCCGGTCGCGCCCCGGACGCAAGACGGCACGCAGCAGAACGTTCTTCGACGTGTGCTCGAGCTCGATGAACTCGACGACCTGTACGTCGTAGCCGACGGCTCCGAGGAGGTGTGCCCGCGCCGCATCGGTCACCTCCGCTGCCAGTCGCTCCCTCAGGATCCCGTGTCGCAGGAGCGGACGCAGCGCCTCGTTCTCGAGCTGGGGCATCAGCTCGTGCTGGCAGCAGGGGACGGCAAGGATGACGGGAACGGCCGCGCGCACGGCGCGGTCGAGAGCGTCGTCCGTTGCCGTGTCGCAGGCGTGCAGGCTCACGACGAGGTCTGTCCCGGCGAGCGCCGCGTACCCCGCGATGTCACCCACCTCGAAGCGGAGACCATCCGCACCCACGCGCCGTGCGAGCTGCTCGCACTCGTCAACCACATCGGCTCTGAGGTCGAGCCCGACGATCTCGACCTCGCGCCCGTGGATCTCGGTGAAGAGATGATGGAGCGCGAAGGTGAGATACGACCTGCCTGAGCCGAAATCGACAATCCTGAGCCGGCCCGGCGGGAGCGAGGGGAGGATGTCCTCGACCAGCTCGAGAAACCGGTTCACCTGGCGGAACTTGTCGTAGCGTGACGCGCGCACCTTGCCCGCTGGCGTCATCACACCGAGCTCGACGAGAAAGGGCACCGGCGTGCCCTCGGGAAGCAGGCGGCGCTTCGTGCGGTCGTGCACGAGCGTTGTCGCCGGCCGACTCGGAGCACGGCGCAGGATCGTCGGCTTCCCCCGGCCGGTGAGCACCTGCCAGTCGGCGTCTACGGCCTGAAAGAGGCCCTGCCGGAAGTCGGTCTCGAGGAGGCCGACGAGCCGTAGCACCGCGGCATCGGGCAGCAGGTTCTCGTCGGTCGTGCGCGTTACCCGGTGCGCCGTGAAGCGATAACGCAGCGCGTTGCCGACCTCGACCGGGGCAACGGTGATCCGCGAGGGCCGAGAGGGATCGCTCCGCCGCGGCCGGCTCAGGGTCACGCCCGTGAGAGCACCCTCGGTCACGAGTCGTCGCACCAGCGCATGGACGTCGGCGTCGTCGAGCGTCACTCGCCCTCGCCGATCACACAGATCAACTGTCCACTTGTAACGCTTGCGCCCTGCGCGACGGCGAGAGCCCCCACCGTCCCCGCGTGCTGGGTCGTGACCTCGTTCTCCATCTTCATCGCCTCGACGACGCAGATCACGTGCCCGGCGGCGACCACGTCGCCGTCTGCAACCCGAACCGAGAGAACCGTACCCTGCATCGGACTGACGACAGCGCCCGAGGTCGCACTCCCCGCTGCGCCGGATCGCTCACGCCGCCGCCGACCGAGGGGTGCCCAGGGAGGATCGGTGACATGCACTCGCACGTCGAATGCCCGGCCGTCAACCTCGACTGCCACAACCCGCGCACGGGTCGCCGTGTCGTCCGACCCCTTCACTATTCTCGTTGCCTGATGAGAAAACGTATCGGTCATCTCCTGCGCGCGCTGCGCCAGCTCCTGCGACTCGACAAGTCCGTGGCACCCATCGCCCTCGACAAAGCAGGGCTCGGTGAGAAGGGCGGCGTGGAACCCGAGCAGCGTTGGAGGGCCCTCTATCCTGAACTCGGCCAGGCAGCGAAGCATGCGCCGCCTGGCCGTTTCGCGGTTCGTGTCGTGCACGATCAGCTTGGCGATCATCGGGTCGTAGAGGCCCGAGATCTCGTCGCCCGCGCACACACCCGAGTCCACGCGCACCCCGGGACCCGACGGCTCCTCGTACGCCGTGATCACACCCGGCGCCGGCAGAAAGCCTTTCCCGACATCCTCTGCATTGATCCGACACTCGATCGCGTGCCCGCGCAGCACCACGTCCTCCTGTCGCAGCGACAACGGCTCGCCCTGGGCGATCAGGATCTGCTCCCGTACGAGGTCGATGCCCGTCACGAGCTCGGTCACGGTGTGCTCCACCTGGATCCGCGTGTTCATCTCCATGAAGTAGTACGACCCGTCACGCGTCAGCAGTCCCTCTATCGTTCCCGCAGACCTGTACCCGGCCGCACGGGCAGCATTGACGGCGATCTCGCCGATCCTCGTACGCAACGCGTCGTCAACCGCGGGCGACGGTGTCTCCTCGACGAGCTTCTGATGGCGCCGCTGGATGGTGCAGTCGCGCTCCCCGAGAAAGAGCACCGTTCCGTGACCGTCGGCGAGAATCTGCGCCTCCACATGCCGTGGTTGCTCGAGGTACCGCTCCACGTAGACCGTGTCGTTTGCGAAGTACTTCAGCCCCTGCCGTTGCGCTGCCTCGAACGCCTGCGCCGCACCCGCGGGGTCGGTGACCATCTCCATGCCCTTGCCACCGCCACCGGCTGCGGCCTTGATGATCAGCGGGTAGCCGATCTCCTCACCGAGTGCCACGACTTCCTCGACCGACCGCACGGGCTCGGTGGCGCCGGGAATGATCGGCACGCCTGCGGCCCGCATCGCCCTCCGTGCCTCCGTCTTCGAGCCCATCAACTCGATCGCCGCCGGAGGGGGGCCGATCCACGTGATCCCGGCCTCCTCCACCGCGCGCGCGAACGGGGCGTTCTCGGCGAGGAACCCGTAGCCGGGATGAATGGCGCAGACTCCCGCCCGAAGCGCCGTCTCGATGATCACATCGCCTCGCAGGTAGCTGTCGTCTGCCGGGCCGGGCCCGATCCGAAATGCCTCGTCGGCAACGCGGGCGTGGAGCGCAACGCGGTCGGCATCCGAGTACACGGCGACCGCTCCTATCCCGAGTTCGCGCAGCGTCCGGAAGATCCGAACGGCGATCTCCCCGCGGTTTGCAACGAGCACTTTGGTGAAGGGAGGCATACGTGCCGGGTATTCTCCCTCAAGCGTGACCATTCCCGATCAGTTGACGCTCGGCCGCGCCCTGGCAGTACCCGTTGTCGTCGTCCTTTTCGCCTGGGACTTCCCCGATCACGACACCTGGGCGACCGCCGTCTTCGTCGTCGCGATGGCGACCGACCAGATCGACGGCTGGCTGGCACGCCGCTGGAACCAGACATCCTCTTTCGGGTCGCTCCTCGATCCGATCGCCGACAAGGTGCTGATCATGGCGGCGTTTGCGATGTTGATCGCCGAGGGCGTTGCGCCGGCGTGGATGGTGGCTGCGATCCTCGCACGCGAGTTCCTCGTCTCCGGGCTCCGCCTGACGGCGATCGAGAAGGGCGTGGTGATCGCTGTCCGTGATCTCGGAAAGCTGAAGACGTGGGCACAGGCGATCGCTGTCACCGTCGGAGGGATGGCGGCAGCCGGGGCGTGGAGCGACGACCTTGCCTGGTGGGCTCTGCTCTTCGCTGTTGCGTTGACGTGGATCTCGGGACTCGACTACGCCCGCTCTGTTCCACGGCTGCTGCGCGGCGACACGTCCTGAGGCTCGCGAGCCACCGACTCCTGCAGTCCGGCCTCGCGCCACGCCGAAACGGGCCGCTCGCCGATGACACCGGCCGCCCTCAGTGCTGCGAGCGCCGCCCTCACGGCGTCGCGCTCGGCAGGGGTGGGGTCAGGATCGAGAAGGGGGTCGAGGTCGATATGGAGAAGGGGGTCGCCGCCGAGAAGGAGACCGAGGTCGGGATGAGACTCGAGATCGGGGCCGTCACTCATGGTGCGATGCTACGCGACGGCGGGCCTTCGTCCTCCGGGTGAGTCGCGCCAGGCCGACGGGAATCCACCAGGCACCGAGGCCCGCGGCGAGACCAATGAGAAGGTTCGCCTCGAAACCGAGGCCACCGATGAGGAGCGCGACTGCCCACCCGTGAAGGCCGCGGAGGTCGCGGAGCAGACCAATGTGCAGGAGCCCTGCAACGGCGAGCAATCCGGCGAGAATCGGCAGCGGAAACGCCGGAAGCACGGCGGCCAACCCCGCGCCGACTCCGAGAGCGACGACGACGAGGGCCGCCCCGAGCGCCGCGGGTGCACGCCACGTGCGAGCGCCGAACGCGTAGTGGGCCGTGAGGCCCCCGGCACCATGACACACGGGCATTCCCGAGATTGCCCCGGCGAAGATGTTTGCCGACCCGAGCGTGATCGCGAGCCGTCCGGGCCTGACGCGCTCGGCGGCAGCCCCGAAGTACGAGCGGGCCGCGTCGGCGGTCGCAAGGCACGAGTTCGCAAACGTCAGCGGCAACTGCGGGATCACGAGCACCGTAAAGGCCGTCCAGAATGTCGCCGAGTCGAGAGACGGAAACGCGATCACGGAAGGGCCGGCCACGAGTCCCCCGCCGGCCCGCGCGAGCATCGCCACGAGTCCGATGCCAATGAGCACGAGCGTCACCGGTCGCCGCCGCAGGAGCACCGCGAGCACCACGACGAGAATCCCGAGCGGTACCGCCCACGCCGGAGCGAGCGCATACGCCGAGAACGACGATGGCGGATCGGATACGAGTCCCCAGGCGATCTTCAGAAACAGCAGCCCGACCGTGAGTTGCACGCCACGGATCAGCGGCTTCGGGAATGCCCGGCCGGCAAGATCGACGAGGCCCGTGCACCCGACGACCAGGAAGATCACCCCCATCAGGATGGCAGCGGCGGCGATCTCGTTTGCCCCGAGGCCCTGCGCAATCGCGATCGCACCGAGCGCCTTCAACGGCTGCACCGGTACGGGAAGTCGGTAGACCGCCGCGACGACGAGGAGCAGACCACCGGCTGGAAGAAGGACAGCGGTC
The DNA here is from genome assembly GCA_009694305.1 of Thermoleophilia bacterium. GTDB lineage: Bacteria > Actinomycetota > Thermoleophilia > Gaiellales > Gaiellaceae > Gaiella. Next base: position 30,579 of record SHVL01000027.1, read on the forward strand.
GCCGAGAGCCCGTTCTTGACGATGAGCGCCACCGCAATCGGGATGAGAACGCCGAGATCTGCAACCGCGCCCGACAGCTCCCGGGTCAGGCCGGAGCGCAGCCTCACTTCTCGACCATCACGCTCGTTGACTTCACCACCCCCGCAGCACTCATCCCTGCCCTGAGGCCGAGCTCCTCCGCCGACTCGCGCGTGATGATCGCGACGACGCGCGACGGCTCGGTCACGTCGATCTCGACCCGGGCGAGCAGTCCGTCCACTTCGACCGACCGGACGACTCCCCGGAAGCGGTTGCGGGCCGAAAGCTCCTGCCGTCCCTCGACACCCCGAAGGCGCTCGACCTCCTCGAGCGACACGACGCGCCGGTTGGCAGCGTCACGAGCAACTTCGATCTTCCCCTCACGATCCCAGCGCCGCAGGGTGTCGAGACTGATCCCGAGCATCCGGCTGGCCTGTCCCGCAGATACACTATGCATAGGCATTACCTATGTAAAATAACACAACCGCACCCCGGACTGCCGACCAGATCGAGAAGCCACTCGTCAGAGGCATGCCCTATCAGCGGCCCGGTACGCACCACGGAGCCTGGCAGTCTCCGCGTCGGTCAGCCTTGAGTCTCTCGTTCCCGGGCTGGCCAGACAGGCGGTCGTCGGCGACGCAGGGCACCGCTACCGGCAGTGAGTCGAGGTCGGCGAGCATCGTGGCCGGGGCCGAAGATGCAAGACGTCGCGCCTGCTTCGACCTCGCTACCGCTCGTCTCTCCAGGCGAGCCAGAACTGCGACACGACGTGTCCGGTGGCGACGTCTCACCCCGGTACGCCTGTTGACACCTGAAGCCGGTGGTCGCCGTGCGTGCGCCCGCAGGAGGCTGCGCCGTCTTCCCTACGGTGTTCCCGGTGGGATGTTCGAGGACGGCGTTCTAGGCGCTCTTCATACGTCGTGCAAAGTCCCAACTCGAAACCTCGACCGGGTCGAGCCGTAGGACGACCTCGGGGGTCGTGCGGGCAAGCAACGCGCGCGCGAAAGGACTCTCCGTGGTTCCTGTATACCGGACGATCAGCTCACCGAGCGTGGCGAGATTCTCGTCGGGCTCGATCGTCACCCGCGCACGGCCGCGAACTCCGCGATACGGTAGCGCCTCACCCGACACCTCGAAGGCACATCGTGGCTCGTGCGCGAGCACCCGGACCAGCGAGCTCGATTCCTGGGTGGCACAGACGATCTCCTCGTCGCGTCGTACAAACCAGAGCGAGACAACGACGGGCCAACCCGAAGGAGCGACGGCCGCAAGCCGCAGCGGGATCACCGTATCGTCGAGGAAGGCGGCAACCTGCTCCGCGGCGAACGGGCCCACGGCCCGGGCAGTCGAAAGAGACACGGAGGCAGGATAGACGGGCGAGCACCGTCGGTGCGCAGTGCAAGGTGGCCGTGCAAGGCCGCAGTGCACGGCCGCAGTGCACGGCCGCAGTGCACGGTGGCCGTGCAAGGCCGCAGCACAAAGCCGCAGCACAAGGCGGCCCTGCACGGCAAGGGCGCGGGCCACGAACGGCAGAGAAGACAGCCGGCAACCGGCTAATCGTGATGCCCCGGTCCTCAGGCGGCAGACCTCCCACCCCGGGTCGCTCATCGGTCGCATTCCCCCCGGACACCACCGACACCACCGACACCA
>SHVL01000094.1 GCA_009694305.1 Thermoleophilia bacterium
AGATCCTCGACCAGGCGCTCCACTTCAGGCGCCTCGAGGAGATCGACCACTGCGTCTTCATGGGGATGGGCGAGCCGCTGATGAACTTCGACAACGTCATCGCAGCAGCCCGGCGGCTCCCCGATGTCGGCGTCACACCCCGACGGACGACCATCTCCACGGTCGGCTGGCTGCCGGGCCTGACGCGGTTCATCGACGAGGTCGAGGAGCCGATTCGCGTTGCACTCTCACTCCATGCCGCGAATCCGTCCCTGCGCTCCCAGCTGATGCCCGTGAACGACCGCTACCCGCTCGCAGACGTCCTCGCGGAACTGCACCGCTACTACGAACTCCGACATCGCAAGGTCTACATCGAGTACGTGATGCTCGAGGGCGTCAACGACACGCCCCGTCACGCAGCAGAGCTCGCCGCGATCCTCGACGAGAAGATCTTCAAGGTGAACCTGATCCCGTACAACCCCACCGGGATGTACGGGGGCTCGTCACGCGACGCGATCGCGGCCTTCAAGCATGTGCTCGATCGCGCGCGGATCCCCGCCACGGTGCGCCTCACGCGCGGCAGGGACATCGCCGCTGCGTGCGGGCAGCTCGCCGTCGCGCCGCGCGCCGTTCCCGCGTAGACGGCAGAGACTCCGACCCGAAGCGACGTGCGTAGCCCGCGACTCGGGGATCAGGCCAGCGCTTCGAGCCCGATCAGCCGGCGCGCTTCGGGTGGTGTCGCAAACGGCCGCTTGCTCGCGAGCGCGAGGCGGGCGAGCCTCGCGACCAGCGCCTCCTTCGTCGCCGGATGCTGTCTTTCGCGGTCGAGCCAGAGATTGTCCTCAAGGCCGACGCGCACGTGTCCTCCCGTCGCGATCGCGACGGCGTTCACGGAGAACTGGAAGCGCCCGATTCCGGCGGCCGATCAGGTCGCGCCCGCCAGCAGTGCCCGGACGACCGTCGCGAGGTTGAACGGTGTCGCGCCCGGCTTCCCGAGCGAGCCGAGCAGGGTGTTGAAGTAGAACGGCTTCCTCAGCACGCCCCGTTCGATCAGGTAGTTCGCGTAGTCCACCATGCCGAGGTCGAAGACCTCCAATTCGGGAACGATTCCTCGCTCGCGCATCCGCTCGGCGAGGCACCGGGAAGTTGAGGGAGCCGAGCGTCAGCGACGCAAGCGCAGGGGCGATGTCGCCGTCGAGGTCGAGAACCTCCGCGCGCTCCTCGAATGACTTGAAGACCCGCCCACTCGTCGAGACACAGACGACGACGTCCGGGCACAACTCTCTCACCCGGGTGACGATCTCGCGGTAGACATCGATCCGGTAGGTGGGGCTTCCGTCCGAGTCGCGGGCGTGCAGGTGGACGATCGCAGCCCCCGCAGCACACACGCGCCCGGCGTCGGCAGCTATCTCGTCGGGTGTCAGCGGCACGTTCTGGTTCTGCTCTTTCGTCGGCACCATGCCGGTGAGCGCCGCGTTGACGATGAGGGGGCAGCCGCCGCTCACCGTGGCCCGACTCCCTCGCGCACGATGCGTGCCGGCACGCCGACAACCTGAACGCCTGCCGGCACGTCCTTCGTCACAACAGCACCCGCGCCGACAATCGCACCCGGCGCGACCGAGAGGTGGTCAAGTACGAGTGCGCCCATCCCGACGAACGCCGTAGTGCCGATGCAGCACATGCCCGCCACGTTCGCACCTGGCTGGAGTGTCGCGTAGTCGCCGATCTCCGTGTGATGGCCGATCATGACCCCCCGGTTGACGAGCACGTGGCTTCCGACCGTCGTCCTGGCCGCGATCGTGACACCCGTGCAGACGATTGACCCTTCGCCGACCGTGCTCGTCCGGGAGATGATCGCGCTCGGATGGATCACGGTCGCGAAGTGGAACCCGAACGCCGCTACCTGCTCGACGAACAGACTCCGCTTCGTCGTCGCCAGGCCGGCGATCGCGACGTGCGTCGCGGCCATCCCGGCGACGTCGTCCACCCAGTGCACGGGTCGTTCTTCGAGAGGCTCGCGGCAACGCTCCCGGTCCATGTTCTCGACGAAACCCGCGACCTCGAAGCCCGCGTCCAGCGCGACGTCGGCGACCTGGACGGCGAACGTGCGGGTTCCGAGCACGAGAAGCGGCGGGGGCATCTACCAGCCCTCGCGAATGGTCTCGACGACCCGGTCGACGTTCTCGTCGCTTAGCCCGAGATGCAGGGGCAGGGAGACGGCCCGACGCCAAAAGGACTCGACGCCCGGCAGCGCCTCACCCGTGAAGAGCGGGTAGTCGTAGCTCGGCCGGTAGTGCACGCCAGTCTCGATGCCGTGCTCTGCGAGTCGATCGACGAGCGCGTCGCGGTTCTCTGCGAGGACGCAGCACAGGTGGTTGGCGCTCGTGCGGTCAGACTCGTGGTCGAGCAGTTCGAGGCCCGACACGCCCGCGAGGCCGCTGCGATACCGCGCCACGACCTCCCCCCGCCGCACGTTGTCTTCGTCCAGGAATGCGAGCTGGGCGAGTGCGATCGTTGCGATGACGTCGTTCATGTGCTGTTTGAAGCCGAGCTCCGAGACACCGTAGTCCCATCGATACGCGAAGCCGGCCGAGCGATCGAAGGAGCTCGAGGTGATCCCGTGCAGTCGTAACCGCCGCAGCCGCTCGTCGAACGCGTCCGAGCGCACAGCAAGGGCACCCCCGTCCCCGGCCGGAAGATTCTTCGCGGCCTGGAACGAGTAGGTGTGCAGGTCGCCGTGCGAGCCGACGCGGGCGCCGCGGTAGACGGCCCCGGCAGCATGGGCACAGTCCTCGACCATGGGGATGCCGCGCGCTTGGAGGAGCCCGTAGAGTTCGTCGAGGTCGCACGGGTAGCCGCCGTAATGCATCACCATCACGGCGCCCGTACGATCGCCGACCAGCTCTGCCACGGAGGCGGGGTCGATGTTGCCGGTGCGGGGCTGCACGTCCGCGAAGACCGGCTTGAGCCCCTCGTGAAGAAGCGCGAGGTTGGCCGAGACGAACGTGAGCGGGGACGTCACCACCTCGGTTCCCGGCGGCAAGTCCAGCACGTGGAGCGCAAGCTGCAGGGCTGCCGTCCCGGAGCTGACACCGACACAATGCCTCGCTCCGAGATACGCCGCAAAGGCCTGCTCGAACTCCTGCGTCCGCGGCCCGAGGCCGAGCCATCCCGAGCGCAGGGTCGCGGCGACGGCCTCGATCGCCTCGTCCCGGATCAGCGGACAGAAGAGCGCGATTCGCGAGCGCTCCTCAACCATGGAGGCCAGAGATCAGCTCGACGATACGGGCCAACGAGCGCACCTGGGACAGCTCGGTCGTGACGAAATCGTGCCCCCTCGTCGCGATCTTCTCGCGTGCTTCGGGGTCGGCGAGATAGCGCTCGACGACTCCCACCATCTCGTCGAGCGGCGCCTCGACGTAGTGCACCCCGGGCACGAACGGCTCCGGGCGGAACATGGGCTCCGAGATGACGAGCGCCCGGTTCGCCATCCCGAGGCTCAGCCGCGCTCCCGAAAATTGCCCCTCGTGCCGCGAGAGGTTGAGGACGATCTTTGCTCGGTTGAGCAGTTCGGTCCGCGGGTCGCCGGCGACGCGCTTGTTGCCCCAGCCACCTGCGGCCTCCACAGCCACACCACCGCGGCGCAGTGCGCGAAGAGCTCGCTTGCGCCGCGGCACGTCGAGTGCTCCGATGAAGACGACGTCGATGTCGCGTTCGATCCCGAGATCGCGGCCCTGGATGGGGTGGTACCCGAGTGGAACGTGGTTCGACCGTAGGCCTATCTCCGCCAGGTACTCTCGGCCCCCGGCGTTGGAAACGACGAGCAGGTCGGGCAGCCCTCGCCGCGCCAGCCGACGGAGCCGACGGGCGTTCGTGTGCGGATCGGTGGCCCGGGAGTCGCGAAGCAGAACCTTCGCGTGCTCGCGGGCATGGAGCCGTGGACGCGGCAATCCGGCGACTCCGGGGTACGGCAACGGCTCCCAGTGCCAGATCACGACGAAGCCTCGCTCGGATTGGGCGGCGGCGGTCAGCTGTTCGAGCGCGCGAGGGTACCAGTTCGCGTTGCCACCGATCAACGTCACACCGAAGCGCTGGAGCTCGAAATCCGCATCGGCGACGGCCGTAGCCACGATGCCGAGCTCCCGTAGCAGCGACGCAATGCCGTGGCTTTCTCCACGAAGAGTCGGACCACGTTCAAGGACCGTGACAGGCCCGCCGCGCAACTGCCGAAGGTGGATCTCCGCGTCGTCGGTCGCGGCCACCAACATGCGTCGGAGTATACAACGGTCGAGCTTCTTCCCCGACGACTGTCAGGGGTCGGTCTGCAGCTCCGGCGCCGAGGCGCGCGGCTCGAGCGGGCTCGGCGTCGTCCGCAGGACGGTTGCCATCCACTTCGGAAGCCACCAGTTCCAGCGGCCGAGAAGCTGCATCGACGACGGCACGAGCAGTAGCCTGATCAGCGTCGCGTCGATGATCACGCCCGCAGCAAGGCCGATGCCGAACAGCTTGATGTCGATGCCCGGGCCGGTCGAGAGCGCGAAGAAGGCGAACATGAGCACGCCCGCGCCGCTCGTGACGAGTTTTCCGGTGCGCGCCAGGCCGAGCGAGATCGCCTCGCTCGTGTCGCCCGTCTCGTCGTAGGACTCGCGGATCCGCGTGATCATGAAGACCTCGTAGTCCATCGAGATCCCGTACAGGAAGGCGAAGATCATCAACGGAACCCAGGCGAGGACGACACCCGTTGCCTGAACGCCCCAGATCGCCTCGCTGCCGTGGCCCTGCTGGAAGATGAAGACGACGACCCCGTAGGCGCAGGCGAGCGAGATCAGGTTCAGGATCACGGCCTTCAGGGGCAAAACGACCGAGCGGAACGCGCGCGCGAGGAGGATGAAGGTGAGAATGACGACGACCAGCAACACCCAGAGGAAGTTTCCGTAGACGGCGTGCACGAAGTCTCGTTCCTCGGGGGCGGCACCACCGAGCGTCACGTCCACCCCCGCTCCGGCCGTAGCGGCCGCGGCGGGGAGAACCTTGTCCTGGAGGTTGGAGATCACATCACGGTTCTCGATCGACGAGCTGTCGCCCTTCGGGAACGCGTCGATCAAGGCAGCATCGCTCGTGCGCCAGGAGTCACCCGTCGGCGTCGTGACCGATTCGATCCCCTCGGTCTCCGCGACGGCCGCTGCGATCGCGTCCAGCTTGACCTGATCCGACGTGCCCTCGACGAGGACGGTGAACGGCTTGAAGACGCCCGCCGTGATCCCGGCGTCGGTTAGCGCCTGCCGTCCCGCGGCTGCATCGCCGGCTGCCGGCTGCCGCGACTGCTCGGGATCGCCCGGGTTGATCTGCGACGCGGGAATGAACAACAGAATCACCACCGCCATGCCCGCGAGGAAGACAACGAGAGGCCTCTTCGCGACGATTCCCGCCCAGCGCACCCAGAACCCGGCCTCCGCGTCGTCACGCGTCAGCAGGCGCTTCGGCATCACCCGGTAGCGGTTGATCTTCGGGCCGAGGATGCGCAGGAGCGCCGGCGTCAGCGTGATCGAGGAAAGCACGCAGACGAGAGGAATCAACAGGCCTCCGAGGCCGATCGAGCGGATGAACGGGAGCGGGATCAGCAGCATGCTCACGAGCCCGATTGCGACCGTCGTGCCCGAGACGATCACCGACCGGCCTGCGTGCTGCATGGTCTCGACGAGCGCATCATCGACCGAGAGGCCCCTATC
>SHVL01000028.1 GCA_009694305.1 Thermoleophilia bacterium
CTCACCAATCTCGAACGAAACACCGCGCACAGCCTCCACCTCGAGCGAGCGGCGACGGAACGTCCCGGTCGTCGTCTTGTACGTCCGGTGGAGGTCAAGCGCCTCGATGACGGGTGCCATCCGGCCATCATAGGCGGAGAGCCGCCCCCCTCGTCCGTTGACACATCGGGGAATCGCGGGCAGGATTCCGCTCCGTTGTATCCCGACGCGGGCTGGGCAGCCGCGACGCCGTTTCCGCTCTGGCGCCGCTTCGACGTCCTCGCACGACCGAGGGACCCCACATCACAGGAGGACGCACCACATGAGGAAGAGAGGGACCGCACTCGCTCTCACCATTGCGGTGACCGCTGCGCTCGCTTCGACTGTCGGCTCGGCTTCGGCCGCGTCGCAGGCGATCAGTTGCAAGAAAACGCTGAAGATCGGATTCATCTCGCCGCTCACCGGTGGCGCTGGCTTCCTCGGCGAGCAGCAGGTCAGTTGGGTTGACCTTGCCGTCAAGCAGCTCACCCCGGCTGGCCTGAAGATCAAAGTCGTCCGCGTTGACACCCCGGTTGAGAAGGGTGCCAGCGAGGGTCTCATCGCGGCGCAGAAGTTGATCGCCGACCCGACGGTGGTCGCGGTGATTGGCCCGGCGACGTCCGGTGCAGTCGCGGCAGCCACACAGGCGATGTTCGATGCGGGCCTCGCCCACATCTCGCCTTCGGCCACCCGCACGTCGCTTACGAAGGGTGACAAGAAGGAGGGCACACCCGCCTTCTTCCGTGTCGTCCCCGGCGACTACATCCAGGGCCCGACCGACGCGAACTTCATGGTGGACAAGCTCGGCGCGAAGAAGGTCGTCGTGATCGACTTCCAGGAGCCGTACTCGGCTGGTCTCGCCGACGCGGCGGAGGCGGTCCTGAAGAAGCGCGGCGTCTCGACCACACGCCTCTCCACCTCGGTGACCACGACCGACTTCTCGTCGCTCGTGACGAAGGTGTCCTCGGACACCGACATCGTCTTCTTCCCGGCGCAGCAGCCCGCGGACGCGAACACGTTCGCGCAGCAGCTGATCGAGCAGGGCAAGAAGGCGAAGGTGTTCGGCGGCGACGGCACGAACGACCCGAGCGCCTTCAAGGTCGCGGGTTCGTATGTCTCGAACTTCGCCCCGGACATCACCGGATACGCGCACACGAAGGCACTTGTGGAGGCGTGGAAGGCGGATAACCCGAGCGAGAAGACGGTTGGCTCCTTCGGGCCCCCCGGCTATCTCGCCGCGCAGGTCGCGATCAACGCGATCAACCTCGCGTGCAACGCGGGCGGCGGCTCGATCGCCGACCGTCGCGAGGTGCTCCGGCGGGTCAAGAAGATCAGCGTGAAGCAGTCCATCCTCGGGATCGACTTCAAGTTCTCGACGAAGTCGAACGACCCGCTGAACGCGAAGTTCTACATCTTCCAGATCCAGTCCGACGGGTCGTACAAGCTCGTCGGCTAGCCGATCCGGAACCACCGAGCAGCGGCCCGGCTTCGTCCGGGCCGCTGCTCGTTTCTAGGGCAACTACACTGCCGCCCGCCGTGGACGTCTTCCTCCAGTTGACCCTGAATGGCCTCACGCTCGGCAGCGTGTACGCGCTCATCGCGCTCGGCTACTCGCTCGTCTATGGGATCCTCAAACTCCTGAACTTCGCGCACGGCGATGTCTTCACCGTTGGTGCCTTCGTCGGGTTCGGCGCGCTGCAACTCCTCGGCGGGGTCGCGCATCCCGCCGTCCCAATCTGGCTCCTCCTGGTGCTCATCACGCTCGCCGCGATGGCTGTCTGCGCAGTCCTCGGGGTCGCGATCGAGCGGTTCGCCTACCGCCCGCTCCGAGACGCGCCCCGCATCGCGCCGCTCATCTCGGCGCTCGGCGTCTCGTTCTTCCTCGCGTACTCGCTCCAACTCCTGTTCGGGGCCGACCAGCGCGACTACGACGCCTTCAACCTCGGGAGCGGCGTGCTGTTCATGACGGGGTTCACGATCCCGGGTACCGAGGTGCGGGTGCCGCTCCTGCGGATCGTCGTCATCCTCTGCGCCTTCGCGCTCATGGTCGTGCTCTGGCTGCTCGTGACGAGGACGAAGACGGGCAAGGCGATGACCGCGACCTCGATCGACCGCGAGGCGGCGGCGATGATGGGGATCAACGTCGATCGCGTGATCGTGTTCGCGTTCGTGCTCGGCTCCGCGCTCGCGGGCGCAGCGGGCGTGCTGTTTGGGCTGCGCGCGCCCTTCTATCCCTCACTCGGATTTCTCGTCGGGCTCAAGGGGTTCACGGCGGCGGTGATCGGCGGGATCGGCTCGATCCCGGGCGCGATGGCGGGCGGCCTCATCCTCGGGTTCGCGGAGGCGTACACCCAGGGGTACGTCTCGACCCGGTGGTCAGACCTGATCGTGTTTGTGATCCTCGTCACGTTCATGCTGTTCCGCCCGCAGGGCCTCTTCGGCAAGGCCGACATCAAGAAGGTCTGAGATGAGCGACGAGCGCGACGACACCCAGCCCACCGGCCCCGCTCTCGGCAAGGATGAGTGGGTCGCGCGCTTTGGCGCGAACCGGGTCCGCCGCTCCGGCGCTCTCGGCGTGCTTGAGCAGCGCCTCGCGACCGTGTCCTGGTGGGCGTGGCTGACGCTCTTCGTGGCGGTGATCGCTGCGCTGCCGCTCGGGATCGAGTCCGGCTACGTGCGCCGGGTCGCGTTCGACACCGTCGTGCTCATGCTGCTTGCGCTGGGCCTCAACATTGTGGTCGGCTGGGGCGGGCTGCTCGACCTCGGCTTCGTCGCGTTCTACGGGGTCGGCGCGTACGCGTACGCCCTGCTTGCGAGCGACCACTCCGGGATCCACCTGCCGTCGATCCTGCTCATCCCGCTCGTCGCGGTGATCGGCGCGCTCGCCGGCTGGCTCGTCGGACTCCCGTCGCGTCGGCTTCTCGGCGACTACCTCGCGATCGTGACGCTCTTCTTCTTCCAGATCTTCCTGACCGTCACCAACAACGGCGACAACGTGTTCGGGGCGAGCATCACGAACGGCCCAAATGGTCTCTTGAACATCGACCCGCTCTCGTTCTTCGGCTGGACGATTCCGCGCTCCACCTCCGAAGGACTCTTCAACGTCGCCTACATCTACGTTGCTCTGGCCTTCTTCGGCGTCGTCTATGTGGCGCTGCGGTTCGTGAACGAGTCGCGCACCGGACGGGCGTGGCGCTCGCTGCGCGAGGATCCGCTCGCGGCCGAGATGATGGGGATGCCGGTCAACCGGCTGAAGTTGCTCGCGTTCGCGTTCGGCGCGGGGGTCGCAGCACTGACGGGCACGTTCGCCTCGGCGCTCAACGGGAGCGTGTTCCCCCAAAACTTCGAATTCCCACTCCTCATCACGGTCTACACGATCGTCATTCTTGGCGGCCAGGGCAGCCAGGTCGGCGTCGTCCTCGGCGCCGTGATCGTGAGCGTGCTGCTCGAGGTGCTGCGCGATGCGAACGACGCGCGGTCGCTCTTCTACGTCGCGCTCGTACTCGGCCTTTACGGCGCCTTCCGCGCCTCGACCCGGCTTGTCGTGGTGCTCGGCGGCACGATCGTGCTCGGCTTCGTGCTCCGCACGGTCGCGGGGGCGATCGACGGCTCGTGGACCGCGGGCACCGCGGAGGATGCGGGCCGCGCCGCGCATCTGGCGGCGGAGTGGGTGATCGTGCCGCTTGAGCCCGCGCGATGGCTCGCGCCTGCCGCCTATCTCGTCCTCGTTACGCTCGTGCTCGGACTCACGCTCGTCGGCGGTCGGCTGCGACTCGCGGCACTCGTACCGACCCTCTACCTCGCTGCGTTCGTCTGGGAGAACGTCCTCCTCGCGAAGCCCGAGGCGACGCGCTACATCGTGATCGGGGTGATCCTCGTTGGGCTCATGATCGTGCGCCCGAACGGCCTTCTCGGCGAGAAGCGGGTGGAGATCGTCTGATGGCCGACCGTGTGCTCGAACTCCAGGGCGTGACGATGGCGTTCGGCGGCCTCACCGTCGTGGATGCGCTCGACCTCCACGTCGAACGCGGGGAGATCGTCTCGGTGATCGGCCCGAACGGGGCTGGCAAGACGACGCTCTTCAACCTCGTGACTGGGGTTTACCGCCCCTCGGCTGGGGACATCCGCTTCGAGGGCTCGTCGATCGTCGGACTTGAGCCGCACGCCATCACCCAGCGCGGGATCGCGCGTACGTTCCAGACGCTGCGGCTCTTTCTCAACATGACTGTGCGGGAGAACGTCATGGCCGCCGCCTACGGGCACACGCAGGCGGGCGTGATCCGCTCGATGCTCCGCACCCCGGGGATGCGCCGCGAGGAGCGCGCGATCCGCGCGCTCGCGGAGGAGCGGCTCGGCTTCTTTGGAGAGCGGCTCGTCGGCTACCGCTGGGATCAGCCCGCCTATTCGCTCTCATACGCGAACCGGCGGCGGCTCGAGATCGCGCGCGCGACCGCAACAAACCCGCGCCTCCTCCTGCTCGACGAGCCCGCAGCGGGGATGAACCCGAACGAGACGCTCGAGATGGCTGAGTTGATCGGGAAACTTCGCGACGTGGGCGGCTACACGATCCTCGTGATCGAACATGACATGCACGTTGTCGAGGGCATCTCCGACCGTGTCGTCGCACTCGACCACGGCGTGAAGATCGCGGAGGGCACGTTCGAACAGGTCGCGACCGACCCGAAGGTCGTCGAGGCATACCTCGGCACGGGCGCGATGGCACGGAAGGCGCTGTAGATGGAGGTCGCCGCCAAGCCGATCCTCGAACTTGAGGGGATCAACACGTTCTACGGGCAGATCCACATTCTCAAAGATGTGAATCTCATCGTCCGCGAGGGCGAGCTCGTCTGTCTGCTTGGCGGGAATGCGTCGGGGAAGTCAACGACGCTCAAGACTGTGCTTGGGATCGTGCGGCCGCGCACCGGCCGCGTCTCGATCGGCGGGGAGGACGTGACGCGCCTTGCGACCGCACACCGGATCGAGCGCGGGCTGGCGATCGTGCCCGAGAATCGCCGCCTCTTCGGCCCGATGACGGTGGTTGAGAATCTCGAGTTAGGGGCCTACCTCCGCCCGAAGGCGGATCTGAAGGCTGAGTTTGAGCGTGTCTATTCGCTCTTCCCGAAGCTCTACGAGCGGCGGAGTCAGCTTGCGGGGACGCTCTCGGGCGGCGAGCAGCAGATGGTCGCGATGGGCCGTGCGCTTATGTCGAAGCCGAGGTTGCTGCTCATGGACGAGCCGTCGATGGGGCTCGCTCCGGTGCTCGTCGAGCAGAACTTCGAGATCATCCGCCAAGTGAACGAAGCCGGCGTTGCACTGCTCGTTGTCGAGCAGAATGCGAACGTGTCACTTTCGATCGCCGACCGTGGGTACGTCCTCTCGACGGGGCGGATCGTGCTCGAGGGGCCTGCGGCCGAGCTGCTCCAGCACGATGACCTCCGCAAGGCCTACCTGGGGCGGTGACAGTGGGGGTCGGACAAGCGATCCGCGGCGAGTTCCCGATCCTCGCGGAGACCGCGTACCTCAACGCGTGCTCGCAGGGTGCCTTGTCGCACCGGGTGCGCGCCGCCTACCTGGAGTACCTCGCGGGCTGGGACGCGAACGGGGCGGAGTGGGAACACTGGGTCGAGCGGGCGGAGACGGCGCGGTCGGCGTTCGCGCGGCTGCTTGGCGCGACGCCTGCTGAGATCGCGGTGACGACCTCCGTCACCCAGGGCGTGAGCGGGGTCGTGAGCGCTCTCGACCTCCGCGCCCGGCCCCGGATCGTCGTCTCCGAGCACGAGTTTCCGACGGTTGGCCAGATCGCGCACGCGCAGGAGCTGCGTGGCGCCGAGGTCGTCCACGTCCGTGCTGCGGCAGACGGCTCGATCCCACTCGAGGCGTTTGCGGAGGCGATCGACGAGCGCACAGCGCTCGTCTGCTGCACGTCGCTCTCCTATCGCACCGGGCACCGCCACGACATCGCAGGGATCGCGCGGCTCGCGCACGAGCAGGGTGCGCTCGTGCTCGCTGACTCGTATCAGGCGATCGGCGCGATCGCGTTCGACGCGCCCGCGCTCGGGGTGGACTTCGTGACGGGCGGGACGGTGAAGTATCTCCTCGCCTCGGCCGGACTTGGCTTTCTCTACGTGCGCGCCGGACTCGTCCCCGGGCTCCTGCCAAGCCAGACAGGCTGGTTCGCCGACGAGGACATCTTCCAGATGGACATCTCTGACTACTCACCAGCGCCCGACGCGCGCCGCTTCGACGCGGGCACGCCGCCCGTGCCGAACATCTACGCCGGCGTCGCCGGGATGGCGCTCGTCGAAGAAGCGGGGGTGGGAGCAATCGAGGCGCACGTCGCAGGGCTTACCTCGCACCTCATCGCGGGGCTCGACGAGTTGGGCGCAACCGTGATCACTCCGCGCGACCCAGTCCACCGCGGGCCGCTCGTCTGCGTCCGCTCGCGCGACGTGGAGGCGCTCGTCGCCGCGCTTGCGGCCGAGCGGGTCGTCTGCTCCTCGCGGGACGGGAGCCTGCGGGTCGCGCCGCACCTCTACAACGTCGAGGACGACATCGACCGGCTGCTCGCCTGCCTCCGCACGCATCGCGCGCTGCTCGCGTGACCCGGCTGCCGATCGCGCCGTCTGTTACCTACGGCCCGCACCCGGATCAGGTCGCGAACCTCCACCTCCCCGCGGAGAAGGGCGGGCCGTGGCCCTGCGTTGCGCTCCTCCACGGTGGTTTCTGGCGTTCCGGGTGGGACCGGACGCTCATGACGGCGCTCGCGCAGGATCTCGCGCGGCGCGGGTTCGCCGCCTGGAACATCGAGTACCGGCGAGTCGGGTCGGACGGGGGAGGCTGGCCCGGCACGCTCGAGGACGTCGCGGCCGCGCTCGACCACCTCGCCTCACTTGAGCAGATCGACGCCGCGCGCGTCGCCACCTGCGGCCATTCGGCGGGGGGCCACCTCGCCCTCTGGGCCGCCGCCCGGCACCGGCTGCCGGGAGCTGCGCCGGGGGCCGGGCCGCTCGTCCGACCGATCGGCGCCGTCTCGCAGGCGGGGGTCTGCGATCTCGTCCGGGGAGCCGAGCAGGGGCTCGGGGCGGGGGCCTGCGCGGCGTTTCTTGGCGGTGCGCCGGACGAGCAACCGGAGCGCTACGCAGCCGCCTCGCCCGCCTCGCTCGCTCCACTCGGGGTGCCGCAACTCCTCATCCACGGCGAGGTGGACGACATCGTGCCGCTCGCACAGAGCGAGGGCTACGCCGCAGTCGCGGGCGGTGAGGCCGAACTCGTAGCGTTCGCAGAGGCGGGCCACTGTGACCTGATCGACCCGGCGCATCCGTCGTGGGCGGTCGTTGCCGCCTGGCTCACGCGCCTGCTGTCGGCCTGAGCAGGTCTGCGGCGAGGACGCGAACGCGCCCGTCGATCTCGTCGCGGATCCGCCGGACCACATCGAGCCCCTGACCTGCGGGATCCTCGACCGCCCAGTCCTCGTAGCGCTTCCCCGGGAAGACGGGACAGGCGTCGCCGCAGCCCATCGTGATGACGACATCCGCCTCCCGCACCGTCTGCTCCTCAAGTTGCGTCGGCCGGGCGTCAGCAAGGTCGAAGCCGAGTTCGGCGAGCGCCTCCCGCACGACAGGGTTCACCTCCGGCGCGGGCGCGGAGCCGGCGGAGCGCACCTGGACGCGACCGCCCGAGCGCTCCGCGAGCAGTGCTGCAGCCATCTGGCTGCGGCCCGCGTTGTGGACGCAGACGAACAACACCGCGGGCGCGTGCGCCATCAGCGGCAGGCCCCGGCGGCTCTAGTCCCCGCAATGTCCACCTCCGGACCGTAGTGCATCCCCCACGTGTCGCGTCACACAGATCGCTAGCCTGCGGCGGTGCCCGGGTATGGGAGCGCGTCGATGTGGGGTGCCCTTGAGCGGGTGCTTGTCCGCCGCCCGCTCGCGGTCGATGCAGCGGCCTGGGAGGCATACGGCTGGCGCGCGGCCCCGGACGTCGCCGCCGCGCAGGCTGAGCATGAGGCGTTCTGCCTCCTCCTTGAGGAGGCGGGCGCGGAGGTTGTCGTCTCCGAACACGACCCGGGGAACCCGGATGCGATCTACACGTACGACCCGACCCTCGTCGGTGCGGAGGGTGCCGTGCTCTTGCGCCCGGGCAAGGAGGGTCGGCGCGGCGAGCCGTCAGCGACCGCAAGCGTGCTTGAGGCGGCGGGGGTACCCGTCGTGGCACGGATCGATGGGGCCGCAACCGTCGAGGGCGGCGACACCGTCTGGCTTGACCCGCACACGCTTCTGGTTGGACTCGGCTACCGGACGAATCCGGCCGCGCTCGACGCGCTCCGCGCCGCGTTCACCGGAGTCGAGGTGGTCGCGTTTGACCTCCCGCACTGGAACGGCGCGGCCGAGGTAATGCACCTGATGAGTTTTCTCTCCCCGCTCGACCGCGATCTCGCGCTCGTCTACCCGCGGATTGCGCCGACGCGCCTCATGCAACTCCTCGCCGAGCGCGGAGTCGGGATCGTCGAGGTGCCCGACGAAGAGTTCGAGACGATGGCGACGAATGTCCTCGCGCTTGGCCCGCGCCGCGCGCTCGCGCTCGAGGGGAATCTTGAGACGCGTCGCCGGCTGGAGCGGGCGGGGGTGGACGTCACGACCTACCGCGGCGACGAGATCTCGCGCAAGGGTGACGGCGGGCCGACCTGCCTGACCCGCCCGCTGCTGCGGCGCGAATAGCCACTACTCAGGTGAGCGAGCGGCCGCGGCTCGAGGTCGAGGAGCACACCTTCGGTGCCCGGGAGGTGAGCCGTCAGGCGTCGAACGAGAGTTGACGGTGCCCCGCGAGTCCGGCGACCCCGACCCCGACGAGTCGCAGCGCCCCCGGCCGGTCACGCAGCCCGCGGTCGAGGAGCCGACAGGCGAGGTCGCCGATCCGCTCAGACTCATCGATTGGGGCCGCGAGCGTTGTCGAGCGGGTGCGGAGCGAGAAGTCCGCGTAGCGGAGTTTTGTCGTCACCGTGCGCGCGGAGAGGACGCGGGTGCGGAGTTCCTCCGAGAGCGCTGCAGCCATGCGGCGCAACTCGGCGTGAAGGACGGTGCGCTCCGTCACGTCCCGTTCGAACGTCTCCTCGGTCGAGATCGAGACCCGCTCGGCGCCCGGCTCAAGTCCGCGCGGGTCGATCCCGTTGGCGCGATCCCTCAGCATCCGTCCGACCGAGCCGGGGAGGACGACGCCCAGGAGCGCGTCGTCGAGGGCTGCGAGTCCGCCGACCGTGTCGATCCCCGCCGGGCGCAATCGCTCCTCGGCCCGCGGCCCGACCCCGGGGAGCAGCCGAATCGGGAGCGGTGCGAGGAACGCCGCCTCCCGTCCGGGCGGGACGACCGTTATTCCTCCCGGCTTGCGGCGGTCGGAGGCGACCTTGCAGACGACCTTCGAGATGGAGACACCGAGCGAACACGAGAGCGAAGTGGCCGCGCGCACCGCGAGTTGGACGGTCTCCGCCGCAGCGCGCGCCTGCGGAAAGCCCTCGCTTGTGGCCGAGAGCTCGAGGTAGCCCTCGTCGAGTCCGGTCCGCTCGATCTGCGGGACGACTTCCCCGACCGCGTGCCAGACCGCATCCGAGTACTGGCGGTAAAGCGTGTGTCGAGGCCAGACGAAGACGGCTTGCGGGCAGCGACGGAGCGCCTCTGCACAACTCATCGCCGAGCGGATTCCGAACTGGCGCGCGACGTAGTTTGCGGTTGCGACGACCCCGCGCCCGCGTGGATCGCCACCGACGACGAGGGGGCGGGCGCGGAGGGAGGGGTCTTCGAGTTCCTCGACCGCGGCGAAGAACGCATCGAGATCAAGGTGCGCGAAGATCGGCATCGCCATGCGCAAGGCTACGGTTCCCGCGGATGATCGTCGCGACCCCGCCGCCCCCGCCGGTGATCGCGCAGCCGGCTGCGTATCAGGTCTCCTACGGGATGGTGCGCGGAACGGCCGCGCGTGGAGCGACACGCGTGATCGTCAAGGTGGACGGGTTTGTCCGCGCTGACGTTGCGCTCCGCGGACGGTCGTTCACGATTGATCTCGATCTCCCGCCCGGGCAGCGGACGATCCGGATCGAGACAGCCGACGGCGATGGCCGTCGCGCCGCGACGACAATCCCGCACGTCACCGGTCTGCCGCGGGCGGCACGCCCGCGTGACCTTCCCGCCCGGCTCGACAGCGGGATGCAGCGCGAACTTGAGCGACTTGTGCGTCGGTTCGGGCCGACCGCCGGGGTGTATGTCCAGAGCCTCACAACCGGGGCCGGCGCCGCCTGGAATGCGCGCGCGACGTTCCCGGGCGCATCGACGCTCAAACTCGCGATTGCGGTGACCGCGCTCTCCCGGCTCGACGGGCCTCCTGCGCACGGCTCCCGGCTTGACGGCCTCTTCCGCGAAATGCTCATCGTCTCGGACAACGAGGCGGCGAACCGGATCGAGGAAATCTACGGCGGCTCGACGAGCGGCGGCTCCCGCCTCGTAAACGACGTGATGCGCTCGATCGGACTTGAGCGGACGGAGATGTGGGGCGGCTATCTCATCGAACAGTCCCTTGAGCCAGGGCGCGACCTCGCGGGCGGAGCGATCCCGCTTCGGGTCGATGACCAGGCGGACTGGGGCACGGGCAAGACGACAACGCCGTACGACCTCGCGCGGATCGCACGCGCGGTCTGGCTCGCAAGCGGGGGACTCGGCCCGCTCCGGGAGGCGCAGCGCGGCTTCACCCCGATGGAGGCGCGCTATCTCCTCGCGCTCCTTGCCGAGGTGCGCGACCCGGGCAAACTTGAGCGCGAGATCGGCCGCATCCAGGGGGTGCGGGTACTACACAAGGCGGGCTGGCTTGAGCACGCGCGCCACGACAATGGCCTCGTCTTCTGGCACGGCGGCGTCTTCGTTGCGACGGTGATGACGTACCGCCCGCACGGGGCGGACGCCTCGTCGGACGTACTTGCGGGAGAGGTTGCCGCCGCGATGCTCCGTCGTGTCCGCGGGTAGTTCCGCGGCCGCGCCGGGCAGCACTCAGTAGATCGCGAGACCGGTGTCCGCGTCGAAATAGTGGAGGCGATCGACGTCGATTGCGAGTTCAAGCGACTCGCCCTCGCGCGCGCGGGTTGCGCGGTCGAGCCGACCGACGAAGGGGACGCCGCTGCCGCGTGCCCGCATCGACGCGAGCCGCGCCTCCGCGTCCTCGGGCCGGTCGATTGTGTGCGCCTCAAGGACATCGCTCGTGGTGACGGGCTCGCCCGCGACGTTGAAGTGCGCGAACACCTCGTGCCCCATGTCCTCGCGGATGTCGCAGACGACCGTGAGCCGCCGATCCTCGGGGCTCTCTTGGAGTGAGGCGTCCTCCATATCCTCAGGACGGATTCCGAGCGCCACCGTGCGGCCCGCAAGCCCCGCGGGGGCTGAGGCGCCGAGGCGGAGCCGCGTGTCGCCGAAATGCGCGTAGAGCTCTCCGTCCGAGGAGGAGATCTCCGCCATCACAAGGTTCATCGCTGGCGAGCCGATGAACTCCGCCACAAACAGGTTGACGGGCTTCGCGTAGAGGACGTCCGGCGCGTCGATCTGCTGGAGGACGGCATTTCGCATCACCGCGACCCGGTCGCCCATCGTCATGGCCTCGACCTGGTCGTGCGTGACGTAGATCGTTGTCACCGCAAGGTCGCGTTGGATGCGCGCGATCTCGGCGCGCATCTCAACCCTGAGCTTCGCATCAAGATTCGAGAGCGGCTCGTCCATCAGGAACGCCTGTGGGTTGCGGACGATCGCGCGCCCCATTGCGACACGTTGGCGCTGCCCGCCTGAGAGCGTCCGCGGCTTTTTGTGGAGCGACTCGGTGAGCCCGAGCGTGTGGGCAGCGTCCTTGACACGCCGGTCAATCTCGTCTTTCGGAACGCCCCGCATCTTGAGTGCAAAGCCCATGTTCTTCGCGGTGTTCATGTGGGGGTAGAGCGCGTAATTCTGGAACACCATCGCGATGTCGCGGTCCTTCGGGGGCAGGTCGTTGACGATGATGCCGTCGATCCGCACCTCGCCGCCCGTGATCGGCTCGAGTCCCGCCACCATCCGGAGCGCCGTCGTCTTGCCACAGCCGGACGGCCCGACGAAGACAACGAATTCCGCGTCGGCAATCTCGATCGAGAGCTCGTTCACCGCGAGCGTCCCATCCGGATAGACCTTCGTCAGCCGGTCAAGGACGATTTCGGTCATCGCCCAGAGATTCTACTACGATCTCTCGCACTCTACTACGATCTCTCGCACGGTGGAAAGCGCAACGGCCCCGGCAAGGGCGCGGGTGAGTTGGTGGAGAAACCTCGCCGAGAGCCGCCGCGCGCTCGCTGTCGTCCTGATCGCGCCCGCCGTCCTCTTCATCCTGCTCGTCGTCGGCGTCCCGCTCGTCTGGGCGATCTACCTCAGCCTCACGGACGCGATCGGCGGCTCCCTCACCGGCAACTTCGTCGGCCTCGACAACTTCACCCACGCCTGGGGCGACGCTAACTTCCGCAAGGCGCTCCAAAACACGCTCGTCTTCACGTTCGGTTCACAGGCGATCGTGCTCGTGGGCGCGGCGCTCCTCTCGCACCAACTCGTGAAGGAGTTCCGGGGCAAATGGATCCTGCGCATGCTTGTTGTCCTCCCCTGGGCGGCGCCCGTCGCGCTCGGCACGCTCGGGTGGCTCTGGATCTTCGACTCGCTCTTCAGCGTGATCAACTGGACGGCGGGCCATCCGATCGACTGGGTCCTCGGCTTCGTCGGCATCGACCTGGTCGATCCCATCAACCCGCCGCAGTGGCTCGGCCGTGCGAACCTCGCACTCATAGCGGTGATCATGGTGCACGCGTGGCGCGTGCTCCCGTTCGCGGTCGTCATCTTCATTGCCGGACTCGCCTCGATTCCGACCGAGGTGGACGATGCGGCCAAGATCGACGGCGCCGACGGACTCAAGAAGATGTGGTGGGTGACGCTGCCGCTCCAGCTCCCGATCGCGCTCGTCGCCCTCCTTTTCGGGATCGTGTTCACCGCGGCGGACTTCACGGTCGTCTTCCTCCTCACGGGGGGCGGCCCGTTCAACGCGACCCAGATGCTCACCACCTGGTCGTTCCAGATCGGGATCAACTCCGGCTCGCTCGGTGAGGGCGCCGCGATTTCGCTCTACCTCTTCCCGCTGCTTGCGGCGGTGTCGATCGCGATGCTCTGGTTCGCGCGACGGGCACAGGTGTCGTGATGTTCCGCAGGTTCGGCGCCTACATCGTGCTCGTCCCGTTCGCCGTCGTGCTCGGGTTCCCGTTCCTCTGGATGCTCATCACGACGTTCAAGCAGGACCTCGACCTCTACAACGCGGACACGACGCCCTACATCTACAACCCGCTCCAGTGGCGCTTCTGGGAGTCGATGACGACGAAGCACATCGAGTACATCTTCACGGAGACGAAGTACGTCGATTGGATCCTCAACACGCTCGCGGTCAGCGCGGTCGTCGTCGGGATCACGCTTCTCGTCTCGCTCCCGGCCGGGTACGCGCTCGCGCGCCTCTCGGGCAGTTGGGGCCAGACCGCGGGGATCGGGATTTTCCTTGTCTATCTCGTTCCGCCGACGCTCCTCTTCCTGCCGCTCTCGCCGCTCGTCGCGCGGCTCGGAATCGGCAACTCGCTGCTCGCGCTCATCGTCATCTACCCGTCGTTCACGATCCCGTTCGCGACCTGGCTCCTGATGGGGTTCTTCAAGACGATCCCGCAGGAACTCGAGGACGCGGCGCTCGTGGACGGCTGCTCGCGGCTGACGGCGCTCGTGCGGATCGTGTTCCCGATCTCGCTGCCCGGGATCCTCACCGTCGTCATCTTCGGGGTCTCGCTCTGCGTGAACGAGTTCATCTATGCGTTCACCTTCATCACCTCCTCGGACAACCGGACGATCTCGACCGGCGTCCCGAATGAGTTGATCCGGGGCGACGTGTTCTTCTGGCAGTCGCTCATGTTCGCGACGCTCCTTCCGAGCCTCGTGCTCGCGTTCCTCTACAACACGTTTCTCGATAAGTTCATCAAGGGCTTTACAGGCGGCGCATTCAGGTAGAGAATCCCCGGCAGAGGGGTCCAGGCATCCCAACCCAGGAGGGATCGTCAGTGGCTGATGACTCTGCTGCACCCAGTCGGAGCGAGGCGACATACAGTCGCGACGGCGTTCTCAAGCGGGGGGCTGCGGCCGCCTTCTCTGTCGCGATGTTCGGCGGGATCGCGAACCAGGCTCTCGGCGCGACGTACGGCCCGCTGAAGTTCCAGAAGCAGTTGGCATCGAAGCAACTGCGGATCCTTCAGTGGGTCCACTTCGTCCCCGCGTACGACAAGTGGTTCGACAACACGTACATCAAGGCGTGGGGCGAGAAGAACGACACCGAGGTCAAGGTTGACCACATCAACAACGCGCTGCTGTTCTCGACCGGGGCGTCGCAGGTTGCGGCCCAGAGCGGCCACGACCTGTTCCAGTTCCTCTCACCGCCGTCGTCGTTCCAGAAGCAGCTCTTGCCGCTGACGGACATTGTGCAAGAGGTGACGAAGAAACTCGGGCCGATCTCGTCGGTAGGCGAGAAGAGCACGTTCAACCCGAAGACGAAGCAGTACTTCGGCTTCGCGGACAACTACGTGCCGGACCCGGCCCACTACCGGGGGAGCCTGTTCACCCAGATCGACACCCCGGTGCGCACGTGGGAGGACATCCGCAAGGCCGCGCCGGCGCTCAAGGCGCTCGGCAAGCCGATCGGCCTCGGGATGTCGAACGAGATCGACTCGAACATGTTCCTGTTCGCGCTCCTCTACTGCTACGGCGGGCTCCTCCAGAACGAGGAGAACCAGCCGATCTTCGCCGGGAAGTCCCGCAAGGGCGCCGTCGAGGCCCTCAAGCTCATGCAGGACATCTTCAAGCAGGGAATGTCCGACGAGGTGTTCGCGTGGACGGCCGCGTCGAACAACCAGGCGTTCATCGCGGGTCGGCTCTCGTTCGCGATGAACGCGATCTCGATCGCACGCACGCTCGAGAGGGTGAACCCGGGGCTCGCAGACGACACATGGCTCGCGCCGATCCCGCGGGGCCCGTTCACCCAGATGGGGAACGAGCACGTGATGGGCGTGTACGTGATCTGGAAGTTCGCGAAGAACGTGGACTTGGCGAAGAAGTTCCTCGTTGACCAGCAGCTCGGCTACAAGGACCACTTCGAGCAGAGCGCGTTCTACAACTTCCCCGGTTGGACGGGGGCGATCGAGGGTGGCTTCCCCGCGATTCGCAAAATGGCGGCCGCCGACACCCACAAACCGCGCGGCAAGTACACGGTCTTGACGACGATCGCCGAGAAGTACACGGCGAACGTCGGCTGGCCCGGCTACTCGAATGCGGCGATCGACGAGATCTTCAACCGCTTCCTCGTGCCGCAGATGTTCGCACAGGTGGTGCAGGGGAAGTTGACGCCGGACGAAGCGGTTACGACGTTCGGCAAGGAGTTCACGTACATCCACCGCAAGTGGCGGAACGCGGGCCTCGTCTAGGGCCAGCGCTCGCGGTCAGAACGGTTCGTTCCGGGGGCCCCGTCAGGGGCCCCCGGCGCGTTCCGGGTCGTTGACCCGTCGGGGTTCCTCTCCGTCGAGTTGGCGTTCTGCCTTCGGTTGCAGTTGGCTGGACGCGGCGCTCTCAGCAGTCGAGTGCGCGGCGAAGCGCCGATCCGCCATCGACGAGCACCGGTCGGCCGTGGGAGACGAGGATGCGTTCGCAGGGGAGCGCGAGGAGCGGCGCCAGTTGGGTGGCGAGTTCGGCCTGATCGCCCGCGTCGAGCCAGGACGCGGGGCAGACGGTGACGCCACCCACGTCGTCGCCGAGGAGCGTGTCTCCGGGGACGACGGCCCGTGCGCCCTCAAGCCACCACACGACCTCGTCCGCGGATGGCGCCGCGATCCCACGGACGCCTGCGGGGAGTCCCGCATCGTCGGCCGTCGCGTGGACTGTCGCCTGGTAGCGCGCGGCGAGTTCTCGGACGCTGCGACCGTGCCAGCGGCAGGTCTGGAGGATCGCGACGGGTAGGCCCATCCGCTCGACGTCTCGGTCGAGCGCCGCGTGGAAGCGGTCACGGTCGGACACATCCTCGGGGACGAGCGGATCGACGAGCACGGTCGCCTCTGCCCCCTCCCAGTAGACGCAGCCGACGTCGCGTGGCCAGTCGTCCCCTTCGTTCCAGTCGGGATGGGGGGCGGTCCAGCGCCAGAGCCCGTCGGTGATCCGCTCGACCTTCACGCGGCGAACGTAGCGCATCGACGGAGGCGCTACTCGCGGCGGTCTGCCCGAGAGATGCCGAGGGCGGGCAGACTCAACGCGCCTTGACGAAGAAGAGGTCGGCCTTGACGGTGATGTCGCTTGAGAGCGCAGGGTCACCGGTCGGGAGCGGCGCGTTCCAGTTGATCCCGAACGCGGTGCGGTCAAACGAGGCCGAGACAGTGAGGCCGAGCCGCTCGTTGCCGTACCCGTCGGTCAGCGGGCCGCCGATGCTGCCCGTGACGCCCACCGGATGCGTGTCGCCCTTCATCGTGAGGTACCCGTTCGCGACGACGTTCCCACCGGAGAGATCGATGCCGTCCGCGGCGAAGGTGATCCGCGGGTGCCGCTCCGCGTCGAAGAAGTCGGGAGTCTGGAGATGGCCAGCGAAATTTTCGTCCTTCACGTCCACGCTCGCTACGTCTGCGCCGCCCTCAAGCCGCGCTCCGTTTTCGCCCACCGTGAGCGTGGCCTCGATCGTGCGGAAGCCGCCCTTGAACGTGCCGGTGAGGTAGCCAACTTCAAAGCCGACGTTCGAATGCACCGCGTCGAGTTGCCAGGTACCGGTTGTGGTGCTCACAGGTGTTGCCTCCGTTCGGGGGAAGTGGTTAGCGAATGATGACACCGAGCCGCTCGACAGCGGTCGAGAGGTGGGAGAGGATCGGCGGAGGCGTGTTTCTCAGGCGAGTAAGGAGGCGGTTGCGATGGCACAGGCAGAGGTCGATCGGACGATGTGGACGAGCCTGCTGCACGCGGGGCTGGCGGGGTCGTTCCTCCGGCTCCCACATGTGGCACCGGACGCGGTGGCGGGGAGCGGGGCGCGGGCAGCGATCTACGGGATCCCGTTCGACGCGACGAACATCAGCCGGACGGGCGCGAACTTCGGGCCACGGGGGATCCGGGATGTCTCCTGCCAGTTCCTCTCGTACAACGCGACGCTCGACTTCGACCTGGTGGATGCGCTCGCCCCGGTGGACTGCGGCGACTGCCACATCGCGCTTGCGAATCCGTCGCGCACGTTTGAGCGGGCCCAGCGGGACCTCGAGGCCATCATCGCTGCGGGCGCACTCCCCGTTGTCTTCGGCGGCGATCATTCGGTCTCGATCCCCGCGGTACGTGCGGTGAAGGCGCGGGTCGCCGATCCGGGCCTCATCCTGATCGACACGCACCTCGACACCGCGCTTGATGTTGGCGGCGAGGAGCTAAACCACTGCTGCCCAATCACGCGGGCGGTGGACGCAGGCTTCGATCCGAAGAAGATCGTGCTGGTGGGGATCTCCGGCTGGATGAACCCGCGCACGGAGATCGCGTACTGCCGTGAACGCGGGATCACGGTGATCTGGCTCGAGGACGTGTGGACGCTCGGCACCGCGGTGGTGGCGGAGCGCGCTCGGGCGATCGCAGGCGCGGGCGACGGGGTCTACCTGTCGTTCGACGTGGATTCGCTTGATGCGGCGCATGCGCCGGGAACGTGCTGCCCGACCCCGGGCGGGCTGACGATGCGCGAGGCAATCGAACTGGTGCGTGGCGTTTCCGCGGGCGGGCTGCTCGGGGTGGACGTGGTCGAGACGGCACCGACGCTCGACCCAACCCCGACGACGTCGATCGTCGCCGCGCGGATCGCGCTGGAGGCGATGGCGTTCCACGCGGGTGCGAGACGATGACGGCGATGTCCGACACGCTGCGCGGCTCAGCCGTGTCTTGAGACTGAAGTGACCGGGTTGCGGCCCGCCCGAAGGCGGGCCGCAACCTCGATGTCACCTAGACGTGCTCGACGGAATCGACCGTCTGGCCGATCGCGTCGTACTTCGCGCGGTTCATGTTCTTGAGCGCGAGCGCATACACGAGCGAGACAACGAGCCCGGCGATCGCGATCCACTTGATCCAGGCGACGTACCCGATCGTGCCCGCGAGGGTGTCGATGTTCGTGAACAGCAGGTAGATCGCCCACACCTGCCCGACGATCGCGAGGAGCGGCGCCACCGTCGTCACGAGCACGTTGTCCCCGAGCTTCTCGCGCTGGTGCCAGACGATCACCGCAACGGCACACACCGTCTGGATCGCGAGGAGCCAGACGACGCCCTGCACCGCCATCATCGTGTAGATGCGGACGTACGCGGCGTCGAACGCAGCTCCGTAGCCGAACCCGGCCACGATGCCCCACACGGCCAGGATCACGACTGCGATCGCTGTCTGCGTGAGGCTTGCGACGTGCGGCACCTTGTGCTTCGAGTGCGTTGCCCCGAACTGCCGCGGGATCATCCCTTCGCGACCGAGGGCGTAGAAGTACCGCATTGCGACGTTGTGGAACGCCATCGCACACGCGAACGCGCCGGTCAGGATGAGAATCTCCATCACGGTGCGGAGGAAGTTGGAGCCGTACTTCTCCATCGCGGCGAAGAACGGCGGGTCGTCCGCGCTTCCAGCCGCAGCGATCAGTTCGTCCGGCGCGAAAGCCGTCACGAACGCGAATGACGTGATCACATAGCCGATTCCGAGCCCGACCACCGCGATCAGCGTTGCGCGCGGGATGTTGCGCACCGGGTGGCGGGACTCCTCGGCGAAGTTCGGGATCGCCTCGAACCCGACCCACGACCAGAACGCGAGGAAGACGCCAACCCCGGCCGCGCCGATGACCGCGCCGTCCGCGCCCACTGCGCTCTCGGTGATGTTGAAGATGTTGAGGGCCTCCCACGTCCAACCGCTCGCGCCCCCCTGGGCGAGGACAACGGCGTCAAAGATCGCGAGGATGATGATCTCGGTGATGAGCGCGACACCGAGGATCTTCACGGACAATGCGACGTCGAACCAGGCGAAGATCGCGATCAGCGCAGCCGCGCCGAGTGCGAAGAGGATCCACGGGATCTCCCAGCCGAACCACGAGTTGAAGTTCGTGGACGCGAAGTATGAGAACCCGCCGAGGAGCGAGACCTCGAACAGACAGTACGCGAGCGCGCCGCAGATACCGGTCGCGAGTCCCAGTTCTCGGCCGAGCCCGTGCGTGACGAACGTGTAGAAGCCACCCGCAGCGCGAATCCGCTTCGCCATCGAGACGTAGCCGATCGAGAAGAGCGTGAGTACGATCGTGGCGAACAGGAACGCGGCGGGCATGTACTGGCCGTTGCCGAACCCGACCCCGAACGGGACGTTGAAAAGCATCGCCGAGATGGGCGCCGCCCCGGTGACCGCGATGAAGAGCACCCCAGCGAGTCCGATCGCGTTCGGTTTGAGCCGATCGACCTCCGATCCCTTTGCCATGGTTCCTCCCTTGTCGTGCGTGGATGTGGTTGATCAGACGCTATCGCCACCCCCCCGGCGCCGACCGGTAATCAATAACACCTCGGGACGACGGTGCGAAACGCCGTGGGGCGGTCAGCCGTCGATAAACACCGCGTCGGGCAGGAAACAGCCAACCATCCACATGGGGGCATCGACGACCTCGGTGATCTTCAGGTCGCCGGCGAGCGAGCAGAGGATGTAGGCGTCCTCGCGCCCGAGCCCGCGTTCGCGGCCGAGATGGTCGATCATCGCCCGCACCGCATCCTGCGACGCGGCCATCAGGTCGTCCCGCACACCAAAGGTTCCGTACCAGCCGCCGCCGTCCACCCGCGGGGTGAGCGGGCCGGCCGGGCGGCGTAGTTGTGGGGCGGGCAACCCGAGGGCCTTCACGAGGCCGACCTTGAGCCGGGTCGTCATTGCGCACTCGATCCCGGAGATCGCGACCTCGCCGTCCCCCTGGGCGGCGTGCGCGTCACCGACTGAGAGGAGTCCGCCGGGAGCGGCGACCGGGAGGTAGAGGGTCGTACCTGCTGTGAGGTGGCGGCAGTCGATGTTGCCGCCGCCTGCGTGCGGGGGCGGGATCGGGACGCCCTGCATCCCGGCCCCAGGGACTCCCATCGTCCCGCAGAACGGCTCGATCGGAATCCGGACTCCGGGCACGAGTTCGGTCGAGTCGCCCTCCGTCAGGTCGAACACCCTGAGCACGGGCCGCTCGAACTCGCCCGGGGGCAGCAGGCCGAAGCCCGGGATGATGCAGGCCCAGCCCCACTCGGGTAGGTCGAACCCGAGGATCTCGACTGCGAGCGCGTCCCCTGGTTCGGCACCAGCGACATGAATCGGCCCCGCGAGCGGGTAGATCCGGTCAAAGTCGAGGTGAAGCAGGTCATCAGGGGCCGAGTCGCGCGTGATCTGGCCGCCCGCGAAGTCGTCCGTCTCGGCGACGACGACGTCGCCGGGTTCGATCGAGAGCACCGGCTCGATCCGAACATCCCACAGGCGGTGGGTTGTGGCCTCGCGTCCGATCCGGTGCTCCCTCATCGTCTGGTCCGTCCCGCTAC
Organism: Thermoleophilia bacterium; assembly: GCA_009694305.1. Lineage (GTDB taxonomy): Bacteria > Actinomycetota > Thermoleophilia > Gaiellales > Gaiellaceae > Gaiella. The sequence continues at coordinate 20,657 of SHVL01000028.1, forward strand.
CTCGACCTGGCTCCCGGTGACGCCTGCGGGAGTGCGGACGACGATCCGGACGCGGTCGGCACGGAAGAGGTCGTACGAACTCTCGAACGGTCGCCCGTCCGCATCCCAGGCGACCCGTGTGATCGCTGCGAGCGGGGCTGAGCGGGGAATCCCGAGGATGCGCGCCTCCGGCGCGGGTGCGCTCACGATCTCGATCCGCTCCTCCGCCTCGCCTGGGACGAGGTTGTAGGCGCTCGCGAGCAACTCGTAGAGCGAGCCACCGAGCGAGCGGTCGAGGAGTCCAGGGAAGCGCTCGGCGGGGAAGCGGGCGCGTTCGAGCGAGATCGGCTCGCCGTCCGCGAGCCGGACCCGGACGACCTCAAACACGAACGCTCCGGCGGGGAGCCCGAGCGTCGCGGCCGTCTCGTCGTCTGCCTCAAGGGTCGCGCTCGAGACGACGCGGGCGGCCGCCGAGAATCCCTGGCGCCGGAGGTAACTCGGAAGGCCGACGAGGCTGCGGAGATCGCGTTCGATGCGTCGCGGCGCGACGAACGTGCCGCCTGCGCGTCCGGCGACCCGCCTGACCGCCCCGGCCGCCTCAAGCGAATCGAGGGCGGTGCGGAGCGTCGAGCGGCTCACGCCGAAGCGGAGCGCGAGGTCGCGCTCGCCCCCGAGTCGCTCGCCCGCGGTGAGTCCCCCCGCAGCGATCTGCTCGAGGATGCGGTCGCGAACCGCGCGCGCGGCGGGGCCAAGCGCTCCGGTCGGGTCGGGGCTCAGATCGCCTCCATCGCGGCGGGGGACTCGGGCAGCGTCTGCCCTCCATCGACGACGATCGTCTGCCCCGTGACGTACGCGGCCTCGTCTGTCGCGAGGTAGAGGCAGGCGTAACCGATGTCCTCGACGACGCCGAGCTTCCCGAGCGGGATCGTCGCCTCGGCCTGGCGGGTGTACTCCTCGCCGAGGTCGGCGAGGCCTTCCGTGAGGATGTTCCCGGGGAGCACCGCATTCACGGTGATCTTCCGGGGCGCGAGTTCGATCGCGGCGGTGCGGGCGAAGCCGAGTTGCGCGGCCTTTGTCGCTCCGTAGTGTGACCAGCCGGGGAAGCCTGTGATCGGGCCCGTGATCGAGGAAGTGAGGATCACGCGTCCGCGGCCGGAGGCCGTGAGGGCCGGTACCGCCGCGGCGACGGTGAGCATCGAGCCGCGCACATTGACGGCAAAGATCTCGTCGATCGCCTGGGCGTTCAACTCGTGCACGCGGCACTCGGGATAGATGCCGGCGTTCGCGCAGACGACGTCGAGTCCGCCGTGACGGGCGAGTGTCTCTCGGACGGCACCCTCACACCCCCCTGGGGTCGCGACATCGGCCTGCACGAACGACGTGTTCGGGCCAAGCCCCGCCGCCGCGGCCGTACCTGCGGCTTTGTCGCGGCCCGTGATGACGACGCTACAGCCAGCGCGGGCGAACACCCGGGCGATCCCGAGTCCGATCCCGCGCGTGCCGCCGGTGACGAGAACGGTGCGACCTGTGAGCGGTGTGAACACCGCGGGGACCTCCTCTTAGACGTGGTCGGACAGGTACTGCTCCGCGAGCACGCAGGTGCCCTCGGTGAAGCCTGCCCCGAACTCTCGCGCCTCGGGGGCGAAGGTGTGATGAGAGCCGATCCAGGCGACGAGTAGGAGCCGCCGCAGCAGGACGAACGTCGCGAGCTCCGCCTCGTCGGCGGCGGCGAGAGGCGCGACCGACCGGTACCCCTCCAGCCACGCCGCCTGGAGCGCTGGCACCACCGGGTGGTCCTCGATGAACGAAACCGCAGCGGCGAAGTCGTACATGAACCAGCCGAAGCCGCAGTCGTCGAAGTCGAGCACGCGCACACGCTCGCCCTCGACGAGGAGGTTCGCGAGCCGCAGGTCGCAGTGCGCGAGTCCGAACCGAGCGGGGCTCTGGCCGTACGCGCGCAGGCGCCGCTCGATTGTTGTGTCGAGGCGGCCGAGGATGCGCCGCTCCTCGACGCCGAGCCCGAGACCGTCCTGCCAGCGGCCCCAGTGGCCCGCCGCGCCGATCGAGGTCTCGTAGTCCCACCGAAACCGAGCGAAGCCGTCGGGCGGGCGCCAGGCGCGAGCCTGCCGGTGCATCCGGGCGGTGAGTGCGCCAAGGGTGCGAAACCCGGGGACGGGGTCGCCGTCGGGGTCGGGCGGGGCACCGTCGAGCCACTCGAAGAGAACGACGTTGTGCGGCCCGACGCCCGCGGCCGCGACGGTGACGACGCGGCGGCCTTCGCGGTCTGCGAGCGCAGCGACGCTGTCGATCGTCCCCGAGGCGCGCAGTGCTTCGATCCAGTCGAGTTCGGATGCGATCTCTTGGGCGGTGTGGTACCCCGGTCGGTGGATCCGCAACGCGTGTCGGCGGCCGCTCGCAGGGTCATCGACCCGGTACGTGTGGTTCTCGGAGACGTTGACGAGTGTCGCGGTCGCGTCGGGCGAGAGGTCGTAGTGCGTGAGCGCTGCGGCCGCGAGCGCGTCGAACGAGGTCGTGATCTCTCCGCCCATTACGTGCGGCGATCCTACGGGTGTTCGCGCCCCTCGACCGCCTCAAGCACGCGGAGGATCTCGTCGCGCGCCCGGATGACGCTCTCGGTTGTGCCGCTCATGTAGATCCGGCCGGTCGCGCCGATCATCGTCACGTCTACGAGCGTCACGTCGGGCGCCGCCCGTTCCGCCTCGTTCGCCGCGACCGCGGCGAAGAGGGCGGGGGTCACCTCGCAGACGAGGAGGGTCTCGCCTGGGAGCACCATCGAGGCCTGCCGGTTGCGGTTCACGATCACCGCGTGCTGATCGGTGATTTCTTCGATGAGATCGACGTAGAGCACGCGCGGCCGCAACTGGTCGCCCGACGCGGCCTCGATCCCGGCGAGAATCGCCGCTCCCGCGCGCTCGACGTCCTCACGCCTTGCCGCGTGTACCTCAAGCACGCCGAATTGCCGCTCGACGAAGAGGATCCCCGGTTCGACGTCGGGCACCGCCTTGAGCGCGAGATCGATGACCCGCTCGATGGCCAGGCCGGGGGCGACCTCCACGAGGAGGGCGTGCTCGCCCTCCATCGGCGGATAGCCGCGGGCGCGCGTCGGCGTCCCCATCGCCGCCGCGAACTGGCGGCAGAGGTCGTTGATGGGGAGGTAGACGCGGAGCTGTATCCCTGACCCGGCCATCCGGGCCCCGCTACGCCTTCTCTGCGACGAAGTGCTTGCCGAGCTCCGAATGGGGCCGCGGGATGATGTGCACCGACACGAGTTCGCCGACCGCCGCGGCGGTCTCGGAGCCAGCCTCGGTCGCCGCCTTGACGGCACCGACATCGCCCTGGATGACGACGGCGACGAGTCCGTCACCGACCTCTTCGCGGGCCACGATGGTGACGTTTGCAGCCTTGACCATTGCGTCGGCAGCCGCGAGTGCGGCGACGAAGCCCTTCGTCTCGATCATGCCGAGTGCAGTAGACATTGAATCCTCCTGTTGAGCGATGGATGGTGGTGGGTCAGGAACCGGTTTCGTCAACCTGCCCGATGATCAGCGCGTCGATCGGCGGGTGGTCGGGAGCGAAGTGCGACGCGGCGACAGAGCCGGTCGCGATGAGGACGGTTTCGCCGGCGCCGGTGCCGAGGACGTCGAACGCGACGATGCGCCCGCCCCCCTCCGACTCGACCTCGAGAAACGCGCCATTCGGGACGCCGGTGAGGCGCTTCGTCGCCCACACCGGGCCGAGCACTCTGCCTTTCAGCATCGGGTCTCCTTCTCGATCGTGACACTGAGGGCTCGGGCGCGGTCGCGGCCGAGCGGCGTCAGGACTGCGCGGGGGCCAAGCACGAGGCGTCCGCCCGCGCGGGCCGCCTCCTCAACCAATCGTTCCGTGACGGCGCCTCTCTCGACGCGGCGCGCTCCCAACGACGCGGCTGGGGCGGCTGCGCCCCCGAGCGTGAACCGAAGCGCGCCGGTCCGGAGCGCTTGACGTGCACCAGGGTGTTCGAGTCGCTCCGCGAGCATCCGCACGAACGCGTCGAGTTCCGCGTCCGAGCGGATCGAGACGGGCTCGGCTTTCACCGCTGCGGCGCTCGGCAACGGCTGCGACGCGGGTGTGCCCGTGCGCGGGCGGTGGACGGCCGCGACGGGCGGCGCGGGCACCTGGGCGACCGGTTCGCCATCGGCGGCGCGTGCCTCAAGCGCATCCGCTACGAGTCCGGGGAGGATCTCCTCGAGCGCGTCCTTGAGGGCCTGGCGGATCGCCGGATCGCCGGGCCGGGCAGCGGTTCCGTTCGTGACGCTCATGCGACGCGCTCCAGCGCGGCGAGCGCGGCTTCACCTGCGGTGCGGACGGAAGACTCCTCACCCGAGAGGTAGACGCGGCCGGTTGCGCCGACCATGCGGTAGTCCACGACCTTGATCCGAACGGCCTTCTCAGCCTCGTTCGTCGCGAGGATCGCGTACGAGGCGGGCTGCACCTCAAGCACGAAGAGCGACTCGCCGGGGAGAAGCATCGAGCCGACCTTGTTGCGGTTGACGAGGAAAGCATGCTGGCCGTCCACCCGGCTGATCGTCTTCGAGGCAAGTACGGTCGGCCGCAGCGCATCGGACGGGGAGGCGCCGAGCGCATCGAGGACAGCCCCGGTTGCGGAGTGCACCGCCTCCGGCGAGCGCGAGTGGAACTCGAGGTAGCCGAACTGCCGCTCGACCATGAGGATTCCCGCCTCAACGTGGTCGTGCTTGAGCGCGACATCAGTGAGTGGCTCAATGTCGAGCCCGGGCGCGACCTCAATGACCTGCGCTGCCATCCCGCTCCGCGGCAGCCGGCCACGGATCCAGGTTCCGAGGTAACACATCGTCTGTGGCTGCAGCTGGTCGATGAAGATGCACGAGCGCAGTTCGACGCCGTTCGTCCGTGTACTCATCTCCCCACCAGCTCCCGGAGTTCCTCGACGACGATGCGGCGGATCTCCTCGCGGACGAGGTCTGCGTCACGCGGGTCGGTGGCATCGCCGTTCGCGCTCGCGCGCGTCACGGCGGCGCGCGCGTCGGGAAGCGCCGACCATGGGTCGATCCCTTCAAACTCATCGAACGGGACGGAGCGGTCGGAGGCGTACGCAACGCGCGTCCACTGGACGAGGTGCGCTGGCTCGAGGTTCTCGGCGACGGAGGAGCGACCGTAGAAGCCTGTCCCGATCGTCATTGAAGGGGCGAGCGCGGTGTCAAAGCCCGCTGAACCCGTGCTCCCGCCCACGTTGACCGCGACCCGCAGCACCGGCACTGCGACGCCGTAGGCCATGATCGCACGGGGATTCCGTGAGTGGATCACCGCGGAATGGCCCGCGCCACCGATCCGCAGGACGGCCTGCGCGGTCTGAATCCCACGCTGCACGTCGGGCACCGTCACGAGTCCCAGGAGCGGGAAGAGTTTTTCGCGCGCGAGCGGCTCCTCGGGGACAGCGAGCGCGAACGGCGCGACGAGCACACGTGTCCCCTGCGGGACTCTGAGTTCGGCTGCGGCGGCGAGCGCACTCGCGTCCTTCCCGAGCAGATCGAGGCGGATCCGCCCCGCGGGAAAGAGCCGCTCGCGTACCTGCTCGACCTCCGTCTCGTCGAGGACATGGCCGCCCGCCTTCTGCAACTCCTTCGCGAACACTGCCGCGACCGACTCCTCGACGATCGCGACCGACTCGTTCGTGCAGAGGATCGAATTGTCGAACGCCTTCGAGTCGATGAGCTTCCGGGCCGCCGCAGCGAGATCCGCGGTCGCATCGACGAGTGCGGGGACGTTGCCTGGGCCGACCCCGATCGCGGGGTTCCCGGAGCGGTAGGCGGCGCGGACGACGGCGGTGCCGCCGGTCGCGAGGATCACGTCCGTTGTCTCGTCGGCCATGAGCGACTCGATGAGCGGGATCGTCGGCTCCTCCACCACCTGCACGGCCCCGTCTGGCGCGCCCGCGCGGACGGCTGCGGCGGCGAGACGGCGTGCCGCCTCGACGCAACATTCGCGCGCGAGGGGATGCGGACTCACAACGATCGCATTACGCGTCATGAGCGAGAGGAGGATCTTGAAGTTGATGGTCGAGACAGGGTTCGTCGAGGGCGCGAGCGCGAACACGACCCCGGCCGGGTGCGGGAGTTCGAGCAGCTTGCGGCTCGCGTCGATCCGCGGGCCTGCAAAGTCCTGCCCGCGGTAGGCCTCGACGATCCCCTTCGAGCAGAGTTCGTTCTTGACTCGCTTGTGCTCGGCGACGCCCATCCCGGTCTCGCGCACGGCCCACTCGCCGAACTCCTCTGCGTCGGCATACGCCCTCTCGGCGACCGCTTCGACGATCCGCCAGACACGCTCGTTGTCGTAGCGCGCGAACGCGGTCGCGGCCCAGTGCGCGCGCTGCAGCATCATCCGCGCGCGTGGGACACCGGGCGGCTCGTGGCGGGCGAGTTCCGCGACACTCATGCCGTCACCAGCCGCCGGGACGGCGTCCGGAAGACCTCCGCGTACGCTGCCGCGACCGCGACTTCAGTCCGGTCGAGGATCTCGTCCACGAGCTCGGGTCCCAGCAGGATCCCGGGCTTGTATTGCAGAACGCGTGGGTCGAGAGTCGAGAAGATCGCCCAGACCCCGTTCGCATACAGGTGCTTCATCACGAGTTTTGCGCCCGTGGGGTGGTCGAACTCGAGTCCGATCACAACCCCGTCCTGCCGGATCCCGACCAGCCAGTCGGGGTAGAGGTCCTGGATCGCGCGGAGGCCGCTCTGGAAGCGGTCGGAGATGTAATGCACCATCGAGCGCACCTCGGGCCGCCCGCAGATCTCAATCACCTTGAGCGCGACGACGCAGCCGAGTTCAGCCCCACCGCCCGTGGAGATGTGCCCGAACCCATCCTCCTTGAGCCAGCCTGAGCACTCCTCGCTCACGACGACGCACGCGATCGGGTACAGCCCGCCGGTGATCCCCTTGCCAATGACGAGAATGTCGGGCTCGACCCCGGCCTTCGCGATGCCCCACATCTCGCCGGTGCGCATGAGTCCGGTCTGCACCTCATCGGCGATGTAGAGGGCGTCGTAGCGCTCGCAGAGATCCTTAACCGCCCGGAGGTAGCCCGGCTCGGGGAGCGGGAAGCCGTACGTGGCGGGGATGGTCTCCATGATCACCGCGGCGACATCGCGCCCTCGCAGCGCCTCCTCCATCGCCTCAAGGTCGTTGAAGGGGACCTGGACAAACTCGTCCGGGCGATCGGCGAGGAAGAGCTTCGAGAAGCGGTCGTCGCCCGTCCCGACCGCGAGGCCGGTATGACCGTGATAGGCCTTGGCGATCGAGACGATTTTGCGGCAGCCGCGCGTGTGGCGTGCGGTCTTGATCGCGATATCAATTGCCTCGCCGCCGCCCGAGCCGTAGATGACGCGGCGCATGTTCGGCGCGCAGGTCGCAACGAGCGCCTCGGCGAGCGCAGTGCGCGCAAGCGCGGGGAAGTGGTGGTTGCCGATATCGAACCGCTGCATCGCCTGCTCGAGCGTGGCGATCAACTCCGGGTTGCGGTGGCCGAGGTTGTACGTGCCCCCATTCAGGTGGATGTCGATCAGCCGTCGACCATCCATGTCCCAGAAAAGGTATCCCTCGCGGCGATCGATTACGAGGTCGATCCCCGACTCTTGCCAGAAATCGGTCTTATTTGGGTTCCAGAACGCGCGCGAGCGCTCCAGCATGTCTTCCTTAGATGAATATGAGAAGAACCCGTAGTCGTACATCGCGCCCCCGATCGGATTGGAACCGATTACAGTAGACCATGAATCAGACCGAATGTCAAACCATATAACTCAACCCGCGGTGGTGAACGTGCTCGACGAGAGCGTCTGGTCGCCGCTTTGTTCCAGCGCAAGCACCTCCCACTCGTACTCGGTGCCGGGCAGCAGGAAGCCCGGCGGGACGGCGAGGCTCGTCGCGGTCGGGGGCATCATCACGTCGAGCGTCACCTTGGGCAGCGCCTTGAGGCCGGTGTCCGTCTGGACGACGAGCACCTGGTAGCCGATGATCGGGCTGCCGTCGGGCGGCGCGACCGGCTTCCAGCGGACCGTCGTCTTCCGCACAGCCTGTGGGCCGTCCCCTTCGAGCGGGGACACGAGCGTCGGCCCGGCGGGCACGCGATGCGTGAGGCGGGTGGAGCCGACGTAGCGGTCGCCGTTCGTCGCGACACCCTGGAAGCGGTAGGTGCCCTCGGGCCAGCGCCGGAGCAGTTGCTCGAGCGGCACCTCGCTGAACGGCGGCTCGGCGCTCTCGAGGAAGAACTCGGTGCCGCCCTGCTTCGCCATCCGCCCTGAGGCCGTTGCGACGAAGATTCGTCGGCCCGCCGGGTCGAAGATCGACATGCTGCCCCACGAGTCCGCGTCGATGAATGCCTGGACACCGCCGTCCCCGTCGGTTGCGTTGAACTCGAACTTGAGCCTCGCATCCTTCATCGCCACGACCTTGCTGGCCGTCGTGCCCGCCGTCCCGGTCGCGATGGCGGCGACCGCGGCTCCCGTCGCGAGCAGCGCGGAGACGAGCACCAGCGGACGTCTCATTGCGAACATCCTGTCCTCCTCGGGCGTCAAGTCCTTCGAGTCCGGCAAGCACGTTCTGCGGGCGTGGGCGTAGTGTGCGCCACAGGGGCACCGACGGCATCTGCGCCGTGTGTGAGGCGCTCGGGGAGGGGGACCCCCGCTCGTCGCGCTCTTCGATCCGGCGCTCGTGTGGCGTGGCCGCAGGCGGCGGCCGCACTTCAACTAACGGGGGTGTGCGGCCGGTCGTTCTGTGCACGTTCAGCGATCGGGCGGGCGTCGAACCCCGTCCTTTGGATTTTCCGATGGCACACCCATGTCACGCGCACCCGCAGATACCGCACCTACCGCAGACACGAACCCGCATGAGCAAGGCGTTTGTGCACTGCCAACGGGGGGCAAGATGGGCCGTGCTGGGCCTGAACATCCCTGCAAATGGGCACATTCCGCAAACGGATGCAACACCGGTGCAACACCGAAACGACGGCGCCCCCGCAGACGAGGCCCGCGAAGCACCGTTCTCGGCCGCTAACCGGCCGCGCCCGAGCTCGAATCCGTTGTCTGCGTAGGCGAACCTTGCGGCCCGCGAACGGGACGCGGGATCTCGCTCGAGGAGGGAGTGTCGTGCGTAATCTCGGACGGTCGCGGCCGGTTGCGGCGCGCTTGTTCCCGTTTGCGTATATACGGGCGAGGGGGAAGGGCCCAGGCCCCGGGCGGCTATCAGCAGCCGGTGGTGGTGTCCTTCCCGGAAGGGCAGACCGTGTGGAAGAAGGTTGCACCGTAGAATGTGGCTCCGCCCAACTTCGCTTTGTGGAAGTTCGCGTAGCTGAGGTCGGCGCCGGTGAGGTTCGCGCCGGTGAAGTTCGCGCCGTAGAGGTCCGCGCCGGTGAGGACGGCGCCGGTGAGGTTCGCTTTGAAGAGGTCCGCGCCGTAGAGGTCCGCTTTGTAGAAGTTCGCTTTGTAGAAGTTCGCGCCGGCGAGGTTCGCCCACCCGAGGTCCGCGCCGGTGAGGTTGGCACGGGAGAGGTTCGCGCCGGTGAGGTTGGCACGGGAGAGGTTCGCGTTGGTCAGGTTCCTTCCGGCGAGGTTGCCGTACGGGCAGAACGTCCAGTCGGGCCACGTCGCGATCTCACAGGGCGCCGCGACTCGGTGGACGACCTTCAGCGCAAAGACTGCGGCGGGCATGAGCGCGACGACGGCAACAACAACGAGCAGGACGACGAGGCGCCTCATCCGGTCAGATTACACGCGGACGGCCCACCATCGCCCCGCCGTGTAGGGGGGCGCTTCTCGAGGTGCGCGGGTAGGGGCTGCTGCTCGCGTGTGGCTGCGCTGCGGGCGTCACACGCCGGGGATGCTCGGTGACGACCGGGGAACTTGAGCGGGCGGCGCTCCCTGAGGCGGCAGCCGCGAGCCAGGTAGGCGGCGCGGTTAGAGCGGTGCAGCGGCCATAGATGCCGCTGA
>SHVL01000095.1 GCA_009694305.1 Thermoleophilia bacterium
GTCTACCCGCTCGCCGAGATGCGCGCCGCGCACGAGCGCCTCGAGGCCGGGGCCCAGCTCGGCAAGATCGTGCTCGCCGTCCCGCAGCGATAGCAGGCCCGTCAACGCGGAGGGGGCGGCCCGCCGGGCCGCCCCCTCCGTCACAGCACCTGCAGTGGCGGCTACTGGCCGACGTACGTGATCGGCGCCCACGCGGTCGCGTGGTCGTAGCGCCAGGTGTACGCGCCGATCGAGTCCTTCATCGCCACCTGGTCGTACGTGGTGACGAGCGGCAGGAACGGCGGGTTCGCCCAGAAGAGCTTCTGCATGCCCTCGAAGACGCCCTTGCGGAACTTCGGGTCGTTGGTCGCGAGGCTGGCGGCAAACGCCTTGTCCCACGCCGGGCTCGAGTAGTTGACGCCGTTGAGGAAGCCACCGGTGAGGTGGAAGAACAGCAGCACCGAGCCGTCCGGCGGCACCGGCGAGGCGGTGTCCGTCGAGTACGCCGGCAGGTCCTTCTTGATGATGTAGCGGTCGATCAGAGTCGCCTCCGGCGCCTTCACGAGCGTCACCTTGACGCCCGCCGCCGACCACGCCTGCTGCAGGATCGCGGTGATCTGGTCTTGCACCGCGCGCGAGTCCGAGTAGTACAGCTCGAGCGACAGCGGGCTGGCACTGGTGAAGCCGGCCTTGGCGAGCAGCTCCTTGGCCTTGGCCACGTTGGTGTCAAAGTGCCAGTACTTGTCGGTCGTGTACGGGAGGTACCACGGCAGCGGCGACTTCGCGATCTCGGCGTCGCCGAGGAAGACGTTGTCGATCAGCTGCTTGTAGGGGGTGGCGTAGAGCAGCGCCTGACGGACGAGCGGGCTGGCGAGCTCCTTCTGCTTGTAGTTGAGGAACACCCACTCCTGGCTGTTGCCCTTGAAGTTGGCGATGCGCAGGCCCTTCGTCTTGGCCGCGTCCTTGATCTGCGACGGGCTGAGCGCGAGCGCGATGTCGACGTTGCCGCCCTTGAGCGTGGCAAGCCGGCTGGCAGCGTTAGGGATCGCGAGCAGGCGCACCGTCTTGTACTGCGGCTTCTTGCCGTAGTAGTCGTCACGGCGCTCGTAGATCAGCGACTGGCCCTTCGTCCAGCTCTTGACCGTCCACGGGCCGAAGCCGGCGGCGTGATCGGCGAGCCAGGTCTTGGCCGTCTTGTCGGCCGCGGTGATGTGCTTCTTCACCTCGGTCGCGTCGTAGATCGGGATCTGCGCCAGGGCGAGCATCGGCTGGAAGGCCGGGCTGGCGCCCTTGGTGAAGTAGCGCACCGTGTACTTGCCGACGGCGGCGACCTTCGTGACCTTGGCCAGCACGGCGTACTCGAAGCCGCCCGTGCCGCCGAGCCCGATGGCCCGCTGCCAGGAGAACACTGCATCGGCCGACGTCAGCTCGTTGCCGTAGTTGCTCTTGACGCCCCTGCGCAGCTTGACCGTGATCGATTTGCCGGAGGCGTCGACCTTCGCGCTCTCGGCGAGCATCGGGTAGGTCGCGATCGCCGAGGTGAGGCCGTTGCCGAGGGGGTTCGGCACCGACGTCTGCTCGAAGAGCCGGTCGTAGAGGTTGACGTACGCATTGTGGTTCGGGATGTACGTCGAGGCAGCGCCGTCAGGGTCGAGCGAGTTGGCGACGTCGCGATCGGCGACGACCAGCGTGTCGCCCGCGTGGCTGCGCGTGGTGCTGGACAGGCTCGAACCTGCAAAGGCGAGCGCCGACAGTGAGGCGACAGCCAGTAACAGCAGGAGCGGCCGAATGCGTCTGGACATCCTGAATATCTCCTTGGGTAGACGGCGGTGGAGTCCGTGAGCCCGGCGGCCCGGCAGCCCGGCGGCCCGGCGCCAACCGTACCGCGTTCTCGCTTGACACGCGAGCAGCGCTGGTCGAATACTCGGTCGCGATGCTGGCCAACGTCTTCCTCCAGAGCAACGGGGCTCCCGTGCACGAGGCGCTGCTTGCGCTGACGATCGTCCACGTCATGCTCTTCCTGGCCTGGCTCGGCGTCGATACCGGCGTCTTCTATACGAGCTGGCGCCTGCGCCGGGCTGGACTGTCGGCCGAGACGCGCCTCGAGCTGACCAGGATTCTCGTCGCCCTCGATCGGAGCCCGCGGATGGCAAGTCTGCTGATGGTCCCGATCGCGCTGTCGCTGGCGTTCACCGGTGGCCTGGGCCTGACCGGGGTGTCGGACGCGCAGATGAACGCGATCTTCTGGCCGATCGTCGCGCTGATGCTGCTGGTGAGCTGGGCGCTCGTGCGCTTCGAGCGGGCACAGGCGACAGGGCGCCTCGACACGCTCTTCGCCAGGACGTACACGTGGGTGCTCAACGTGATCAAGGTGGGCATCTTCACGTCGTTCCTGGCGACCGGCATCGCGGCACTCGCCGGTGTCAACGGCCTCTGGAACAACGACTACATCGCCTGGAAGGCGATCCTCTTCGCGTGCATCACCGCCGCCGGGCAGTGGATCGAGCACGGCTTCCGCGACTTCGCGCCCGCCTTCGGCGACCTGATCGCAAACGGCGAGACGCCCGAGCGCCACGAGCGCTTCGACCGGGCCGTCAAGGGCGCGTACCCGCCCGTGCTCACGCTCTACGCCCTCGTCACCGTCACGGCGATCCTGGGCATGGCGAGCGCGCGCGGCGGCTTCTAGGCCGGCCGCGGGCGCTCGCCCATCGCTTACTCGTTCGGCTAGCCGTTGCGCTTAGCCCAGGAGGGCACGGCCGGCGCGGGCGCGTCGGCCCACAGCGTGTCCGTGCAGTCGAGGAAGACATCCCAGTGGTTGTTGACGAGACCGAAGAAGTCCTTGATCAGGACGTCCTCGATCGTCAGCCCCGGGTTCTCCTCGCGCCAGCTCGGCTGGACGATCTCGAAGCCCTTGACGAAGTTCTCGAACATCGGCTCGAGATGCTCCTTGCTCGTCAGGAACTGGATGCCGACGACGTTCCACTCGTTCTGCAGCAGCGCGTCGAAGTCGATCATCGCGTCGGTGCGCGTGCCGAGCTGGCAGAGGAACGGGTGGAAGGAGATCGCCTTGCGCGGGCCGTCGCCGTGCCCGAGCACCTTCGCCAGAGCCTCCTTGGAGCGGACGTTGATCGCAACGCCGGAGTAGCCCGGCGTGTGCGACAGCGCCCCGAAGAAGATGTGCTCGTACCAGTACATGAACTGCTCCATGTTCTGCTCCGGCACGTCCCAGTATTCGAAGATGACGAGCTTGAAGTCGGTATTCGGCATGTGGATCCTCCGGGTAGTCGCCAGGCTCGGCGGTCAGCAGCCTCAAGCATTGCGACTGGCGGGAGGGGCGTCAATCGGCAGGCGTCATGGCGTCGCGCGTCGCCGGTAGAACGGGTCTAGCCGACGCCGAGAATGAACTTCGCGTCCTCGGACATCCGCTCCGGCGACCACGCCGGGTCCCAGACGAGGTCGGGCTCGCACTTCTCGACGCCCGGCATCGCCTCGACCGTCTCGACGATCTGCTCCTGGATCATCGGCCCAACCGGGCAGCCCATCGAGGTGAGCGAGAACGTCACCGTGACCGAGGTGCCGTCGATCGCGGCGTCGTACACCAGGCCGAGCTCGACTATGTCCATGCCCAGCTCGGGGTCCTCGACGGCACGTAGCGCATCCAGCACCTCTTCACGCGTGATCGTTCCGGGATCGGCCGTGGGCGGCATGGTACCGGTGCCGGCGCGGGCACCGGAGCGGCACCCAGAGACTACAGGCATCCGACGCTTGTTTAGACGCGTATAATTTCGACTCTATGCTCACGGTAAGACTGCCGGCCATGAGAGGGCGGCGGCGGCGCCCGGCGCCGGCGAGCGCGTCCTGCGCGGCGAGCAGCGGCGCCTACATCGACCCCGGCAACTTCGCGACGAACATCGCCGGTGGCGTGAAGTTCGGCCGCACCCTGCTCTGGGTGATCGTCGCCTCGAACCTGATGACGATGCTCATTCAGACGCTGTCGGCGACGCTCGGCATCGTCACCGGCCGGGCAGGCCGGCCTAGAGGTAGCCGAGCGGGTCGACCGGCGAGCCGTTGATGCGCACCTCGAAGTGGAGGTGCGGCCCGGTGGAGCGGCCGGTGCTGCCCACTGCGCCGATGGTCTCGCCCCGGGTCACCGACTGGCCGACGGCGACCCCGATGCTCGACTGATGGCCGTAGAGCGTGGCAACCCCGCCGCCGTGGTCGATCACGACCGTGTTCCCGTAGCCATCGCCCCAGCCGGCGACGAGCACGGTGCCGGCCGCCGCCGCGACGATCGGGGCACCCGTGGACGAGCCGATGTCGATGCCGGTGTGCATGCGGCCCCAGCGCTGGCCGAACGGGCTTGTCACCGCGCCCGGCGCCGGCCAGGCCAGGCCCCCGGTCGGCCCGGTGGACTGCTGTCGGCCCGCCTGCTCGGCGGCGCGGCGAGCCGCTTCCTGCGCCGCCCGGATCTGGTCGCCGAGCCGTGCGCTCGCCACCTGCAAGGCATCCATCTCCTCGGCCTCGGCACGCTCCTGCGCGTTCAGCGAGTCGAGCGACTGCCGCTTGCCGTCGCGCGTGCTGGTGAGCCGCCCCTGCTCCGAGACGAGCCGGATCCGCACCTCCGACACCTGCGAGGCGCGCGCCGCGATCACCCGGGCCTCGGCGGTGACGCCGGCGGCAGCTCGGCGGGTGCGGGCCCGGGCCCGGGTCATGTCGCGCCGCGCCGTCGCGATCTCCGTCACGATCCGCCGGTCCTGCGCGCCGATCTTCTGCACGTACTCGAAGCTGTCGAGGAAGTCCTGGATGCTGGCGGCCGAGAAGACGACATCGAGCGCGGTCGGGTCTGCCTGCTGGTAGAGATCGACGAGCCGGCGCTCGAGCTGACGCATGGCGCCGCGGTACTGCACCCGCAGCGTGCCGAGCCGCTGAGTCTCGAGCCTGAACAGCTGGCGCAGGGTGGCCGCACGCTGCCGGCGTAGCGAGAGGTCGTGCCGGAGCTGGTCGAGCTGGCTCGACACGGCACCGACCTTGCCCTCGAGCTGCGTGATCACACCGTTGACCTCGACGATCTCGGCGCGGAGCCCCTCCTCCTTGTGCTTGATCTCGGCGATGTTGCCCTTGAGCTGCTGCAGCCTGGAGTCGACCTGCTGCTTCTCCTGGACGATGTCGGCGGCACCCGCACCGACCACGACGGCCAGGCTCACGACGAGCGCGACAACGACAGCGGCGAAACGGCGGCTCATGTCGAGCCACTTCGGCGCCTGACTCGCCGTCCCTGCCTGCATCACTGCTCCGGGCGCTCCAGCCCGCGCAGCGCGTCTGCGGCCTCCCGGCGCAGTGGCCCGATCTGCTCGCGATAGTCGTCGTCCGAGAGCTTGCCGGTGCGGTGGTCGAACTCGAGCTCCTTGAGCGCTGCCAGTGCCCGGTCGCGCTCCTCGGCCAGCTCGAGGGCACGCTGGCTCTCCGGATCGAGCTCGTCGAAGCGGTCGGCAGCGCCCTCGACCGCAGGCTCCCGCAGGAACGGGCTGGCGACGTAGACGACCACGAGGACGGCGAGGACGACTCCGATGACGAGCGCGACTGCCGTCATCTCAGACCC
>SHVL01000029.1 GCA_009694305.1 Thermoleophilia bacterium
CTCGTTCATCACCTTCGTGAAGAACCGCGCGTACAGAAGATGCAGAACTGCGTGCTCGATGCCGCCGATGTACTGGTTGACCGGCAGCCAGTAGTCGGCGATCGCGCGGTCGAACGGGAGGCCCGTGTTTGCCGGATCGGTGTAGCGGATGAAATACCAGGAGGAGTCAACGAACGTGTCCATCGTGTCGGTCTCCCGCAGAGCGGCTGCACCGCAGGCCGGACACGTCGTATTGACCCAGTGCTCGGCGCCGGCGAGCGGCGAGCGGCCCTTCGGGGCGACCTCCGTGATGTCCGGCAGGACGACCGGCAACTCCTCGTCGGGTACGGCAACCTCTCCACAGGCCGGGCAGTGCACGATCGGGATCGGGCAACCCCAGTACCGCTGGCGCGAGAAGAGCCAGTCGCGCAGCCTGTATCCGATCGTCGGCTCGCCGAGGCCTCGCTCGCCGAGCCACGCGACAATCTGTTCCTTTGCCTCGGGACTCGCAAGCCCGTCGAACTCCCCGGAGTTGACCAGCACCTCGTTCGCGCTGTGCGCGGCATACGCTGATCCCTCGGGAACGTCCTCACCCTCGGGCACGACGACCGGCACGATCTCGATCCCGTAGCGCTCTGCAAACACGTGGTCGCGCTCGTCATGCGCGGGAACGGCCATGATCGCGCCCGTGCCGTACCCCATCAGAACGTAGTCGGCAACCCAGATCGGGATCGCGACGCCGTTGACCGGGTTGACCGCAAAGCGCCCGGTGAAGACGCCGTCCTTGTCCTTCTCCTCCCGTTCGACCTCCGACCGCGCTGCAGTGCGGCGGACGTAGTCGAGGACATCCTCTGCATACTCCGAGCCGGCTACGAGTGCCGCCACGAGCGGATGTTCCGGCGCCAGGACGAAGAATGTCGCCCCGAAGAGCGTGTCGGGCCGGGTCGTGAAAACGGGCAACTCCTCCCCGCTCCCCTCGACGCTGAAGACGACTCGCGCACCCTGCGAGCGCCCGATCCAGTTGCGCTGCATCGTCAGAACGCGGGCCGGCCATTGCTCCAGTAGCTCCATCTCGTCGAGCAGTTCGTCCGCGTAGTCCGTGATCCTGAAGAACCACTGGGTGAGGCTCTTCGCCTCGACCTCGGCGCCGCAACGCTCACAGCGGCCGTCTACCACCTGCTCGTTGGCGAGCACCGTCTGGTCGTTCGGACACCACTTGACGGGCGCTTCCTTGCGATACGCAAGACCCCGCTCGTAGAACCGGAGAAAGAGCCACTGCGTCCAGCGGTAGTACGCCGGGTCGTGCGTCGAGACCTCACGGCCCCAGTCGATCGCCCATCCCATACGGTGCATCTGCGCCCGGATCGAGGCGATGTTGCGCTCGGTGACGGTGCGCGGGTGACCACCTTCCCTGATCGCCGCATTCTCCGCAGGCAGGCCAAACGCGTCGTAGCCCATGGGCCGCAGCACCTGGATGCCCTTGCGGCGACGGATATGGGTGATCACGTCGCCAATCGTGTAGTTGAGCGCATGCCCCATGTGCAGGTCGCCGGACGGATACGGGAGCATCTCGACGACGTACGACCTGGGTCGGTCGCCGGCCAGCTCCGCTGCGTCAGGGTTGCGGACGTGGAACGACTGCTCGTCGGCCCAGACCTTCTGCCACTTCAGCTCGATCGCTTGGGGGTCGTAGCGTTCCATCTTCTCCGTCTTTTTCGCCGTCGGACTCGAGCATCGAGGTACAAAAAAGCCTCTCGCGGGAGAGGCTTCAGGGAAGATCGTCCCGACTTCCGCTGCGCATGTCTCCTGACCTACGGAAGCAGCAGCACCTGCTTCATACTATCACCGTCCCTGGCTGCCGATACCCGCTGCGCGCTGCCGCCACCGGCGCGGGTGAGTACGCTGGCGGGACAACGTCCACGAAACAGGGAGAGCCTGAAAATGCCACTCGTCTCGATGCGTCAACTCCTCGACGAAGCCGCCGGCGGCGGCTACGGCGTCGGGGCGTTCAACGTCAACAACATGGAACAGATCCAGGCAATCATGGAGGCGGCTCGTGAGACCTCATCGCCGGTAATCATCCAGGCTTCGCGGGGCGCCCTGTCGTACACGAACGAACGCTTTCTCTGGCACCTGATGCAGGCAGCGGTCGAACTCTACCCCGAGATTCCGATGGCCCTGCACCTCGACCACGGCAACGAGCCCGGGGCCTGCTTCTCGGCGATCGATCTCGGCTTCACGAGCGTAATGATGGACGGCTCACTCGAGGCCGACGGAAAGACCCCGGCCTCGTTCGAGTACAACGTCGCCGTCACGCAGGAGGTCGTCGCCTATGCGCACGCGCGAGGAGTGACCGTCGAAGGCGAGCTCGGAACCCTCGGTGGGATCGAGGACGGCCACGGTTCCGGCGAAGTACATCTGACCGATCCGGACGAGGCTGTCGCGTTTGTCGCGGCAACCGGAATCGACGCGCTAGCCGTGGCAATCGGCACCTCTCACGGTGCCTACAAGTTCGCGCAGGCCCCCGATGGCGATGTGCTCAAGATGAGCCTGATCGAGGAGATCCACCGCCGTCTGCCCGACACCCACCTCGTGATGCACGGCTCCTCGAGCGTTCCACCCGAGCTCGTGGAGCAGATCAACCGCTTTGGCGGCACGCTCAAGGCCGCCTGGGGCGTCCCGGTCAAGGAGATCCAGCTGGGTATCAGGAACGGCGTCCGCAAGATCAACGTGGACACCGACCTACGGCTCGTGGTGACCGGTGCGGTTCGCAAAGTCCTGACTGAATCTCCGGAGAAGTTCGACCCGCGCGACTACCTCAAGCCGGCCCGCGCCGCGATGCAGGAGCTGCTCGCGGTCCGGATGTGCGATTTCGGACAGGCGGGGCATGCCGGCGACTACGCACCGCTCTCGCTCGATGAGATGAAGGCCGGTTACGCAGCGGCGGCCGCAACGGTCTAGATGAGCGAAGTCCACCACGGCGTGCTCGGCCTGTTTCCCGATTCGGTGCTCGTCAAAGGAGCCCGGCTGATGATCGACGGGATCTCCGCAGAGGACCTCGCCGCCGATTTCGGCACGCCTCTCGTCGTCTACTGCGAACAGACACTGCGAGGCCGGGCGCGATCTCTGAAAGCTGCTGTCGCGGGTGGACACGTCGCATTCGGGACGAAGGCGTTCGCGAACGTGGCCGTCCTGCGTCTGCTCCGCGAGGAGGGCATCGGGGTCGATGTCGCCTCCGTCGGTGAACTCGCCTTCGCACGCGCCGCCGGCTTCCACGGCGAGGAGATCATCGTTCACGGCAACAACAAGGACGCTGCGCTCCTCAGCGAAGCAGGGGTCGAAGGGGCAGCCGTTGTGCTCGACGCACCCGACGAGGCAGGGCTCGCGGCCGCTGCCGGCGTCCGCAGAGTGCTCGTGCGGGTGACGCTCGGCGTCGATGCCGACACGCACGAGGCGATCCGAACGGGGCATCACGGGTCGAAGTTCGGCCTCCCTCCCGCGCAGGCGATTGAACTGGTCGAGGACGCCCTCGCCCGGGGCCTCGACGTTCTCGGACTGCACGTCCATATCGGGTCACAACTTGCAGACTTCGATGCCCAGGCAGAGACGATTGCCCGCCTCGCCTCGTTCGCGGCAACGTGTCGCGAAGTACTCGGCTGGACGGCGAGAATCGCCGACCTCGGTGGTGGGTTCGGCATCCGCCACACCACCGACGAGCACGCAATTGACGCTTCGATCCTCGCGTCGAGTGCCGTCACGACCGCACATCTTGCGTTTGCCGAGGCCGGACTGCCCGGGCCCGAGGTGTGGCTCGAACCGGGCCGCTCGATCGTCGGTACCGCGGGCGTCACGCTGTATCGCGTCGGCGCCGTCAAGCGATTGCCGGAACGGACGTGGGTGACGGTAGACGGGGGTATGTCGGACAACCCACGGCCTCAGCTCTACCACGCCGCCTACACGGCCCTCTCGGCAGGACGGGCCGACGAACCGGTGAACGAGCGCGTCAGCATCGCGGGGATGCACTGCGAGTCCGGTGATGTCCTGATCGACGATGTCGCCCTCCCCGCCCCACGGCGAGGTGACCTCCTCGCGGTGCCTGCAACCGGCGCCTACACGCTCGCTATGGCATCGAACTACAACGGCGTCCCTCGTCCCGCGGCCGTTCTCGTCGGCGGCGGCGTAGCACGACTGATCCGCAGTCGCGAGACGATCGCCGACCTGCTCCGCGCAGAGGTCTGATACGGCTGCCGCGCTCGAGGATGCCGCTGTGCTGGCCCCCGTGTTTCGTGATGGTTCCGGGGTGCTGCGGATCCTGTTGCTCGTGCGTACCGACCGTGGCATCCACGGTGGCCAGATCGGGCTTCCGGGCGGGCGCGTGGAGCCGGGCGACCGTGACCTGCTCGCAACGGCACTGCGGGAGGCGGAGGAGGAGGTGGGACTCCCACCCGACCAGGTCACCGTGCTTGCTGCGCTCGAGCCTCTGGAGGCGATGTCCTCGAGCTTCCGCGTGCACGCTTTTCTCGGACGGGTGCCCGACGACGTGAGCTGGCAACCGCAACCCGACGAGGTGGCCGACCTCTTGACACCCGCGGTCGAGACGCTGTACGACCCCGGCCGCCGGGGACTCCGTCAGTTCACGTCGGCACAGTTCCGAACGCCTCTCGAGGTGGAGGGAATCGACGTGGGCGGCCACGTCCTCTGGGGCATAACCCTTCGTCTGCTCGATGACCTCGTGCCCCGGCTGCTCGCCGGAGAATGGGCCGTGTAAGAGGGTGAACCGGCGTCGGCGCTCAGCCGTCGGCGTGGCGGCTTCGGAGCTCCTCTTCGACCAGCTCCGGGTCGAGACCGCGCGCGGCAAGCAGCACGTAGGTGTGGAACCAGAGGTCGGCAAGCTCCTCGACAAGGCGCTCGTCGGAGTCGGCGACTGCCGCCAGCGCGACTTCCACCCCCTCCTCACCGACCTTCTGCGCCACAGCGGCGGTTCCGCTTGCAAGTAGCCCAGCGACGTACGACCCTTCCGGGCGCGTTGCCACGCGCTCCGCAACCACACGCCACAGCCACGGGGCAAAGCACGACTCCGCACCGGTGTGGCAGGCGGGACCCGCCGGGTTCACGCGGAGGAGAATTGCATCGCCGTCGCAGTCGTCGCGGATCTCGACGACGGCCATCGTGTTTCCCGACGTCGCGCCCTTGCGCCAGTACTCCTCGCGCGAGCGGCTCCAGAACCACGCCTCACCCGACTCGCGCGTGCGACGCAACGCCTCCTCGTCCATCCAGGCGAGCATGAGGACGCGGCCACTCGTCGCGTCCTGGACGATCGCCGCTGTCAGCTCTGGCGCGCTCATGTCCTGACGTTCCATCCCATCTCCTTCAGCTCGGCCTTCAACTCGGGCAGGCGCTCGGGTCGCTCGTGGACGATCGACGCGATGATCGCGGCCTCGGCCCCGACCTCGAACGCCTCGGCGAGATGGCGCGCCTCACCCGCTCCACCCGACGCGATTACCGGAACCTCCACCGCGGCTGCAACTGCACGGGTCAACGGGAGGTCGTAGCCCTGACGGGTGCCGTCGGTGTCGATCGACGTGACCAGAAGCTCACCGGCCCCCCGGGTCACGGCCTCGACCGCCCAGTCCACGGCGTCCCGTCCACGCGGCGTCTTTCCGGCGTGCGTGACGACCTCACCGCCGCGTGCGTCGATCGCACAGACGACTGCCTGTGAGCCGAACTCGTCCGCGAGCGCCGTGAGGATAGAGGGGTCGTCGAAGGCTGCGCGGTTGA
This sequence comes from Thermoleophilia bacterium, assembly GCA_009694305.1. GTDB lineage: Bacteria > Actinomycetota > Thermoleophilia > Gaiellales > Gaiellaceae > Gaiella. Next base: position 5,758 of record SHVL01000029.1, read on the forward strand.
CCGCAACCTTGTCCGCGCCGGCCCGCAGGAGCGACCGGGCGTCGTCGAGCCCGGTAACGCCGCCGCCGACCGTGAAGGGGATCGTCAGCTCTGCTGCCGCACGCTCGATCAGATCGAGGATAGGCCCGCGTCCCTCGAGGGTGGCCGTGATATCGAGGAAGACGAGCTCGTCGGCGCCGAGTTCCGAGTACCGGGTGGCGAGGGCTATGGGCTCGCCCATCTCGCGCAGGTCAACGAAATTGACGCCTTTGACGACGCGACCGCCGGCAACGTCGAGGCAGGGGATCACGCGCTTCTTGACCATGCCAGCACGTTCTCGAGGACACGGGCACCGGCAAGGGCGCTGCGCTCCGGGTGAAACTGAACACCGGCAACCGCCCCCCGCTGGACTGCTGCGACGATGCGGCCACCATGGTCGGCGACGGCGACGACGACCCTGTCGTCGGTCGGTTCGACGGCGTAGCTGTGCGCGAAGTAGACGTCCTCGCCCTCGATGCCGTAGACGAGTGGCGAGGGCTGCGTGACCGAGAGGTTGTTCCAGCCCATGTGTGGCACCCGCGTTGCCTTCACCCTACACACCGGCCCACCAAGGATCTCGAGCCCGCAGCCGCCCTCGTCGCTCTCACCGAAGAGCAGTTGCATCCCGACACAGATACCGAGCATGGGCCGGCCTTCTGCAACCCGCTCGCGGATCGCCTCGTCGAGACCGGTTGCCGCCAGGCCGCGAGACGCGCTCTCGACGTGTCCGACGCCCGCGATGACGGCGAGTGGCGCCTCACGCACGGCCTTCGCGTCGGTTGTGATCGACGGCTCTGCACCGGCGCGCGCGAGGGCCGAAGCGACCGACCGGAGATTGCCGGCACCGTAATCGGCAAGCACGACCCTCATCGGCGCGCCCTCATGCAAGCCCCTTCGTCGAGCGAATACCGCCGTCACCCGGAGCGACGGCCTGGCGCAGAGCCTGCCCGAGAGCCTTGAACGCAGCCTCGGCGATGTGGTGGTCGTCGGCACCGGACGACTCGACATGGACGGTGCAACCCGCCTCCATCGCGAACCGCTCGAGGGCATGTGACAGGAGCGACACGACAAGCCCCCCGACCCGCTCAACCGTGAAGGCGAGCGCGATCTCGGCGTGTGCGCGGCGTACGAGGTCAATGGCCGCGGTAGCGCGAGCCTCGTCCATCGGCACAACGGCAAAGCCGTAGCGCGCAACCCCTTCCCGGGTGCCTAGTGCCTGCTGCAAGGCACCACCAAGCGCCGCGAGAACGTCCTCGACGGTGTGGTGCTCGTCAACGTCGAGATCGCCTCCCGCAATACATTCGAGGTCGAATGCGGCATGGAAGGCGAGAAGCGTGAGCAGGTGGTCGAGGAAGCCGATCCCCGTTCGCACGTGCGCTCGCCCGCTGCCCTCGAGGCCGAGCGTGATGCGCAGTGCCGTCTCGGTGCTCGTGCGGACAACCGTCGCTTCGCGCCCCTGCACCGGACCCGGTACGGCTCCGAGCGCCCGGAGGAGAATGTCGTTCTCCGACGGTCGCCGCAGCGTGATCCTGATGCCGTCCGGGAAGCGCCGAACGATGATGCCCTGTTCCTCGAGGGCGGCACCCGGGTCTGCGTCCGACCGCACCCAGACGAAGTTGCCGGCCGCCGGAGGAGCGTCGAAGCCCGCGGCGACGAGTGCAGCGCGCACCCGCTCTCGCTCCTCGATCTCCGAGACGACGTCGGTACGAGGGTCGCGCAGTGCAGCGGCGGCGATCCGCGCCGCGGGCGCTGCGATGGGCGCGGGAGCCCGCCGCGCCTCCAGCACCGCGGCAGTCGCCGGTGCCGCGACCGCGTAGCCCACGCGAAGAGCGGCGTAGCCGAACGCTTTGGACATCGTACGAAGGACGATCAGGTTGGGGCACTCGTCGAGCCAGGGGACGACCGACTCACCACCGAACTCGATGTACGCCTCGTCAACGACGACGGCCGCATCCGGATGACGCCGTGCCAGGTCTACGAGGTCGGCCGCAGACGTCACCTCGCCCGTCGGGTTTTCGGGGTTGCACCGCCAGATCAGGCTCACACCGGCCACGTCAACCACCGGTTCGGCGCCGTTGAGCAACGTCGAAATGCGATAGAGCGGATAGGTGCGGGGGAAGATCGACGCGCTCCGGCCCGGAGCCAGGTAGGTGCGGGCGCAGAGCATGATGAGGTCGTCTGCGCCTGCGCCGACGACGATCTGCTCCCAGCCGACATCGGCTCCGGAGCCTGCATTGAGATATCCCGCAGCGGCTTCCCGGAGTTCTCGATAGAGGCCACTGGGATATCCGTTCAGGGTGGCAAAGCTCTCGGCAAGGGGGATCTGGGCGACACCGGGGAACGGCGGAGTGTTCTGGTCGAACTTCAACACCTCGACCGGGTCGAGGCCCTGTCGTGCGGCAACTTCCTCCACCGTGGCGGCCCATCTGTACGGCGCGAACGCCTCGGGCAGCGGGACCGCGTTCGGGCCTCCCTGGCTCGGGTTTGCACTCCCGCTCACGGTCGGCCCCTCACCCGAGGCAGTCACGTGGGCTGCTCCGTCGATGCCGACGCAGATACGCGCTCGAGGGCCCGCTCGGCAGCCGCCGCGTGAAGCGGCAGCCCCTCAGCCCGAGCGATCGGCCCGACAACGAGGGCTGCAGCCGCCGCACCCGCCGCCGTTGCCCGGACGATCTGCAGCGGCTTCATGAACATCTCGAGGCCGAGGCCGCCGGAGGAGCGCGCGAGGCCACCCGTCGGAAGGACGTGCGTGGCACCGGCCGCGTAGTCGCCCACGACGGCAGAGCCGCCGACGAAGACCGACCCGGCGTTGTGGACGCCGACGAGAAGTGCCTCGGGATCGCGAACATGCAGCTCGAGGTGCTCGGGCGCATACGCCTCCGAGCGTGCCAACGCGTCAACAAGCGAAGAAACCGTCTCAATCTTGATGTTGTCATATTGAGCAACAAGAGTAGCAACCTCGGCGGACAGCGCCCGGTCGGTGCTGAAGAGCAGCGCCTCGCTGTCGCTTCCGTGCTCTGCCTGGGCCAGAAGGTCTGCTGCACAAGCGCGCGGATCGGCCGTCTCGTCGGCGATCACGACGACCTCACTCGGGCCGGCCGGGATGTCGATCCCGACACGGGTCGAAACGAGGAGCTTCGCTGCCGTGACGTACGCATTGCCGGGCCCGACGATGCGGTCAACGGACTCGATCGTCTCCGTTCCGTAGGCGAGCGCCGCGACCGCCTGGGCGCCGCCAATCGCGTACATCTCGGTAAGGCCTAACTCACGAGCGACGACGAGTGTGGCAGCAACCGGACGAGGCGTCACCACCGCGATGCGCCTCACCCCGGCGACGAGTGCGGGAACCGCGGCCATCACAAGCGACGAGGGCAACGGGAAGCGGCCACTCGGAACGCAGATGCCCACGGAGTCGAGAGGGAGCCAGCGGCGCTCGGAGACGATCCCCGGCGCGGCCTCGACCGACGTATCGGTAGGGCGCTGCGCCTCGCTGAACGTCCGGACGGCGAGAATCATCGCGCGGAGAGCCTCGAGGACGTCATCGTCCACGACCGCCTCTGCGATTGCCGCGTCAGAGACCCGGAACCCCTGGGGCCGCGGCCCGTCGAACCGCTCCGTCCACTCGCGCACTGCCTCGTCGCCGCGTTTGCGGACGTCGGCGACGATCGGTGTGACAACACCGATCGCGTCGTCGAGCCCTGCGCCTCTCACGGAACAAGCCGCTCGATCGGAAACACGAGGATGGACGTCGCCCCCGCGTTGCGCAGCGCCGGAAGCAGCGACCAGACATCGTCGGCAGCGACGGCCGCGTGCACCGCTATGTCGCCCTCGCTCGCGAGCGTGAGCACCGTCGGCGTGCCCATGCTCGGCAGCACTGCCCGGATTGCAGGCAACGTCTCGGTCGTGGCGTTCATCATCACGTAGCGGCGGCGGCGCGCCGCAACGACTCCCGAGAGCATGAGCTCCAGCCGCTCAACGAGCTCGTGCTGCTCGGCGAGCTCGTGCTTCCCTGAAGCGGCCGATCGCCCGCCGATCAGGACGGCCTGTGACGAGAGAAGCGTCCCGATCAGACGGAGCCCGTTTGCACTTGCCGTCGAGCCGGTCGAGACGAGGTCAACGATCGCGTCGGCAAGACCCAGCCGGGGCGTCGCCTCGACCGATCCCGACACCGTCACGATCTCGGCTTCGATCCCGCGCTCCAGGAGGAGCATCCTGGTCGAGACCGGGTACGCGGTGGCTATACGAAGCCCCCCGAGGTCGTCGATCGAAACCTGTGCTGCATCGTTCGGAACGGCGGCCTGGAGCGTACAACGTGCAAAGCCGAGCTCGGCCAGGGTGACCACGTCCGCCTGAGCCTCCGTGACGAGATTGGCACCGGTGACCCCGAGGTGGACGACACCATCCTGCACGTACTCGGGAATGTCGCTCGGGCGCACGAGAAGAAGATCGACCGGTGCGTTGGCGCAGGGAACGACGAGCGAGCGCTCCGTCGTCTCGAAGGACAGTCCGGCATCGGCACAGAGCCGGAGCGTCGGCTCGGCCATGCGGCCTTTGGCTGGTACGGCCAGTGTCAGCCGCCCGTTCTCGCCTGCTCGGCTAAACGCGCTCATCGCCGCTTCACCCTGTCGAGGGCAACCCGATACCCGCCCGTTCCGTGCCGGACCCACTGTGCAACCCGTGTGACGGTGGCCGTGGATGTGGGCACTCTTCCCGCGATCTCGAGGTACGGGACGCCTTCGTCGAGTAGGCGGGCCGTCTGCCACCGGTGGCCGAGCGCCTCGAGCTCGGCCCGCGTGCAGAGATCGCGGAGAAACGCCGTCACCTCGTTGACCGTCCGAAGGGTGCGGATGGCCGTTGCGAGCTCGGTGATGCCCTCGACCCCATCCAACGGCTCGGCCACCGAGGGCCGGTCGATCGAAGGCTGCGAGGGTAGTCGGGTGCGCGTCATCACATTCATGATAGCATGATAACATGATAACACACCACTTTGATGTGATTCCGGCGATCGACGTTCTCGAAGGCCGGGTCGTGAGACTCTCGCAGGGGCGCCGTGAGGCAGTCACAATCGAGGGCGGTGATCCCGTCGAGCTCGCACGCCGGTTTCGCAACGAGGGCGCTCGCCGGTTGCATCTCGTCGATCTCGACGGCGCTTTCAGCGGCACACCGACACTCGATCTCGTGGAGCGCGTCGCGGCGGCCGGGGGGCTTCCGCTTCAGGTCGGAGGCGGCTATCGGACTGCCGAGGCGATCGAGTCTGCGATCGCCTCGGGCGCCGACCGGGTCATGGTCGGAACCGCCGCCCTCTCACCGACATTTCTCGCAGACGCCGCCGCCCGGTTTGGCAGGCAACTCGTGATCGCGATCGACGCCAGAGACGGCAAGGTCGCCGTGGACGGCTGGACGCGCACATCGGACACGACACCGGCCGCGCTGGCCCTCGAATGTGCGAGCGCCGGGATCGAGCGGCTCCTCGTCACGAGCACCGCGCGTGACGGCTCGCTCGCGGGGCCGGATGTCGGGTTGCTGGTAGAGGTCATGGGCGCCCACATTCCCGTGATCGCTGCGGGAGGCATCTCGTCGATCGACGACCTGCTCGCGGTACGTGACCTCGGCTGTGAGGCGGCCGTCGCGGGCAGCGCACTGCTCGCGGGACGGTTCACGCTCGCAGAAGCGCACGCGCGCATCCGAGACTGAGCCGAATCCTCACGAAGCACCCGAAACCAGGCCGAATCCTCGCAAGACGCTCGAAACCGGACCGAATCCTCACGAAGCACCCGAAACCAGGCCGAATCCTCACAAGACGCTCGAAACCAGGCCGAATCCTCACGAAGCACCCGAAACCAGGCCGAATCCTCACGAAGCACCCGAAACCAGGCCGAATCCTCGCAAGACGCTCGAAACCAGGCCGAATCCTCACAAGACGCTCGAAACCGAACTGAATCCTCACGAAGCACCCGAAACCAGGCCGAATCCTCACAAGACGCTCGAAACCGGGCCAGGAGAACTCCAGACGGTCGAATACAGGACGATCAGGAATAAGAACTCGAATCAAAATGAGACTTGTGCCACCGGAACGCGCTGGGCGGCACGCTGCTTCGTCCTCGGTCGCCCAGATATGTCCCATATCTGCGGCTCCCTGCATCCTCGCATCGCACTCGCCCATCACGCCCCAGCGACGAACCGTCATTCTGATTCGAGTTCCAAGACGATCAGCCGATGGCCGGCCCGGAGGGGCGTCATTGCCAACCGAGGTTTTGTTGCCCACCGCGAGCGCCGACACCCCGGCTGAGCACAGCCGCCGCGCCACGCGCCTCGGTCGGGTACAGCGGATGCGACCGGACTCGATCATCTCGCTCATCCGGGCCGACCTGTCGCGATGCGCCGACCATCAGTGCTGCCGCCCACCCGCTCGTTTCACGCACAACCGGAGAGGAGGCGACCGCGGGTAACGCTTCCCCGCTGAGCCGCCATTCAACAGCCCCCCGCACACCGGCGCAAAGCCAACCGTCTCGCACGACCGCGCCCCACGAACCCGCAACCCACGCCCCCACGGGAATCGAGTAGCCGGACACACACATCGACTGGATTCCGGGCGGACACACTGCCCCGGCGAGCGAGCAGGTGCCCCGTGCGGCCTACGAGCCCGGCGGGTCGGCGATCCAGCTTGCGCTGATGCCCGCCTCGAGTTGCTGCCGCGCGTTGTCGCTCAGCCGCGCTCCCGCATGAATGAGCTTGTACTGGAGCGGCGGCATCTCCTTTTCGCGGATCACCTTCATGACCTCCTGCAGATCGACCTCCTGCGGCCGCTGCCACTCCGAGAAGTTCAGCTTCGCGCGCCCAGTCTCGACATCGTGCGCCGTGAGCCAGGACAACGGAGCGACCTTCGTATACCACGGCCACAGGGTCAGGTTCGAGTGACAGTCCATGCAGGCAGCGGTTGCAAGCGTCCGCGTGGCCGGCGAGTTCCATCGGATCTCCTGCACCGTCTTCGGGTTGCCGTGACCGCGGCCGTACGGCACGATCTGGGCCACGAGAATGACGGCACCGAGCAGGAGAAGAAATTGAAAAAGCCTGCGCACACTCGCGTTATAATCGCTCGGGCGGATGACCGCCAGATATTCTCTCCATCGGCATGGATTTCCGCTACTGCGACGACCTCGGTGACAGCGGTTTCTCCTGGATCGCGAAGGAGTCGATGGCCCGGACATCGCACGTGCTCGCGAGCGACGGACGGGTCTGGCTCGTCGATCCTGTTGACTGGCCCGAGGCTGTCGATCGCGCTGTAACCCTCGGCCGTCCCGCGGGTGTCCTGCAGCTTCTCGACCGCCACAAGCGTGACGCTGCCGTGATCGCCGACCGCCTCGGCATCCCCCACCTCGTCGTGCCGGACGCGCTGCCAGGGACTCCCTTCGAGGTGATCCCCGTCAAGGCTGCACGGTACTGGCGAGAATGCGCTCTCTGGTGGCCCGAGCAGCGGACGCTCGTCGTCGCAGAGGCCCTCGGCACCAGCGCGCTCTTCTCCGTCGGAGACGACCCTGTCGGCGTCCATGGCCTGCTCAAGCTGACCCCGCCACGAGGGTTGGGCACCTACGACCCCGAGCATCTGCTCGTCGGCCACGGCGAAGGCCTCCACGGCAGCGATGCGACGGCTGGGATCAGCAGCGCCCTCTCACGGTCGCGCCTGACGATTCTCGGCTGGGGCGTGACCCTGCCGCTGCGGATCCTCCGCAGCCGCTAGAACGCTGCCCGCCGGGCTACGAGGATGCTCCGACGAGTCCCGGCCGCACGAGACGCGCCGGCCGCACGAGGCCCGAGTCGCGAACGGGCGGGTTGATAGGCTCGCAGAGCGGCGCAGCACCGAATGAGCGTCGAACCTGCTCCTCGGGCGGCGTTCCGTAGAGGGTCGTCCTCTGGCGTGGCACCCTTCCTGCAGAGCGGATCAACGCCTCCATCTGCTCCGGTGGAAGCTCCTGCCCCCACTCCGACCCGGCCGCGCGGGAGATCGACTCGTTCATCAGTGTCCCGCCGAGGTCGTTGACACCCGCGGCGAGCGCCTGCCGGACACCGTCGGGGCCGATCTTGACCCACGACACCTGGACGTTCGTGATCAGCGGGTGGAGGGCAAGTCGGGCAACAGCGTGCACGAGCAGCACCTCCCCGAAGGTCGGCCCACGACGCGCTAGCCCCTTGAGGAAGATCGGTGCCTCCATCGGCACGAAGGGCAGCGGCACGAACTCCGTGAAGCCGCCGCTGCGCATCTGCTGCTCCCTCGTGCGCAGCAGGTGGTTCGCCCAGTGTCGAGGCCTCTCCACGTGGCCCATCATCATCGTCACGTTCGAGCGCAGGCCGACGCGATGCGCCGCGTCATGCACAGCGAACCACTGATCCGTCGAGACCTTGTCGGGACAGATGAGCGCCCGCACCTCGTCATCGAGGATCTCCGCAGCCGTACCGGGAAGCGAGCCGAGACCGAGGTCACGGAGTCGGGCGAGGTACTCCTCGAGCGGAACGCCGAGGGTTGCTGCTCCCTGCCAGATCTCGAGTGCCGAGAACGCATGGATATGCAGCCCCGGAACCGCCGCCCTGATCGACGAGACGACATCGGCGTAGTAGTCGCCCGTGAAGAAAGGGTGGATGCCCCCCTGCAGGCACACCTCGGTCGCCCCTCTCTCCCACGCCTCGACCGACCGCCGCACGATCTCGTCGAGCGGGACGAGAAACGCAGGGCCACGGAGATTCGCGGCGAGCTTGCCCTTCGAGAACGCGCAGAACCCGCACCTGAAGTAACAGACGTTGGTGTACTGGATATTCCGGGTGACGACGTACGAGACCTCGTCGCCGCACACCTCTCGTCGCAGGCTGTCTGCGGCAGCGAAGACGCGCTCGCGCTCGGTTCCCCGCGCTGCGAAAAGCCGCTCGATCTCGGTCGGGCCAAGATCCTCGCCGGTCAACTCGAGCGGGAGCGCGTCTCGACGCACGATGAACGGCACGTCCACCGTCTCGCCCGGCGCCCAGCGATCCTCGCGGGCGAGTCCGAGAGCGTCGGAGGCCCTGCGGACCGCCGGCCGCACGGCAGGGTCAACCCAGCGGTCGAGGTCTGCGACGTACTCGGGGTACAGCGGCAGCCGTGGCGCGAGGGCAAGCCCACGCGAGGCCACCGCTTCGCGTAGTCGCTCGATATCGGGCCAGGGTGCCTCGGGATTCACGTGATCGACCGTGACCGGCGAGACTCCGCCCCAGTCGTCGATCCCGGCATCGAGGAGGAGCGGGAAGTCGTCGTAGGCGAGGTTCGGCGGCGCCTGCAGATGCCAGCCGGAGCCGAGCACGACGCGCGCCGCGGCGATCGTCCAGAGTTGCTCGTCGAAGGCTGCGTCCGGATGGTCGGCCATCCGCGTTCCGGGCTTGGCGCGGAAGTTCTGCACGATCACCTCGCCGAGGTGGCCGTACTCCTCGCCGAGAGACCTGAGGGCAAGCAGCGCCTCGAGACGCTCGGTACGGGTCTCCCCGATCCCGATCAGGATGCCGCTCGTGAACGGGATCGAGAGCTCGCCCGCGAGACGCATCGTCTCGAGCCGGACGGCCGGCACCTTGTCGGGAGAGGCCCAGTGTGGCCCACCTTGACGGGACAGCCGGTCGGAGACCGACTCGAGCATGATTCCCATCGACGCCGACACCGGGCGCAGCAGCTCGAGCTCCTGCCGGCTCATCACACCGGGGTTCAGATGGGGCAGGAGCCCGGTCTCTTCGAGCACGCTTCCGGCGCAATGGGCGAGATACTCGATGGTGCTCGCGAAGCCGAGCGAGGCAAGCTCGTCGCGCGCGACGCGGTACCGCGACTCGGGCCTGTCGCCCAGTGTGAAGAGCGCCTCCGTGCAGCCGGCGGCAGCGCCCGCGCGCGCGACCTCGAGCACGTCGTCCAACGACATATACGCGCGTTCGCCACGCCGGGGCGGACGCGCGAACGTGCAGTACCCGCAGACATCGCGACACAGCGTTGTCAGCGGAACGAAGACCTTGGGCGAGTACGTGACGAGGTGCCCACGACGCAGCCCCCGCGCCTCGGCCATGAGGTCGTCGGTGGATGCGGCGAGTATCTCGGAGACGAGGTGGGTCATCGGCGCGGTGCTCGGTTCGCCGGGCGGTCTCCTCGCGCCGGAGCGGCCATCATAGACGAGAGCCGTTCGGCGCGCAGCGTGGACGGCTCACGGCTCCCACCGTCGCCGCGCTCTGCGTCAACCTACGAGGCCGGGTACGCCCAGAGCCCGCCAAACGCTTTCCAGGAGCCGTTCTGCCACCGCCGGAGGAGCATCTGCTCGATCGGGTCGTGATCCTTCCCTGCCGTCTTCACGACGATACCGGGGAGCAGGAAGGGATTCCCCATGGCCGTGAACGTGTCGAGCGCTGCGACGAGTGACGCGCGGGTCAGGTCCTTGCCGGCCTTCTTCAGCGCCTCCACCGCCGTCCAGGCAGCCGCCATCCCGTAGACGTACAGGGGGTCGTCGGCGTTCGCGCCCGGCGCGTACTGCTTCATGATCCTGCGGTAGAGTCCCGTCGCGGGATCTTTCCTCGACCTGAGATCGGTCGGATCCCTGAGGAACTGGATCGAGATCGTGCCGTTGACCAGCCTGTTTCGGCCGCCGAACGATGCAGCTTGCATCGATGCCGATGCCGCGGCGGCGGCATTGGTGACCACGTGCTTCGGCTTCCAGCCGATCCTGTTCGCGGCCTGGTACGCCTGGATCGCGAAGGTCGGCGTGGCGAAGAGAACCAGCGTGTCCGCCCCCGACGCTCTCAGCTTCGCGATCTGCGACGCAACATCGGTTGACGTGACCTCGTACGCCTCGGCTGCGATCACCTTTACCCTCGATCGTTCGAGGCCGCGCTTGAGACCACCGAGAAGATCCTTGCCGTAGTCGTCGTTCTCGAAGAGCACCGCGACCCTGGAGCCCGAGGCTGTCCGGGCGAGGTACTTGCCATAGACCCAGCCCTCGGCCTGATACGTCGGTTGGAAGCCGCTCGTGTACGGGTACTGACCGTAGTCCCGTCCCCACGTCGTCGCGCCCGATGCGACGAACAACTGGGGCACCTTGCCACCGTTCAGCTCACCTCGCACCGCCAGGTTGGTGGCGGTACCCGGCGAGTTGAAGATCGCGAAGACCTTGTCCTGCTGGATCAGTTGTCGTGTAGCCGTAACGGTAATCGCGGGGTTGTCTCCATCATCGACGTACCGGTAGTGGATCTTGCGGCCGTAGACACCACCCCGGTTGTTCGCGTACTGGAAGTAGGCCCACGCACCCCGAGCGACCGCCGCGTACCGGGATGCCGCACCGGTCAACGGTGCCGTTCCTCCGAGGACGATCGAGTCAACAGCAACACCCGGTTCCGTCCCACTGCGCACGGTGCCGGCAACGGCCGCTGTAACACTGAACGCCAGTGCGGCGATGAGCGCCACACAGGTCGATCCAGGCTTCCGGCTCGACAACAGGGCTCTCCCCGGCAGACGTGGAAGTCGGTTTTCGGACGAGGCCACCTTGAGATGGTAACCGCTGAGTGTTAGGGCTTCGGAAAGTCTTGCCGCCGCCGCGTCAGGCGTCGGGCGCTCGCGATCAGGCCCGCAACGCCCCCGGGGAGCACGAGAACGAGAACGATCAGCACTCCACCGTAGACGACGAAAGGGGCTCCTGGCGACTTCGAGACGGTCTGTGCCCACAGGGGCATGAACACGATGAAGACGGCGCCCGCGACGAGGCCCTGCAACGACCCGATGCCGGAGACAACGATGCCCACGAGCAGGAAGATCGACAGGGTGACCGGAAACGTGTCGGGATTGACGAAGGCGGTGGCGACGGCAAACAGGGCCCCCGCAGCACCCGCGTAGGCGGCGCTGATCCCGAACGCGAGTACCTTCGTCCGCGTGAGGCTGATGCCCGACGAGACCGCCGCTATCTCGCTGTCACGGACGGCCCGGAAGGCGCGTCCCGTGCGCCCGCGCAGGATCAACCACGCGAGCACGTAGCCGGCTATCGCAATCGTCCACGAGAGGTAGTAGATCCAGTTGTTGAAGTCGAGCTCGAAGCCGAAGAGCTGCAACGGCGCATCCGACGCTGTCAGCTCCGGGATGCCGAACAGGTTCACTCCTGTCCCGCCGCCCGTGAACCCCTCGAACCTCTTGATCGTCGCAGGGGCAGCAACGGCGATCGCAAACGTCGCGAGAGCGAGGTAGAGACCCGAGAGCCGGGCGGCCGGAAGGCCGAAGAGGACACCGGCGATGCCTGTGACGATGATCGCGAGGGGGATCGTCGCGATATCTCTGACACCGTGGTCGATCATCAGGATCGATGCTGTGTACCCTCCGATCGCCATGAACGCTCCGTGGCCGAGCGAGATCTGCCCCGCATAGCCCGTCAGGATGTTCAGTCCGGTCAACGCGACGAGGTAGATGCCGACGTAGGCGAACTGCTGGGCACGGAAGTCGTTCACGAACGCGGGCAGCACGAAGACGACTGCGGCAAGCGCGGCGAAGAGGGCCAGGGCTCGGAGCGGCTCGCGGCGCATCAGACCTTCCTCACGCGCGGCTTGCCGAAGAGGCCGGCAGGGCGAACGAGCAGCACGACCAGAATGACGAGAAGCGCCGCCGGCAACCCGAGGTCGGAGCCGACGAAGTCCACGTACGTCCCGAGCAGGTTCAGGCCGACACCGAGCAAGAGCCCGCCGACGACCGCGCCGACCGGCGAGTCGATCCCGCCGAGCACCGCTGCGGCGAAGGCGTAGATGAGCACCGTCAGCATCATGTTCGGGCTGAGGAACACGCTCGGAGCGGTCAGCATGCCGGCGACTGCCCCGAGGGCTGCAGCGAGTCCCCAGCCGACCGCCAGCATCCGCGAAACCCTGACGCCGACGAGTCGGGCCTCGGCCGGGTTGGTGGCCGCTGCGCGCATCGCCAACCCGGTCTTCGTACAACGGAAGAAGGCCCCGAGGACGAGAACCGACAGAAGACAGACGGCGATTGTGCCGATGTCCTGCCAGGAGATCGCAACGCCGCCGACGTCGATCGTACGAGCCGGGAAGGGACTCTGTACAGCACGCACCTCACCCGACCAGATCCACGTGACCAGGCCGTTCAACACCAGTAGCAGGCCGATCGTGACGATCACGACGCGAATCCGTGGCCCTCGCTCGACAGGTCGGATCACTGCCTCGTGGATGCCGACGCCACCCAGAAACGAGACGACCAGGGCCACCACGAACGCTGGCCAGTAGGAGAAACCGTGATGGGTGACGAGCGTCCAGGCGATGTACGTCGAGAACGTCGCCATCTCGCCCTGGGCAAAGTTGATCACTCCCGTGGCGCGGTGGATCAGCACGATCGAGAGCGCCAACGCGCCGTAGATCGATCCGGAGGCGAGGCCCGAGACGACCTGCTGGAAGAACGCTGCCATCAGTAGCCGAGGTAGCTGCGCCGCACGGCCTCGTCTCCCCTCAGTTCGGCGCTCGTTCCCGACAGCGCAACCGTTCCGACCTCCAGCACGTATGCGGTTGCCGCCACCTCGAGGGCGATGCGTACGTCCTGCTCGACGACGAGCACGGTCAGGCCCTCCTGCTCGTTCAAGGTAGAGATGATGCTGAAGATCTCTCTGACGATCAACGGTGCGAGCCCCACGGAGGGCTCGTCGAGCATCAGGAGACGCGGCCTGCTCATGAGGGCCCGCGCGAGCGCGAGCATCTGCTGCTCTCCGCCCGACAGGGTGCCCGCCGTCTGGTCGCCGCGCTCGGGAATCCAGGGGAAGTAGTCGGCCATCCGCTCGATGTCGGCGCGCACCGACCGGCCGCGACGGGTGTAGGCGCCAAGTCTCAGGTTCTCGATCACCGAGAGCTCGGTCAACGTGCCACGCCCCTCCGGGACATGGGCTATGCCTGCCCTCGCCGCGGCCTCGGGCCCCCCTCGCAGGGGCTTGCCGGCAAAGGTGATCTCGCCGTCACGCTTCACCATTCCCGAGACGGCACGCAGCGTCGTTGTCTTGCCGGCACCGTTCGCGCCGAGCACGGCGACGATCGAGCCCTCGGGCACCTCGAGCGTGATCCCGCGGAGCGCCTGCAGGGGGCCGTACCGTGCCTCGACCGCGTGGAGCTCGAGCAGCGCGGTCACGGGCCGGCCTCGCTTCCGAGATACGCCTCGATCACGTCGGGGTTCGCCCGCACGTCGGCCGGCGTGCCGCCTGCGATCTTGCGGCCAGAACCGAGGACGTTGACGTGGTCGGAGATGCGCATGACGAGACCCATGTGGTGCTCGACGAGCAACACCGTCAGCTCGTGATCGTCTCGGAGCCGCAGGATGAAGTCGCCGAGCTCCTCCACCCCCTCGTGGTTCAGTCCTCCTGCGGGCTCGTCGAGCAGGAGGAGCCGCGGTTTTGCGGCAAGCGCGCGTGCGATCTCGACCCGCTTCTGAAGCCCATACGGCAGCGAGGCAGCGAGGTCACCGGCGCGCACCCCGAGACCCACGTACTCGAGCATGGCCCGCGCCTCTTTCTCTCCCGTCCCACGGCCGAGCCGGTGCCCTCCGACGAGGACGTTCTCGAGCACGGACATCGAGGTGAACAGGTTGACGTTCTGGAACGTGCGGGCGATACCGTGCTCGGCGATGCGGTGGGCTGGTGTCTCGAGGAGCGAACGGCCGTCGAACTCGAGTCGTCCCTGATCGGGGGCATAGAGCCGCGTGATGACGTTGAACGCCGTCGTCTTGCCCGCACCGTTTGGCCCGATCAGCCCCGCGATATGTCCTGCCTCGACCTCGAACGAGACACCATCGAGCGCAACGATGCCTCCGAAGCGCAGGGTGATTTCCTCGACCGAGAGCAATGCTGCCACTGAGCTACCGAGCCTACTGTGCCGCGTCGCCCCGGGCGATGACGACCGCAGCGGAGGGCCGAGAGGCCGGATCCCGCTGAAAGCCGCTGCCGCGTGAGCACCACCGGAGCGTTGCACGACCAGGGTGAGTCCCCCGTCGAGCGTCCGCGCATAGGATCGAGCTGTGGATCTCCGTGACACGCCCGACGAGGAGCTGTTCCGCAGCGGCCTGCGCGCCTGGCTCGGCGAGAACCGGCCGGCCCCTGCGGCCGACGTGGCAGAGGAGGAGGCGGAGGAGGCGGCGGAGGAGGAGGCACATCGAGACGCTGAACGACGGAACTGGAGTCGAAGGCTGTACGACGCCGGCTACAGCGGGCTCACCTGGCCCACCGAGCACGGCGGGGGTGGCAGGCCCTCGGGCTACGAGGCGATCCTCTTCGACGAGCTTGCCCGGGCCGGGGCGCCCCAGCATCTCGGGGTGATCGGCCTCGGGATGGTCGGTCCCACGATCATCGCGGTCGGAACCGAGCCCCAGAAGGCAAGCCGCCTCGAGCGGATCCTCTCGGCCGACGAGATCTGGTGTCAGGGTTTCTCCGAGCCCGAAGCAGGGTCTGACCTGTCGGCGGTCACCACGAGCGCTCGCCTCGAAGGCTCCCACTTCGTCGTCAACGGCCAGAAGGTGTGGTCGTCCTACGCACACATCGCCGACTGGTGCCTTCTGCTCGCCCGCAGCGACCCCGCGTCGGAGCGGCACGCAGGGCTCACATGCCTGCTCGTGGAGATGACCTCACCTGGCATCGAGGTGCGGCCGCTGCGCCAGCTCACCGGCGAGGCGGAGTTCAACGAGATCTTCTTCTCCGGCGTCGAGGTCCCTGTCGAGAACGTCCTCGGTGAGGTCGGTAACGGCTGGGAGGTTGCGATGACGACGCTACTCCACGAGCGAGGGACGCTCGGCTTCTCGCTGGCTGCGGGTCTCGGCGTGACGATGCGCAGGCTGATCGAGCTTGCAGGCGACCGTGGCGCAACGCCCGTCCAGCGCGATGCGATCGCACGCGAATGGGTCGAGCTGGAGGCGCTCCGCTACACGGCCTACCGCCACCTCTCTACACCCGAGTCGGGAGTACCCGGGCCCGAAGGGTCGCTCCTGAAGCTGCAGTGGTCGGAGGCGAATCAGCGCATCACGAAGCTCGCGCTCGAGCTGCTCGGGCCGGACGCACAACTCCTCGAAGGAAACGCCCCCTACGGCGGCTACTGGCAACACCTCCAGCTGCGCAGCAGGGGCAACACAATCGAGGCCGGCACGTCGGAGATCCTGCGAAACATCCTCGCCGAGCGCGTGCTCGGCCTCCCGAGGTCGCGCTAGTGGACTTCTCGTCCACCCCCGAGCAGGAGGAGCTCCGCGCCGGGGCGCGCGGGTATCTCGCCGACCACCCGCAGCCGTCGTGGGCCGAGCTCGCGGCGCTCGGGTGGACGGGCGTGTCCGTGCCGGAAGCCGACGGCGGCGCCGGTCTCGGCTTTCTCGAGGAGGCTGTCCTGTTCGAGGAGATGGGACGCGCACTGACCCACGCACCGTACTGGTCTACCGTTGCGGTCGTCCTGCCGGCGCTCCCGGCCGACCTCCGGGCCGAGGTGGCGCGCGGCGAAGCGAGCTGGACGCTCGCGACCGGGCCGCTCGTCACCGATCTCGATTCGGCAACGCGGGTCGCGTACGTCGGCGGTGACTCGATCTGGGAGCTCGTCGGGGCCGATCGGGAAGTGCTGCAGACAAACGACATGACACGGCCGCTCGGGGTCGTGTCGGGTGGCGAGGCAGGCCGGCGACTCTCAGGCTCCGAGGTGCTTCCACGGCTCCGGACTCGCTCGTTGACGGCGCTCTCGCTCGAGGCGTGCGGGGTGGGAGCACGCGCACTCGAGCTTGCCGTTGACCACGCCGGACAGCGCCTGCAGTTCGGCAAGCCGATCGGCACCTACCAGGCGGTCGCCCACCCGCTCGCAACGACGCTGCTCGCGCTCGATCTCGGTCGGTCGCTCGCGCTCTTTGCCGCCTGGTGCATCGCGACCGACGACCCGAGGGCGGCGATAGCGGCGGCGGCGGCAAAATCCCATTGCGCGGAAGCCGCCGTCGCCGCCTGTGAGCGTTCGATCCAGGTGCACGGCGGCATCGGCTTCACCTGGGAGCACGTCCTGCACCGGCTCTACAAGCGGGCACTCGGGATCCAGTCCTGGGAGGCATCGAGCGAACGGCTCCGCGCCGAGATCGCAGAACACCTCCTCGGAAGAGGGATCTGATGGACGGCCTGATGATGGACTACCAGCTGAACGTGCCGGCGATCCTGCGTCGCGGGGAGCAGCTGTTCGGTGACAGAGAGATCGTCAGCCGGCTGCCGGACAGGAGCTGGCATCGCACCACGTATGCCGACTTCGGCCGCCGGACAAAACAGCTCGCGCTGGCACTCCGCAACGAGCTCGGGCTCGTTGACGGTGACCGCGTGTGCACCTTTGCCTGGAACCATCACGAGCATCTCGAGACATACATCGGCGCCCCCGTGGGCGGGTTCGTCACCCACACACTCAACATCCGGCTCCATCCCGACGACCTGACCTACATCGCAACCCACGGCGGCGCCCGCGTCCTGATCGCAGACAAGGTGCTGTGGCCGCTCGTCGAGCCATTCAGGGACCGTGTCGGCTTCGAGCACGTGATCGCAATCGGTGCGGGGCCGACACCCGATGGCACGATCGACTACGAGGAACTCCTCGCAACGCAGAACGCGGCCGACTGGCGCGACCGGGACATCGACGAACGGGCTGCGGCGGCGATGTGTTACACGAGCGGGACAACGGGCCGGCCGAAGGGGGTCGTCTACTCCCACCGGGCCATCGCAATCCACGCGCTGACCCTGACCTCGTCAATCGCGATGGCCTGCGACGACGTCTGCCTCCCTGTGGTGCCGATGTTTCACGCCAACGCCTGGTGCTTCCCCTTCTCGTCGATTCTCGCCGGGGTCAAGCACGTCTATCCGGGGCAGCATCTCGATGCACCCTCGCTGCTCGACGCGTTCGAGAGCGAAAAGGTAACCATCAGCGCCGGTGTGCCGACCATCTGGATGGGCATCCTGCAGGCCCTCGACGCCGAGCCCGACCGCTGGGACCTCTCGGCGATGCGGACGATGATGATCGGCGGCGCAGCACCACCACGCGCGATGATCGAGGCATTCGGCGAGCGGCATGGTCTCCACATCACACACGGCTGGGGGATGACCGAGATGTGCCCGTTGGGCACGGTCTCCGGCGTCCGCGGTCAGGAGGCCGGCCTCGCACCGCAGGAGGCATACGACAGGCGAGCGCTCCAGGGGCCTCCGATCCCGTTCGTCGAGATCAGGGGTCGCGGCGAGGACGGCTTCATCGACTGGAACGGTGTTGCTCTGGGCGAGCTCGAGGTGCGCGGCCCCTCGATCGCCTCGGCCTACCACGACTCTCCCGACACCGACGACGGCTGGACGGACGACGGCTGGTTCAGGACAGGCGACATCGTCACGATCCACTCCGACGGATACGTCCAGATCCAGGACCGCTCCAAGGATCTCGTCAAGTCGGGCGGTGAGTGGATCTCGACGGTCGCCCTCGAGAATACTCTGATGGGGCATCCCGCCGTGCTCGAGGCGGCGGTGATCGCCGTGCCCGACGAGAAGTGGACAGAGCGTCCACTCGCCGTCGTCGTCTTCCGCGAGGGCCGGTCGGCCGACGCGGAAGAGCTGCGTGCGTTCCTTGCCCCGCACTTTGCGAAGTGGTGGCTGCCGGAGCGCTTCGAGGTGATCGACGAGATCCCGAAGACAGCGGTCGGCAAGTTCCGCAAAACTGCTCTGAGAGAACGCTTCTCGTAACGTCCACAAAGGAGATCTGTTGGCAACGTTCATCAGCACCGAGCACGAGGGCGCAGTCGCCCTCGTCACGATTGACAACCCTCCGTTGAACGCGCTTTCCTCTGCCCTCGTACAGGAGCTCCAGGCAGAACTCGGCCGGCTCGACGGCGACGACGCAACCCGGGCGATCGTCCTCCGTGGCGCAGGTGAGCGGGCTTTCGTCGCCGGAGCCGACATCAAGGAGTTCCCGGCCCTGCGCGAGAGCGGCGGCGGTGAGGGTGGAGCGGCGCGCGGAATCCACTCTCTCGGACACCGGATGGACGCGGCGCGGACACCGGTCGTCGCGGCGATCAAGGGCTTCTGCCTCGGCGGCGGCCTCGAGCTTGCGATGTGCTGCGACGTCCGGATCTGTGCCGACAACGCGATGTTCGGCCAGCCGGAGGTGAAACTCGGGCTGATCCCCGGAGGTGGTGGAACGCAGCGGCTGCCGCGGCTCGTCGGCGTCGGACGCGCGAACCTCCTCAACCTCGGTGGCGAGTTCATCGACGCGGCGACCGCCTACGACTGGGGACTCGTCGAGAAGGTGGTTCCCCTCGACGACCTGATCCCGGCGGCGACCGCGGTTGCCGCAACCTTCGCGGCCCGCTCGCCGCACGCCGTCGCCGTGCTCAGGGAGCTCTCACTCACGACACGCGACCTCTCCCTCGAGGAGGGACTGCTACGCGAGGCCGACGGTTTCCGCCGCTGCCTCCTGAGCGAGGACGGGCAGGAGGGCGTCGCGGCGTTCGTGGAGAAGCGCGAGCCGCACTTCACGGGGCGCTGAGCCCGTCAACGACCCGAGAGGCAGGGCAGGACGATCAGGTGAACTGCCAGCCGTCGCCGGCGGAATAGCTCTTGAGGACACGGCGGGCGACGACCATGCGGTGCACCTCGTCGGGGCCGTCGTAGATCCGCCCGGCGCGTGCGTGGAGAGCCATCTGCGCGAGCGGCGTCTCGTCGGTGAGACCCCGGGCGCCGTGCACCTGGATGGCACGATCGATCACGTCGTTCAGCACGCCTGCCGCGTAGAACTTGAGCATCGAGACCTCGACACGCGCCTCCGAGCCCTCGTCGATCTTGCGGGCGGTGTCCATCGTCAGCAGACGACACGCCTGGATCCCTGCGGCCGAGTCGGCGATCCAGTTCTGTACGGTCTGCTTGTCGGCGAGCGGCCCCCCGAACGCCTCGCGTCCGAGCGAGTAGGCGCACATCAGGTCGAAGGCCCGTTGCATCTGGCCGAGCCAGCGCATGACGTGATGGATACGGCCGGGGCCGAGACGCTGCTGGGCGATTCTGAACGCGTCGCCACGCCCGCCGAGCGTGTTCGCCAACGGAACCCGAACGCCGCTGTAGCGGACTTCACAATGGGTGTTCCAGGCCCGACCCTCGTGTCCCATGACCGAGAGAGGGCGTACGACCTCGAGTCCCGGCGTGTCGGTCGGCACGAGGATCATCGTGCCGCGCTCGTAGGTGTCGGCATCCGGGTCGGTGATCGCGAAGACGATGCCGAAGCTCGATCCTTCTGCGCCGGTGGAAAACCATTTGAGGCCGTCCACGACCCAGTCGTCCCCGTCCACGACGGCCCGGGTGCGCAGCAGCCTCGGGTCGGATCCCGCCACGTCCGGTTCGGTCATCGAGAAGAACGACCGCGCACGTCCGGCGATGAGCGGCTCGAGGAACTGCTCCTTCTGCGCCGGGGTTCCGAGCAGGTGCAGAATCTCGGCGTTGCCGGCGTCGGGTGCCTGACAGCCAAAGACGAGCTGCGCCCAGTAGGAGCGCCCGATCGCCTCGTTCATGCAGGCGTAGTAGAGAAATCCCTCGCCGGTGCCTCCCACCGAAGCAGGCATGTGAGGCGCCCACAGACCGGCCTCGCGAGCCTGCTGCTGCAGCGCAGCAATCAGCCGGAAGGCATCGTCGTCCTCCCGGCCCAGCGCACCCTCGGCCGGGATCACGTGCTTCTCCACAAACGAGCGGTATCGCGCCCGCGTCTCGACGTACCCGTCAGGGAAGAGTGATGCGCTCACACCGGTAGGATCGCTCACATGCGGCTCGCTCTGCAACTCGGGTACGACGACCCGATCGGCGGCATCGCGCTCGCGCAGGAGGCCGACCGGCTCGGGTTCCACTCCGTCTGGACATCCGAAGCTTACGGTACCGACGCGGTGACGCCGATGGCCTGGGTCGCAGCGACGACGGAGCGGATCAGGGTCGGGAGCGGGATCATGCAGATGCCGGCGCGTTCGCCTGCCGCTACGGCGACGACGGTCGCGACGCTCGACATCCTCTCCGGCGGCCGTGTATTGCTCGGTCTCGGTACCTCGGGCCCGCAGGTCGCCGAGGGCTGGCATGGCCAGCCCTGGGGCAAGCCCCTCGTGCGGACGCGCGAGTACGTGGAGATCGTGCGTACGATCCTGCTCCGCGAAAAGCCGCTCGAGCATCATGGCGAGCACTACGACATTCCCTACAGCGGTCCGGGTGCGACGGGCCTCGGCAGGCCACTGAAGATCATCATCCATCCCGTCCGGCGCGAGGTACCGATCTACCTTGCGGCGATCGGCCCGAAGAACGTCGCTCTCGCGGCAGAGATCGCCGACGGCTGGCTGCCGATCTTCTTCTCGCCCGAGCGCGCGCCCGCCGTCCACGGCCCCGCGCTCGAGGAGGGGTTCGCCGTACGTGGTGGACGTCCGGCCGACTGGGATCTCGCACCCCTCGTGCCGGTGGTGATGGGCGACGATCTCCAGGCGTGCCGCGATGCGCTCAAGCCGACTCTGGCGCTCTACGTGGGCGGCATGGGCTCCCGTGGGCAGAACTTCTACAACCGCCTTGCCCGGCGCTACGGCTTCGAGGACGAGGCGACCGAGATCCAGGATCATTTTCTCGAGGGACGCAAGCAGGAGGCTGCGGCGGCCGTCCCCGACGCGCTCGTAGACGAGATCGCGCTGGTCGGTGACCGCTCTCGCATCGCCGACCGGCTGGCGGCCTGGCAAGAGAGTGGTGCGACGACGCTCGTCCTGCAGGCGCAACAGCCCGAGGCACTGCAGGCGCTCGCGGAACTCGCGGGGTGAACGAGACGCTCGGCGAGGCAGTGGCCGCGGCACTCGGCTCGCCCGTGACGCAGGCCACGCAACGCGCAGGAGGTGCCTCGAAGGAGGCCTGGGCCGTCACGACCGCCGACGGCAGGGAGGTGCTGCTTCGCCGCGCGGGCGGCGGAGCGATCCACCTCGATTCACTCTCGCTGCGCCGGGAGTTCGACGTACTCGTCGCTGCCCGAGCCGCCGGGGTGCTGGTGCCGGAACCGCTCGAGTATCTCGGTGATCTCGACGGGCGCGAGGCCTTCACGATGGAGTTCGTCCGCGGCGAGACGATCGGCCGGCGAATCGTCAGGAACCCCCCTGTCGGCCTCGACACGCAGATGGCGGAGCAACTGGCAAAGATCCACGCGATCCTGCCGACCGCCCTCCCGTTCCTCTCGGGTGGCGATCTCTGGCAGAGGCTCTACGCGGAGCTCGACTCGGTTGACGAGCCGCATCCGGCCATCGAGCTCGGGCTCGCCTGGTGCCGGGAGCGACTCCCGCTCGCGCGCCCTCACGTCGTCAGTCACGGTGACTTCCGGGTCGGCAACCTGATGGTGGACGATCTGGGGATCGTGGCCGTTCTCGACTGGGAGTTCGCGCATCTGGCGGATCCGGCGGAAGACCTCGCGTGGCCGCTCGTCCGGGCATGGCGGTTTGGCAACGATGCAAAGCGGCTCGCCGGCATCGGCGACCCCGAACCGTTCCTCGACCGCTACGCCGAGCTGACCGGCATCTCTATCCCCCCGGAGGAGCTGCTCGTCTGGGAAGTGCTCGGCAACTGCAAGTGGGCGATCGGCTCTCTCACCCAGGCCCGCCGCCACCTTCGTGGCGAGGAGCGCAACATCGAGCTCGCTGTCCTCGGCAGGCTCGCAGCCGAGATGGAGTACGAGCTGCTCGACCTGATCGAGAGGGCCGGATGAGCCCGAACGGCGGAACCGACCGCCCGACAGCCGCAGAGCTTGCGGCAGCCGTGCGCGAGTTCCTCGAAGCCGAGATCCTGCCGATGCTCGACGACCACCGGCTCCGGTTCCGCACGCTGGTCGCGATGAACGCACTTTCCATCGTCGAGCGCGAGGCTCCGGGCCCGGTCGAGCGCGACTACGAGACGGCCCGCCGGATCCGCGCCGGTGACATCCACGAAGACGACCTCCCGCGGCTGAAGCTCGAGGTGGCGGCGAAGCTCGTCGTCGCGAGCCCGAAATACCTCGAGCGCTACGGCTAGAGCCGCGCGCGAGATGCCAACCGGAGCTACCGCAAGCCGTGTCGTGCGAACCGCGGGGGAGTGAGACCCACCCGGGCCACACTCCCCCGCGAGCTCAACGAGTCAGCGTGCCGGCGTGTCGCACTGGAGCTGCGACACCCGCGAGAGCGTGCCGTCCGTGAACCTTGCTATCTGGACGCAGCTGATCGGGAACTGGTCACCCGGCCCCGTCTTCTGAAGGTTACCCGGGAGCAGAAACGGGTTCTTCTCGCTCCATGACCGCACGGACTTCATCAGGCCCGCTCGCGTCGGATTGGGCCCGGCTTTCCTGAGGAG
This sequence comes from Thermoleophilia bacterium, assembly GCA_009694305.1. Classification (GTDB taxonomy): domain Bacteria; phylum Actinomycetota; class Thermoleophilia; order Gaiellales; family Gaiellaceae; genus Gaiella. The sequence goes on from SHVL01000029.1 coordinate 29,133, forward strand.
CTGAACGAATGCGTGGGCCGTAGCGACGCCGTAGAGACTGAATGAGTTCTTGGGATCGAGCGCAGGGGCGTACTTCGCCAGCACCTTCCGGTAGAGAATCATTGCCTCGTCGTTGTCCCACAAGGGATTGGCCGGGTCCTTGGCGTACTGGTAGGTGAGGGTGCGGTTGACGAGGTCTCCACCGCCGGCTTTCTGGGCCAGAGACAGGACGACGGTCGTGGCAGTGACTCCGGTCGTGTAGATAACCGCCGGCGACCACTTCAACGCGTTCGCAATCGCGTATGCCTGGATTGCGAACTTCGGTGTCGCGAAGATCAAGAAGATACTCGCCCCCGTTGCACGGAGTTTTGCGATCTGGCTCTTCACGTCGGGCGCCGTCACCTCGTAGGACTCCTTGCCGACGATATTCGACGCCTTGTCTCCGAGGCCGTCCTCGAGACCCTGCAGGAGATCTTCGCCGAAATTGTCGTTCTGGTAGAGAACGGCGATCTTCGCATTCGGGCTGTTCCTCGCAATCTTCGTTCCGTATATCTTGCCCTCGAAGCTGTAGCTCGGCTGATACCCGATCGTCCAGGGCCACTGCTTTGTGTCTCGACCGAACGTCGTAGCGCCGGTTGCGGCAAAGAGCTGAGGGACTTTCTGGGCATTGAGGTACGGCCTGACTGCCAGGTTGACATTGGTTCCGAGCGCCCCGACGACAGCGAACACCTTGTCCTGCTCGACGAGTTGGCGGGCATTCTGGATGCTCGTGGCCGGGTTGTACCCGTCGTCGTAGTACCTGAAGTTGATCTGACGTCCACCGACGCCCCGCTTCTTGTCAGGCCCTCTACTGGCATTGATGTAGGAGATATACGCCTTGAATGCCACGGCAATGACACCGTACGACGACGCGGGCCCCG
>SHVL01000096.1 GCA_009694305.1 Thermoleophilia bacterium
CGCTCGACGTGCAGCGACCCGTTCAGGTCGCCGAGCACGAGGTCGCGCTCCGGGTTGCCGATGTGGTCGAGCGGCACAGGTGCGAGGGCCTCGATGAAGATGACGCCGTCCGCCGAGAACAACTCGTGCTCGACGCCGCGGTTGACGACGCAGGCGTCACCGGGCCCCATCTGCCGTGTCTGCGCACCGATCGTCATCGCGAGCGATCCCTCGAGCACGATCATCGCCTGCTCGGTGTGCGCGTGGCTGTGCCGCTTCACCGTCGTTCCCGGTTCGTAGGTGACGCGGCCGAGGAACACCTGGTCGCCTGCAATCGGATCGACCCCTACCCCGGGGAAGATGGGGAAGGGGTCTTCTCCGTTAAACGAGCGAAAGGGCGAATCAGCCACTAGGTTCTGCCGGTCACTAGGCGGCGGCCCCGAACGCGATCCCGGTGCCGACGGTGTTCACCGACAGGTTGCTGTCGAAGATGACGGTCTTGCCGTCACGTTTCGGCGCGCCTCCGCCGGCGGCCTTCTCCTGCAGGGCACGTAGCACCCGCTCGGGCGTGATCGGTAACTCGGTCACCCACACGCCGACCGCATCGAAGACGGCGGTTGCAATCGCAGGAGGCTGGGCGTTGTTTGCCATCTCACCGATTCCCTTGGCGCCATAGGGCCCGTCGGACGAGGGGTTCTCGATGATCAGCGTGTCGATCTGCGGGAGATCGACCATGCCGGGGACGAGATACGCACCGAACTGTCCGCCGCGATGCTCGACCGACGGGTAGTACGGATAGCAGTTCTCGAGGATGCCGAGGCCGAGTCCCTGCACGGCGCCGCCCTCGATCTGTCCCTCCACGAGCGTCGGGTTGATCGCCTTGCCGACGTCGTAACACTGCCAGAGGCGCGTCACGGTGACCGTCCCGGTCTCGTCGTCCACCTCCACCTCGGCAGCGCACGAGGCATACGAGATCGCCGAGTGCGGAGGCAGGTCTACCTTGCCCGTCTCCGGCTCCACGATCGTCGCGTACGGCTTCAGCTGTGCTCCGGTGCCGGTGATCAGCTCCCCGTAGCCCCAGGTCGCGGCGGCAGCCACGTCGGGAACGCTGATCTTCTTCTGCGGCGCTCCCTTCGCGATCACTTCGCCGTCGATGATCTCGAGGTCGGACGGGTCGATCTCGAGCTCCTTGCCCGCGATCTCGAGGATCTTCTGGCGGACGTTCTCGGCCGCCTTCTCGACCGCCTTGCCCGCGACGAACGTTGCCCGTGAGGCGAACGTCCCCGTACAGACAGGCGACGAGTCGGTGTTCGAGTTGTCGTAGGTGATCCACTCGTAGGGCACGCCGATCGTCTCGGCCACGATCTGGGACTGGATCGTCTTCGAGCCGTTGCCGATGTCGGACGTTCCCGCGAACACGTCAATCCGGCCGTCCGGCTTGACCTTGATCCACGCCTGCGACGGGTCGCCGTTCTGGTTCATCCCCGTGGGGTACTCGATCGCCGCGAAGCCGCGGCCGGTCTTGACTGCCATCAGTGGGCCTCCGGGTTTCCGAGTTGGCCGACGAGGTGCTCCGGAAGGAGATCGCCCGACCGTGGTGCGGGCGTCATCCCGGCGTACTCCGGCGTCAGGTCGTGCCCGACTGCATCGGCGATCGCGAGAATCGTCGGCACCGTCGAGGGGTCGGTGTAGGGGATCTGGTTCGGCGACGTGTCGCCGATCCGGTTCGCGTTCTTCAGCCTCAGCTCGAACGGGTCGATTCCGAGCTCGAGCGCGATCCGGCTCATGTGCGTCTCGGTCGCAAACGAGACCGAGGTGACACCGAATCCCCGCATGGCGGTTGTCGGCGTGCGGTTCGTGTAGACGACGTAGCCGTTGAACTCGAGGTTCGGGATCGAGTACGCGCCCGTGTGATGGAAGCTGTGCTTCGTCAGACCGTAGGGCGAGAACCGCGAGTACGCACCGGCGTCGTGCAGCGTCAGCATCTTGCGGCCGAGGATCCAACCGTCCTTCGTGACCGCGTCCGCCACCTCCATGTGCCACGGAGCTCGCGTGGACGAGCAGAGGAACTCCTCCTCCCGCGTCCAGCGCCACTTCACCGGCTTGCCCGACTTCTGCGCGAGCAGCGCACACATCGTCTCCGTTGCCGTGTCCACCTTGCCGCCGAAGCCGCCGCCGACCGTTCCGCCGACGACCTTCAGCTTGTTCAGCGGCAGCTGTAGGTGTGCGGCGACGACGCCCATCGAGAAGTACAGCGCCTGCGTGCAGGAATAGATCGTCAGCCTGCCGTTGGCCTCGGGCACGACCTGACAGACCTGCGTCTCGATCGGCGCATGCTCGATTGCCGCGGGACGATAGACACCCTGGACGATCAGGTCGGCCCTGTCGAACGCCTCCTCGATGTTGCCCTTGCGGATCTGGCGTCGATCCATCTCGTCCTCGAAGTGGGTGTACCAGTTGCCCTTGTCGTGGATCACGGGGGCATCTGCGTCGAAGGCCTTGCGGACATCGAAGAGCGCAGGCTGTTCTTCGAAGTCGGCCGTGATCGCAGCCACGGCCGCCATCGCGGCTTCCTCGCTGGGAGCGGCGACGACCGCGATCGGCTGGCCGAGGTACCTGACCTCGTCCTTCGCGAGCAGCGGCTCGTCGGCTGGGATTCCGAGAGCCGACAGATGGCCGTACTCGAGCAGTGGAACGCTCTCCGAGGTGATCACGTGCACGCCCTTCATCGCCTCGGCCTTGCTCGTGTCGAGGTTCGTCATCATGGCGTTGTGCACGGGAGACCGGAAGGCCTTCACCCAGAGCGTGCCAGGGATCCGGACGTCGTCCACGAAGACCGTTCGGCCGGTCGCGTGGGCGATGCCGTCGTAGCGGGGGACGCGCGCGCCGACCGCTTTCATGCCATACCTCCTATGTTCGTCATCGCCGTACCCGCAGCCGTGACGGAGAGGTCGAACGACTCGCCGCGTGCCACTGCAGCAACGGCGTCGATGATCTTGACGTAGCCGGTGCACCGGCACACGTGGCCGCCCAGCGCTTCCTGGATCGCCTCGTGGTCGTCGCTCCCGCCGCCTTCGATGTATGCCTGGGCGGCCATCATCATTCCCGAGGTGCAGAAGCCGCACTGCGCTGCGTAGTGATGCGTGAACGCCTGCTGGACAGGTGACATGTGCTCCGGTGAGCCGAGCCCTTCGACGGTCGTGACGGCGGCGCCGTCGATCGATGCGACAGGGGTCAGGCAGGACCGCCGCGAGGCGCCGTTGACGAGCACGGTGCAGGCGCCACACCCACCCTGCTCACAGCCCGCTTTCGCGCTCGTGATTCCCAGCTCCTCGCGCAGCACGTCGAGCAGGCTCGTCAGCGGCCCGCTCTCGATTGTGGTGTCTACACCGTTGACCGTGAGGTTCATGCTGACTCCTCTAGCTGGTTGAGAACGCGCCGAACGAGCACGGGTAGGGTCTGCTCTCGATACCAGGCAGATGCGAGTGCGTCGTCGGCAAACGAGCAGTCGCCAACGGCGGCGGCTCCGGCTGCGGTGGGATCAGAGGCCAGGGCCTCTGCTGCATGCAGACGCGAGGCCGTTCCGGCGAGGCCGGTGGCTGCGAGTCGGATCGTGCCGTCGGCGGCACGGACACCGGTGACTGCCAGCACGGTGTACTCGTGCGTGTGGGGATAGTCGAGCGCCGAGAAGGCCGACGCTGACGGCCGCTCGAAGCTGACGTCGAGGACGAGGCGGCCGGCCCTGTGTGAGAGGAACTCCTCGATCGCCTCCGTCCGCTCTCCGTCGGCACCCGCCGAGCGTACGGTCGCATCGAGTGCGAGCAGGACGCCCTGAAGGTCGCCGCGCGGCGCCTCGGGCCCCTGGCTGACGCAGAGGTTGCCTCCGACCGTTGCCTGGCCTCGAATTTCGCCGTCGGCGATGTTGTCGGCGCAGGTCGCGAGTGCTGCGACCTGATCCCCGAGGGCAGCAAGTGTGTCGATCCGGGTCGTCGCTCCGAGCGTGATCGTGGTGCCGTCGATCGTCACCCCGTCGAGCCCGGCGTTCGAGAGCAGGAGCACACGGCCCGGGGTGAGTCTCCCGTAGGTGATCTCCGGCATGACCACCGTTCCGCCAGCGATCACGGTCGTCCCGGCTCCGTCGCCGTAGAGTGACACCGCCTCGGACGGAGATGCCGGTATCAGAACTTCGGCCATCACCTCGAACCTCCCCCGCGCCGGCTCACGACTGCTGCTTCCCGCCGATGCCCCAGTGGCTGGGTTCGACACCCTGGATGACGACCTGGATGTGCTCCGGTGCGGCACCGCTCGACTCGGCGAGCGCTTGCGTGAGAGCCTCGATCATCTTTGGCACGGACTCCTCGGTGACGCGGCGGTCGTACAGCTTGACCTCGATCATCGGCATTGCTTGGCCTCCTTGGGGTCGCCGACCCACAGCGGGTTCGACTCTGGATACTGTTTCGACAGTGTGACATTGCTGTACCGTTTGTGCAACTGTATCGTTCCATCACGATGGCACAGGTCGAGACTACAGAGGAGCGCGTGATCGAGGGTGCCCGTCGCGCAATTGCAGCGGGCGGCTGGCAGTCGGCCACGCTCACGCGCATCGCGCAGGAGGCCGGCGTTTCGCGTACGACGCTGCATCGGCGTGGCCTAGGCCGGGACGAGATCTTCGCACTCCTCGCGCGCGCCTACGAGGACGAGTTCAGGACGGCGCTGTGGCCGGCGGTGACGGGTCGTGGTACGGGGGCGCAACGACTCGAGGCGATGCTCGTTGCGGTCTGCGAGGTGACGGAGAATCACCTTTCGTTCCTGGTGGCACTCGACGAGGAGTCCGACAGGGAGTTCTTCCACGAGTCCGACGGCGAGGTGCGCTCCCGCGAGGGGTACATCGACCCGATCGAGCGACTGCTCGCAGACGGGATCGCGGACGGCTCGGTCAGGCCGGTCGAGGTAGAGGAGACGGCAACCGTCCTCGTCAACGTGATCGACCGAACCTACCGCCATCTCCGTCGTGCATACGCCTGGGATGCGGCCCGCGCACGGGCCGTACTGATCGACCTCGTCCTGCGCGGCCTTCTACCGACGTAGGTCTCCGGCTAGAACGGTGGAGCCGCGTAGACGCCGTCCTGGAGCGCTGCGGGATCGGGTGCCGGTGCCTGCTCCGCCTCGGCGAGGCCCGCGTCCACCTCGGCAAGGGCGGCATCCCGCATCTCCTGGATCGCCTCCGCGTCGAAGCCGTCGAGTCTGAGTCGCGCCGCAAG
>SHVL01000030.1 GCA_009694305.1 Thermoleophilia bacterium
GCGAGAGCAGCAGCCAGGCGCGTGGCGCAAGCGAGAGCAGCTGTCAGGCGTCCCGCGCAGACTGGCGCCTGGCTTCAGCCAGGCGCCGGAGCGGAGTGCCCGTGAGAGCTCTCGTCTTCCACGGCCCAGGCGACCTGCGGCTCGAGGATGTGCCACGGCCCGAGGCCACGAACGAGGGCGACGTGCTCGTTCAGGTCGAGGTCGCGCTCACCGACGGCACCGACCTGAAAGCCTTCCGCCGCGGACACCCCGTCCTCCTCGGGCCGCCGCCGAGCCCGTTCGGCCACGAGTTCTGCGGCGTCGACACCGCCACCGGACGCCGCGTCGTCGCGGCCAACTCCGCGCCCTGCGGCACATGCGCGCCCTGCCTGCGCGACCAGGAGACCCTCTGCCAGAACCTCTTCCCCCTCCTCAACGGCGCCTACGCCGAGTTCATCCTCGTTCCCGAGCGAATCGCGCGCACGAACCTCCTCCCCGTCCCACCCGGCATGCCACCCGAGGTCGCCGCGATGGTCGAGCCGCTCGCCTGCTGCTTCCACGGCGTCGAGAAGGCTGGAGTTTCCGCGGGCGACACCGTCGCCGTGATCGGGCTCGGCCCGATCGGACTGATGCTGTGCGCCTGCGTCGCGGACGCCGGCGGCTGGCCCGTCGGAGTCGGGTCACGCCCCGAACGGCGCGCGCTCGCGCCGCTCTTCGGCGCCGAGACGGGCACCGGCGAAGGCGCCGACATCGTGATCGAGGCGGCCGGCACCGCCGAGGCGTGGCAGCTCGCGCTCGGGCTCGTTCGACCCGGCGGCACTGTCCTCGCCTTCGGCGGTCTTCCTCGCGAGGCGAGAGTCGCCGTAGACCCGTTCCGCATCCACTACGAGGAAGTGACGCTGCGCGGCGCCTTCCATCACGCGCCACGCCACGTGCGCACGGCGCTCGCGTTCCTCGGCAGCGGCGCGTATCCGTTCGAGCGGCTGATCACGCACCAGGTCGGGCTCGAAGGAGTGGCCGGGTTGCTCGCCGACCCGCCGCCCGACTATCTCAAGGCAGCAGTCGTCGTCTCTTCGGGATAGACGGCAAGGCCTTCAGCTGCCGCGGCGCGGCGCTGACGCTCATCCCAGGAGACGAAGACCGGTGCGAAGTCAGCGAACGTCATCGCGCTCGCGACATGGATCGCGTCGAGCCCACTGAGACCGTGCCGTACGCCGAACACCGCTGCCTTCCTCGCGAGGTCTTCGTCGACCTCGACGAAGGTCGCACTCCGCCGTAGGAACTCTCCGTCGACCACATCGGAATCGACCTCCCCGCGGCGATCGCGGCTACTGTGGACCGCCGAAGCAAGTGCACAGGCAAGTTCGGCGTGCGAGACCCGGCTCGTCGCCAGAGACACCCCGCTACCCCACATCGAGCGCGCGATATCAGAGTCGCGCTCGTCGAGAAACAGCTTGACGAGAGCCGACGAGTCGGCGTAGACGATCACCCTCCATCGTCCTCTGTCCCCGGTTCGGGGCCGGGGCCGGGCCACGGGATCCTGCCACGGTGCCACATCAGGTAGTCACTGAGCGTCGGTCCTTCACCGAGCATCTCGAGTTGCCGCGGAAGCTCGGGTGGGCCTGTCCCCGTTCGCGGCGTGATCTTGCCCTCCCGCACCATCCTGTCCCAGGCGTTCTCAGCAGCGCTCAGCACCGCCTTCGGCTTCCCGCGTTCCGTGACGAGGATCTCCTCGCCCGCTGCGGCACGATCCAGCCAGTCCGACAGGTTCTCGCGTAGCTCTCTGACGCCGACTTCCATCCGCATATCCTGAAGTGTACGCTTTGGTGGCACAAGTGTCCACAACGGACGCTGGCCCGTTTGGCAGTTCCTGTCGCGGTTGGAGACGCCGACACCGGCGCCTCCAACCGCCAATGCTCCTGCTCAGGCCCCTACGGGGTTGCCGGGTCGGCGTTCGTCGCAGCGACCTGCGCCCACTGTCCGACCTGGGTGCCGATGATCGTCGAGTGCTCTGCTTTCCAGCTGTCACCGGCCCGACAGAGCAGCTGCACGCTGATCGGCCCCGTGACGACCCCCTGCAACATGTGTGTCGCGAAACTCGACGGTCCCTGTCGGCTCTCGTCGACCACATAGCGACGGAACGGTGGGGTGTCGCCGTCACGCCAGGCCTCGAGCTTGCACTCGGACAGGACGGAAGTGTTCGGGTGGATGACCGTCTTCGCCGTGACGGCGTATCCGCCCCGCCAGTTGCGCCCACCGAGCAGGGCCGAGCCGACGAGCGGCTCGTAGGTGACCCCATCCACTTCGGAGAAGAACACCTCTGCTCGCCTGACGTCCTGCGCGTACCCGCGGCTCCACGAAAGCGGGCCCTCCGTGCCGCTACAGGCGCCACCGGCACTCAGGTCGATGACACGGAGAGCGCCGTTCGAGTTCTTGAAACAGCCGTTGATATTGCCGTAGGGGAGTTCCGGAATCGTCGCGTAGGCGATGCCACCGGCGACGAGCCCGGCGACGACGAGCACTCCGCTGGCCAGGATAAGTCGTCGCCTCAGGTGGTGGGGGCGGTTCTTCATGTGCTTTCCTCCGATCGCTTGGGGCTTCCGGTTGAAGCCTCGGGTCGTAGAGTAGGCGACGGCCATAATCTACGTCGGGCAGCTCGTCAACCGTCGCTCGCGGAAGGGAGGTACCCGGCGGGTGCTCGGGGAAGGGAGGTGCCCGGCGGGTGCTCGGGGACGTACGGCTTCAGCCGCTGAACAGCGTCAGCTCGGGCTCCTTCTCGCCCCGCAACGAGGCGAGATCGACCTCGACCCACGCGAGCCCGCGCGATTCGGCGAGCGTGCGCGCCTGCTTCACGACCTTCTGGCCCGCGAGGATGCCGCGACAGGCGGCCATCCCTGGCAACGTCTGGATCCGCTCGAGGTAGCGGCAGAGCTGCTCGACGGCGTCGATCGTGGCGATTCGCTTGATCTCGACCGCAACCCACGCACCGTCCCGGTCACGACACATCAGGTCTACCGGGCCGATGTCGGTCTGCCACTCGCGCTCGACGAGGTGGAGCCCCTCACCGAGGACGTCGGGGCGGCCCGCGAGCTCGAGCTGGAGGTCGCGCTCGACGCCGTCCTTGGCGAGCGCGGCCGCCTCCCCCATGTCGTGCTCGACGTCGCTGAGGATCTCGACGATGCGGATGTCGAGGCGATCCTCTGTCTTGCCGGCGCGCTTGCGCACGACGATCCGCTCGGGCGGCTCACCCTCGTGCTCGATCACGGTCGGCGGCGTCATCCAGTTCTGGGGCTTGAAGCCGCCCGTGTCCGCATGGACGAGAAACGACCCGTCGGACTTCAGCATCAGCAGACGTACCGCCTCCGGGAGGACGGCGTTGAGGCGGCCGGAGTAGGTGACCTCGCAGCGGGCGACGATCAGGCGCACTCCGGCACCGTATCGCAACCCCGGCGCCCGGCCGAAGCCGGCCACCGCCTGACGGTTCTAGCTCCGCGTAACGCGCGAGCCGCCGACGATCGCCTCGCGGCCGTCGGGGTAGCGCACGAGTGCCTTGCCGTTGCCGTCGTAGTCGGGAGACCAGACGAGGAGCTCGGCGTCGTCGCCCGCAACCGTGACAGTCTCACCGAGCGACGGCGTCGCACCGCGCCAGTAGGTGACGAACGGGTTGCTCTCCCACTCGCGCCCAATCGTCGTCTCCTCGGTGTGGCCGGGCAGAACGCGAATCTCCGGCGGGAGCGTCATCAGCCCCTCCATCACGGAGTGCTCGACGACACCGGACGGGCCGCCGCCGACCGCGTCCCTGAAGAGCACGTCCCCGCTGAAGCAGATCTCGTCGTTGACGACGAATGCCAGTCCGTCGTCCGAATGACCGGGAAGCGCGATCGCGCGCACGCTCAGGCCACCCGTGACGAGGTCACCCGTGACCACCGGGATCCCGAACCGTGCGCAGAGCTCCTCCTCGTGCTCAACGTGATCGCGATGGCAGTGTGTCCGCAGCAGATGCGTTGGCGTCAGCTGCTCGCGCTCCACGAGGTCGAGGAGGTACAAGAGCGGGGCGCCGCTGTCAACGAACACGGCAGTCCCGCCCGGAGCATCACCGAGAACATAGGCATTCGACAGCCACTGCTCGTGCATCGAGCGTCCGACAAACATGGGTACATCCTACGCGGTTCCGACGCGCCTGGTTAGACTGGGACACTGATGCGTAGGACTCGCCTCGTTGCCCTCGTTCTCGTGCTCGCCCTCGGCCTCCTAGCTGCCGGCTGTCTGGACGGCACCGAAACGACAGCGACTGCCGACAAGGTCGTCGGCGTGCTTCCGACGACGACCACGACGACGGGCGACCTGCCGGCTCTGGAGCTCATGGGAGACGCAGCCGCCGGCAAGGCGGTCTTCACAAGCCAATCGTGCGGGTCATGCCACGTCCTCGCAGCGAGTGGCACGAGCGGAGCTGTGGGGCCGAACCTCGACGAGTCGAAGCCGTCAACGGAGCTGGTCGTGACCCGCGTCACAGAGGGTAAGAGCCTGATGCCCGCCTTCGGTGAGACGCTCACCGCCCAGCAGATCGCAGACGTCGCCGCGTACGTCTCCGAGTCCACCGGCGGCTGAAACTCCCCGCCTTCTTCCCGAACGACGTTCAGGCGTTTGCCTGCGATTTCGACCGGACGCTCGTTGGGCGTGACGGGGTCTTACGTCCCCGCACGCGTGCCGCGATCGCGCGATCGCGAGCCGCAGGAATCCCGGTGATCATCGCAACAGGGCGCATGTTCCGCTCCGTGCGACCGTTTCTCGAGCAGGCGGGGATCGACGATCCTGTCGTCTGTTACCAGGGTGCGGCAGTCATCGACCCTGCAAGCGGCACGTTCCTGCTCCACGAGCCTCTCGCGCTCGAGTCGGCGCGCAGCGTCATCGGTCTTCTCGTGGCACTCGGGCACTCGCCCAACTGCTATGTCAACGATCGTCTCTACGTCGATACGCACACCGACTACTCCCGCAGGTACGCAACATTCCAGCACCTCCCGGTCGAAGAGGTCGGCGATCTCGTCACGTGGCTCGCGGAGCCGCCGACGAAGCTCGCGGTCGTCGCCGACCCCGCAGACATTCCCGCTCTCCGGGCGGCGGTGGCCGAACAGCTGGCCGACCAGGTCTACCTGACGACCTCCCTGCCCTACCTCCTCGAGATGGGCAATCCGGCAGCCTCGAAAGGGACAGGGCTCGCGTTCGTCGCCGAACGCCTCGGAGCCTCGATCGACCGCATCGTCTCCTTTGGTGACGGCGAGAACGACATCGAGTTGATCGACGAGGCCGGGTTCGGAATCGCGGTCGCAGACGCGAATCCGATCCTCCTCGACCGGGCCGACTGGGTCTGCCCGAGCGCCGAGGTCGAGGGGGTCGCCGCCGTGATCGAGGCGTACCTAGACTCACTCCGATGATCGACCTGCGAGCAGCCCGTTCGGATCCCGGCACCTGGCGTGCCGCTCTCGCCCGCAAGGGTGCGGGCGAGGCGTTCGACGCTCTGCTCGTAGCCGACGAACGCTGGCGCTCGCTCGTGCCGCGCGTGGACGATCTCCGCAGCCAGACGAAGCTGAAGGGCAAGCCTACCCCCGAGCAGCTCGCCAGGTTGCAGCAGATAAAGGAGGAGCTCCGCACCGCCGAGGAGGAGCTTGCGGCGGCGGAAGCAGCCCGCGACCAGGCACTCGCGGTCGTCCCGAACCCACCCCACGCGTCCGCACCCGACGGAGATACCGAGGACGATGCCGTCGAGTTGCGCCGCATCGGCGAGCCGCCCGCACTCTCCGAGGCCAAGGAGGCGAGCGAGGTCGGCCGCTTCGAGCTGGAACGTGCCGCACGGCTTTCGGGAGCACGCTTCGGCTACATCGTCGGGGACACGGCTCTGCTCGCCCTTGCGCTCTACCGCTTCGCCCTCGACCACGTCGCGGCAGCCGGGTTCACGCCGGTGCTGCCGCCCGTGCTCGTGCGGGAGGAGGCGATGATCGGCACGGGCTTCTTCCCGACCGAGAAGTCGAACATCTATGAGCTCGAGCAGGACGGCCTCTTTCTGACGGGAACCTCGGAGGTCGCGCTCGCTGCGATGCACATGACGGAGATCCTCGAGGCAGGAGAGCTACCGCTCCGCTACGCGGGGTTCTCGACCTGCTTCCGACGCGAGTCCGGTGCTGCAGGGAAGGACACCCGGGGGATGTTCCGCGTCCACCAGTTCAACAAGGTCGAGATGTTCGTCTTCACGACGCCTGCCGACGCCTGGGCCGAGCACGACCGCATGGTCGCGCTCGAGGAAGACCTGCTAACGCAGCTCGGGCTCCCCTATCGCGTCGTCAACGTCGCTGCCGGCGACCTCGGCGCGCCCGCTGCGAAAAAGATCGACATCGAAGCATGGTTTCCGGCGCAGGAGCGCTACCGCGAGGTGACGTCGTGCTCGAACACGACGGATTTCCAGGCTCGGCGGCTCGGAATCCGCTTCCGCGGCGACGACGGCCTCGAGACGCCGCACACCCTGAACGGCACCGTCGTCACCGACCGCGCCCTGCTCGCGATCCTCGAGAACTTCCAGGGTGAGGTGCCGGACGTGCTGCGCGCGTACGGCGCACCCGAGCGCGTCAGCGGCTGAGGTCGAGTTCGAGCGATCATCCGGCCCCCGAAAGGGCCTCGGTCCGGGCGCTGTCGAAGGCGGTGCGAAATGGAGACGGTGAAACCTCGGCCGTGCCAGGGTCTCGAGCGGCGCCTACGGACTTCGGTGTCGCACGAGCCTACCGGGGAGCCAGAGGAAGACCTGTCGGCGACTCGCCCACGGGCGCCGGTGCGTACACTCGGGGTTCGGCGGGGTGCGAGAGCGGTCGAATCGGGCGGTCTTGAAAACCGCTGACGGGGCAACTCGTCCGTGGGTTCGAATCCCACCCCCGCCGCCTTCTCGTTGTCTCCGTGGAGCCACCGCCGAACTCCCGAACACCGCTGCGGCGGGTCAAAGGAGTGCTCCGATGGACGAGGCTCTGGTCATTGCGCGGTTTGACAGGCTCACCGTCTGGCCATATCGGCGACGCGTGCTGCTCTCGATCGGAGCGGCGTACCTGTTTGCGTTCTTCGATGTCGTCAACATCGGAGCGGCGATCCCGACGATCGCGAAACAGTTCGGCGTCTCCACCAGCACCGTCGCGATGGCCGTCAGCATTGGCCTCGTGGGGTACATCGTCGGGGCCATGGCGGATGGTTGGGTCTCGGACCGTGTCGGCCGGCGTCCCGCCCTGATGATCTCGATCGTCTTCTTCTCCGGCGGAACACTGATCTGCGCCCTCGCCCCGTCGATCGACGTGCTCTACGTCGGACGGTTCCTGTCGGGAGTCGGGATCGGTGCGGAGATCGCGACGGCCACGGCGTACATCGCCGGCATCTCCCCGGCCCCGCTGCGCGGGCGTGCAGGCAGCACTGCGGTCTTCTGGGGGTTTATCGGCCTCGCACTCGTGCCGTTCATCGCACTCGCTCTCGTTCCGCGCTACGAGGACGGCTGGCGCTATCTGTTCGCGATCGGCGGCATCGGTGGCCTGCTGATCATTCCGCTGCGGCACCACCTGCCAGAATCACCCCGCTGGCTCATCACTAGGAACTCGAGGAGGCCGATGCGCTCGTGACCGGTCTCGAGCGCATCGCCGCTGAACAGGGCCCGCTCGCCGAACCGACACCGGTGCCGGCCGAGGCAAAGCCCCCGTCACGCACCGGAGCTACCTGAAGACGCTCGTCCTGTTCACACTGATCTGGTTTATCTACTGCCTGGGGGAATACGGGTGGCTGACTCTCGGAACCACGTTGCTGACCGACCGGGGGTTCACGCTGACGGCGACCCTCTCGTTTCTCTGCGTCAGCAGCATCGGATTCGTGATCGACCCCCTGATCGCGATCCGCGCGGCAGACCGCTACGAGCGCAAGATGACGATCACTCTCGCACTGCTCGTCTACTCCGCTGCGTTCATCGCGATCGCCCTGGCTCCGGCGAACATCGTCGTCATGGCCGGAGGCCTGGTCATTACCTTCACAATCGGCCTCGCGGTACCGCTGATGTACACCCTCACCGCGGAGAGCTTTCCGAACACCATCCGCGCACGCAGCATTGCCTCCTCGGATGGTCTCGGTCACCTCGGTGGAGCGCTGGCTCCGTTCGTGATCCTGCCGGCCGCAGGAGTCAGGTTTGGCCTGGGCACGGGCGTGATGGCGGCGAGCGGACTCATCACGGCCGCCCTGGTGCTCATGACGCGCCGCCACACCGGTGAGTCTCTCGACTGACCCTCACGAGGCCGACAGGCGAGCGACGACAACGTACGCGCGAGAGCAGATCGACCGCAGGAGACCGACGAGCACACGAAGGTGCTCGCTGGTGCACGCCTGACGGGCCGCCGCAGACGGGCTACTGCGCCCTACGACACAATGTCGTCTACCGAAATCGTCTGCCGCTGCTCTTGCAGGGAACGGGCGAGGGCCGCGGCCAGGAGATCCTCCACGAGCAGCGACCGCCGCACGTCGTGCTCGACACAGGTTCCCTGGCCGAAGACGATCGTCGTACAGCCGCTGGCCGTGCAGATGTTCAGCATCGAGATGCCGATGATCGAGCGTGTCCTGTCCGATTCCGTCATCCTCTCGACCCTACTAGGTCAACGCATGTTCTGCAGGAATGCGTTTTGCGGGACAGTCGTCCGCACGGAGAGCTAGAGATTGCGCGCTGCGCGATGCCCTTCGTAGACGGCCTCGTACGTCCCACGCGGCGCAGTGGCATCACCGATCGACTCGACACTGACTCCTCGCTTGCGGAGAGCGTGGTAGAGCCCGTTCTCGGATGTGCGGCCGGTGTTGAAGACGATCGCGTCGGCGGTGAGTCGCGTGACGCGGTCGGGCGCATACACGTTGATGAAGTCAATCTCTGTGCCCGCGATCCGGCTCGCGAACAGGTCGGTCAGGATCTCCACCCCGGACTCGATCAGTGCGAGTCTCGTCCAGAGGTAGTACACCTCCGGCATCGTCTCCATGGCGACCATCGGCCAACGCGTGACGAGCTTCACGGAGGCCCCCTCACGCGCAAGCTTGACCGCTATCAGGGGGCCGGCGATGTCCTGCAGGTCATCGATCACGACGACCGATCCCGACGCGCTCGCCTTGCCGTTCGCCACGTCGTACCAGGTCACGCAGTGACCGGTCTCCCACCCCTCGACTGCCGCCGCGGTCTGACCCTGCCAGCCGTCGTTGCGGTAGCGCGATCCCGTCGCGACCACGACGTGGTCGGGCTGCTCGGCCGCGAGCAGGGCGTCGAGGCTCGCTTCGGTGACATCGACACCCGTCCGGATCTCGGCGCCGTTCCTGGCCGCCTGCGCGGCCAGCCAGGTACCGATCTCGCCGAACTGCTGCCTGTCGGGAAGGAGCGCCTGAACACGGACGTGCCCACCCGTCTCCGGCTCCCGTTCGAGAACGGTCACCTCGTGACCACGCGCGCAGGCCACGCGGGCGAACTCGAGCGCGGCAGGGCCACCACCGATCACAAGCGCCTTCCGGGGCTGCTCGACCCGCGTCAGCGAACCCGAGCCCCACTGCCTCTCACGGCCGACCTCCGGGTTGTAGATGCACTGCACGCGCCCGCCCCCGACGACGCTCCGCCAGCAGTAGTTCGCAGCAACGCACTTGCGGATGTCCTCGGTGCGGCCCTCCTTCACCTTCTTCGCCCATTCGGCGTCGGCGAACAGTTGGCGGGCGAGAAGAATCGCGTCCGCCTCACCGGCGGCGAGCAGCTCCTCGGCGATCTCGGGGCCCGTGATCCTGCCGACGGCGAGCACCGGCTTGCTCGTGATCTTCTTCACCTCGCTCGTGTACTCGCGCTCCCAGCCCGGTTCGTAGGTCATCGGCGTGTGGATGAAGGAGTGATGGACTCCCGCCGAGACGCTCACGTAGTCGGTGTCCACCAGCCGGTCGAGCTCCTGGATCACCTCTTTGATGTCGTCTATCTCGAGGTCGCCGGGCCAGAATGACGTCGAGTTGATGCGATAGCCGATGAAGATGTCGTCACCGCCCGCGGCACGCATCGCACGCAGGGACTCGACGGAGAAACGCATCCTGTTCTCGAGCGACCCACCCCAGCGATCGGTCCGGTGGTTGTACAGCGGTGACAGGAACTGCCAGGGCAGATAGCCGTGGGCGAGGTGATATTCCACCCCGTCGAGGCCGGCGTCAACGGAGCGGCGGGTCGCCTCCGCGAACGACACGATGATCTCCTCTATCTCGTGCTCCTCGAGTTCCTTGGGCATGGGCGCATTCGGCCACTCGCCGGGAGGAACCTGGCTCGGGGCGACCGTGTACCACGGCGCGTCGAGGTCGTAGGCCGGATCCTTCTGGATCACCGCGAGCGTGCGCAACCCCGGGTGCAGCAGCTGCACGGCCAGCTTGCAGCCATGCCGGTGGACGGCCTCCCGCACGCGCGAAATCCCCTCGATCTGGGCGTCGTCCCAGAGGCCGGGGAAGTTGAGCCCCGCGTACAACGCATCACGATGGATGATGTTGCCGCCGATGATGATCAGCCCGCAACCCGCCTTCGCGCGCTCCTCGTAGTACGCCACTGCCTGGTCGGTGAAGACTCCGTCAACGGGGTTTGCCACCCATGTCGGGCAGGTCGGTGCGAACACGATCCGATTCGGAATCAGCGTCTGCCGCAGCTGCCATTCGGAGAAGAGCAGTGGATAGGCCTGTTCCGTCAAGGGGGACTCCGTTCGGTCGATTTGCGCCATCATCTACCCGACACGGAACCGCGTCAAGCATTGCGGCCCGCAGCCGAGACGGTGGCGAGTCGGACAGTGACGGTTCCACCACAGGCCGGGCTCGGTGGCCGCGTTCGCGTCCTGCGCTCGCGCCCCGCGCCGCGCGGGGCCGGCTCGCCCGGTGCCCGTGTGCCCGCCCCGACCCGAATGTCGCCACGCGAGAGCAGAGATCAGGCACACTCACCCGCATGACCCAGCAATCTCGCGCGAACCATCTACCCGCCGGTGCCTCGGTGCTACGCGCCGATGCCAATGCCGGCAAGGTCGCCCTCGTCACCGGAGGCGGCACCGGGATCGGGGCCGCAACCGCCCTCGAGCTGGCACAGACAGGCGCGGCGGTGGTGATCTGTGGCAAGCGCGAGGAACCACTCGCCGCGGTGCGGAGCGCGATCGAGGCCAGCGGTGGAACCTGCCTCGCCGTGCCCACCGACGTACGCGAGCCCGACCAGGTCGAAGCGCTCGTCGATGCGGCACTCGAGCGCTTCGGCGTCATCGACCTGCTCGTGAACAACGCGGGTGGCCAGTTCGTGGCTCCGGTGGAGAACATCTCGCCGAACGGCTGGCGCGCGGTGCACCGGCTGGCGGTTGACGCAGCCTGGGGCATCACACGACTCGTCGCCGAGCGCTCGCTGATCCCGCGCCGAACGGGTGTCGTCGTCTTCATCGGCTTCAGCCCTCGTCGGGGGATCCCCGGCTACGCACACGCTGCGTCGGCCCGGGCTGCGCTCGAAAATCTTGCGGCCGGGCTCTCGCTCGAGTGGAGTCGCTTCGGCATCCGGTCGGTCTGCGTGTCGCCGGGAACGATCGTCACCGAAGGGCTCGGACAGTACGACGCCGACCTCGAGCAGTGGGCACGCGCGGTTCCGATGCAGCGGCTCGGCTCTGCGGAAGAGGTCGCCTCCGTGATCGCCTTCCTCTGCTCGCCGGGCGGCTCGTACATCACCGGAACGACCATCGTGGTAGACGGTGGTGCCGACGCCTGGGGTCAGGCCGCCCCGCCCCCGTCGCTCGAACCCTGACCCGAGAGAAACTCCTCGACCGCTCCCTGTGCGTCGGGCGTCTGCGCGAGGGCGGCATAGGCGACGCGCTCGATCAGGAGCCCTGCGTCGCGTGACGACTCGGCCATCGCGTCGATTGCCTCCTTCGCGAGTGAGAGTGCGAGAGCCGGGAGCGTGGCAAGCCCCTCGGCAAGCTCGATAGACCTCTCGAGAGCCGTTCCCGTGGCAACGACCTCCGTCACGAGGCCGATGCGAAAGGCCTCCGCGGCATCGACGCGCTCACGGAGCAGCACGAGTTCCTTGGCCCGGGCGGTGCCGAGCAGGCGCACGAGCCGGTGTGTGCCGCCCGAGCTCGGGATGATCCCGATCGCGACCTCGGGCAGCTTGAACCTCGCGGACTCGTCTGCGACCCTGAAGTCGGCGGCGAGCGCAAGCTCGAGGCCACCACCGACGCACCAGCCGTGAATCGCTGCCACGGTGGGCTGTGGGAGAGCGGCAAACCGCTCGTAGACGGCGCCGGTAGCGCGGTAGTAGGCGAGGATCGAAGCCGGTGTCGCGTCGCGGAACTCGGTTACGTCGGCCCCGGCGGAGAACGCCCGTCCCTCGCCGACGATCACGATGGCGCGACTCGCGCAGAGCTTCTCCGAGGCGAGCGCCTCTGCGAGAGCCTCCTCCACGGCATACGAGAGCGCGTTGAGCTTGTCCGGGCGTCGGAGCGTGAGGATACACACCTCGCCGCGCCGCTCGACCCCGATCAGTTCCTCCGTCACCACCCCATAGTCGCGCCCCAAGCGACGTTACGCAAGTCGGGCACGTTAGGGTGAGGCCGTGAACATCGACGAAGCCCTCCAGGAGTACGCCCAGGCCGTCTCGTCGCCTCACGACCCGCTGCTCGTCGAGCTCTCGGACGAAACGCACCGCTCCCTCGGTTCAGGGCAGATGCTGACGGGCCCCGTCGCAGGCAGGTTTCTCGAGCTCCTCGTCTGGACGGCCCGACCCACACGGGTGCTCGAGATCGGCACCTTCAGCGGGCATGCGACGCTTTCCATGGCCGCAGCACTCCCGGCCGCCGGGCACATCGACACGTGTGAGCTCGACCCGGAGCGCGCCGCCACCGCACAGGCCTACGTCGATCGTAGCCCCTGGGCGGCCCAGATCACGATCCATATCGGCCCGGCCGGAGAGACGATAGCCGCTCTCCCGGGCTCGTTCGACCTCGTCTTCATGGATGCCGACAAGACGGGCTATATCGACTACTACGAGGCCGTCCTGCCACGCCTCTCCGACCACGGCCTGATCGTCGCCGACAACACGTTGCACGGCGGCTGCGTACTCGAAGCAGATGATCCGGTAGCGGCGTTCAACACGCACGTCGCAGCCGACCCACGCAGCTCCCAGGTGCTTCTGACCGTGCGAGACGGCATGACGTTGATCCGCCACGCCGCGCACCGCCCGGGCTGAGGACGGGAGACACCTCCCGGCCGAGAAAGACAGTCCCCCGAACCGGGGATTGCCAGATATCAGCCTTCTGTCGAAGAGAGAAGCACAGTGCGAAAACATCATCTCGTCCTCCTCACTCTCGTGTTGGCGCTCGTGGCACCGGTGGGCGCGCATGCCTCGACCCTGATCGACCGCAATGCGAGTAGCGTCACTCTCAAGGTCAACAAGTCCGGTCAGGCGCTCCTCTCATACAGCGCACGCGGAAAGCGCTGGAACGTCCTTGCCTGGGGTGCAGTCAACGCCCTCGCTCCGGTACCCGGAACGAAGCAGGTCGATTTCAAGCTCGACTATTCGGGCGGCTGGGGAACCTACAAGCGCGACGTGTGGAAGACGTTCTCGAATACGTGCAAGCGCTACACGGGCCCGCCACTTGCCTGGCAGCTGACGGCCTGCACCGCGAGGGACGGAAGCCACTGGGGCCTGCAAGCCTGGCAGCGAATGCTGCCGAACTACGGCCTCTCGCCGACACCCAGGCAGAGCGTCTGGGAGCTGAGGCTCGCGCACTGGAAGGGCGATCTCCCCGCCCTGACGGTCAATGCGAACTGGGCCTACCACAAGTTCGACCACCTCTTCGGGACATTTGCCTATGGCGGCACTCCCGTACACGGATTCAGGTCTACGGCCGGCGGGAATCCTCTCGACTCGTTCGGACGGAACCTGTACGTGGACACGTTCGACTCGGCGTACGGCAGCGGCTGGAGGCGCGAGAACAGCTTCCTGATGCACAGGCAAACAGGAAGCTTCTGTTACGGCTTCTACCCCCACGGCAGCCGGCCCTCCGGCCACGGTGCCCGCTATCGCGCAACGATCATCGGCCCCGGCGTCACACCCGACGTGATGTGGCAGGGCCCCGCACTCGGTGCCTACGACGCGATCCTCGACCAAGAGCTTGCCGACGCCCAGCGTGAGACGTACTCGACGGATCGCCTCTGCAAGCCTGTCTGACAGGGGTGTGAGGCAGCGAAGCCGAACCCTGGCGCTCTTACGCGGTTTCCGGACGTGGCCGCCGCAGTCGCCGGATGTGCGTCTCTACTGCGGTGCTCGCCCGAGCAGGATGCAGCCGTTGTGGCCCCCGAGGCCCATCGCGTTCGAGAGCGCAACGTCGAGGTCTACCTTGCGCGCCTCGTTCGGGACATAATCGAGGTCGAGCTCGGGGTCGGGATTGCGGTAGTTGATCGTCGGCGGCACCACCTGGTGGTAGATCGCCCGGGCACACATCATCGCCTCGACGGCGCCCGCAGCACCGAAGCAATGACCGGTGACCGACTTTGTGGACGAGACCGCAAGGTCGTAGGCATGTTTGCCGAAGGCCTGGCGCAGCGCGCGGGTTTCGGCCAGATCGCCGAGCGGCGTCGAGGTTCCGTGGGCGTTGACGTACCCCACACGCTCGGGCGCGACACCCGCCGACGAGAGAGCCGCCGAGATCATCGCCGCCACCCCGGCTGCCTCGGGCTCCGGCTGGGCCAGATGGTGCGCGTCATTGGAAGCGCCATACCCGAGCACCTCGGCGTAGATCGTGGCACCACGGGCCTTCGCCGCCTCGAACTCCTCGAGCACGAGGATGCACGCGCCTTCGCCCATGACGAAGCCGGCACGCGTCGCGTCGAACGGGCGCATGGAGAGAGTCGGGTCGTTCTCCTCGGCCACAAGCCCTCGCATGGCGCAGAAGCCCGCCAGGATGAGCGGCGTGATCGCAGCCTCTGTGCCGCCCGCAAGGATGATGTCCGCCTGCCCGCGCACGATCGTCGCGGCGCCTTCACCAATCGCCGTCGAACCCGTCGCACACGCCGAGACCGGTGCGTAGTTCGGGCCGGTAAGGCCCAGCTGAATCGCAATCTGGCCGCTCGCTGTGTCCACGAGTGCGGAGGGGATGAAAAACGGTGAGACGCGGTCGGCGCCGCGCTCCATGAATACCTGCTGTTGCTCGGCGATCGTCGCGATCCCGCCGATCGCGGAGCCAACGAGGATCCCCACGCGCTTCGGATCGTACTCCTCTACGCCTGCACTCGTCCACGCCTCCACGGCGGCAGCGACCGCCATGAGGACGTTGCGGTCCATCCTTCTCGCCTCTTTGGCGGAGATCAGCTCGGACGGGTCGAAGCCCTTGACCTCACCGGCGATGCGCACGGGAAACGCGCTCGCGTCGAAGGACTCGATGAAGCCGATCCCACTGCGACCTGCAAGCGCGGCGTCCCAGGTAGAGGGCGCGTCGAGGCCGATCGGTGTGACGGCCCCGAAGCCGGTGATGACGACGCGACGCATGAGGGGAAGAGCGTAGATGATTGATCTCCCGTTGGCACGGCGGTGAGGAGGGAAGGAACCGGGCGACACGAACTGCTCGACCCGAAGCCATCCCCTAACCGGATCCCTCCATCCGTCGTCTTCTACTGTCGGGTGCCAGGGTGTGCGTAGGGTGCGTGGTACGCTCGCCCTCGCTCCGAGGATCCGACCAGAGGAGATACACCATGCGTAAAGCGCTCAGTACAAGTCTTGCCCTGGCAGCCGTCACCGCACTTGTCGTCGCGGTCTCCGCCAACGGTCGCTCCACCACGGCAACCGCCGCCACCGGGATTCCCGGCTGCGCCAAGGACAAGCTCGGCCTGCTCGACAAGGCAGGGATGCTGACGATCGGTGCCGACAACCCGGCCTTCCATCCGTGGTTTGGCGGCGACGAGAAGACGAAGCCGTGGAAGTTCAGCGACCCCTACAGCGGCAAGGGCTACGAGTCCGCGGTGGCCTATGCGGTCGCGAAGCAGCTCGGCTTCTCGAAGGAACAGGTCAAGTGGGCGGTGACGCCGTTCAACAACTCGTTCCGCCCCGGCAAGAAGTCGTTCGACTTCTACATCACCCAGGTGTCATACAGCCCGCAACGCGCAAAGGCCGTCGATTTCTCCAAGGGCTACTACTTCGTGAACCAGTCGATCGTGGGACGCAAGGGCAAGCCGATCGCGTCGGTGCGCTCGATCAACGGCCTCAGGAAGTACACGCTCGGCGCCCAGGTCGGAACGACGAGCTACGACTTCATCGTCAAGCAGATCAGGCCCGCCTCGTCACCGAAGGTCTACGACACGAACGACGCGGCTGTTCAGGCGCTCAAGAACGGCCGGATCGATGGACTCGTCGTAGACCTCCCGACGGCGTTCTACGTGGCGGCGGTGCAGGTCCCGGACGGCAGGGTCGTGGGCCAGTTCAGGGCCAGGGGTGCGAGGGAGCGCTTCGGGCTCGTCCTGCCGAAGGGCAGCAAGCTGACCGCGTGCGCCAACAGGGCGCTCGACCGGCTCTGGGCCAACGGAACAATCAAGAACCTCCAGCGCATCTGGCTCGCACACGCGACCGGCGCGCCCGTCCTGAAGTAAGCCCTGAACGAGAGCCGCAACTCGCGGATCCTCGGCGGCGTGACCGCCCGCGTCTCCCGGGAGACGCGGGCGGTCGCGATCGCCCTCCTCTCCACGGCCGTCCTTGCGGCTGCCATCGTCGTCGTCGCCACACGGTCACCCGGCTGGGGTGCATTCAGGGCCTACTTCCTCGACTGGGCCATCTACAGGGACAGCTTTCCGGAGATCCTTCACGCCTTCTGGCTGAACGTGAAGCTGTTCCTCGTCGCCGAGGTGATCATTCTCCCGGCGGCGCTCTTCCTCGCGGTGCTTCGCTCGCTCCCGGGGCCGGTGTTCTTTCCGATCCGGGCGCTCGCGATCGCCTACGCCGACCTGTTCCGCGGGGTCCCGACGATCCTCGTGATCTCGATTCTCGGCTTCGGAATGCCGGCGCTCGGGCTCTCGTGGCTCCCCCAGTCGGAGTTCTTCTGGGCCGTCGTCGCCCTCGTGCTCGTCTACACCGCGTACGTCTCCGAGGTCTACCGCTCGGGCATCGACTCGGTGCACGCAAGCCAGGACGCGGCCGCACGCTCGCTCGGGTTATCCCACGGCCAGTCGCTGCGGTTGGTGGTTCTCCCCCAGGCCGTCCGGCGCGTGATCCCGCCGCTCCTGAACGACTTCATCGGGCTGCAGAAGGACACGGCCCTCGTTGGCACTCTCGGGGTGGTCGAGGCGTTCAAGCAGGCGCAGATCGACCAGTCGGCGACCTTCAACGGCACCCCCTACCTCGTCGCGGCAACCCTGTTCGTGCTGATCACGATCCCACTTGCGCGGTTCGTGGACTGGCTCGTTGCGCGGGACAAGAAGCGGCAACAGGCGGGGAGGGCGGCATGAGCGCGGGCAACCCTGGCGACCGGCTGAAGCCGGCAACCGGCGCCACGGTCGGTGCGGCGCTCCGGGTCGAGGGTGTGCACAAGTCCTTCGACAGGCTCGAGGTACTGCGCGGGATCGACCTCGTCGTGAGCGAGCACGACGTCGTCTGCCTGATCGGCGCGTCTGGCTCCGGCAAGTCAACGCTGCTGCGCTGCATCAACCTGCTCGAACCGATCCAGGCCGGTCGGATCTTCGTCGGCGACACCGAGATCACGGCGCGGAACGTTGATCTCAACGCGATTCGCCGTCGGATCGGGATCGTCTTCCAGTCGTACAACCTCTTCCCGCACATGACCGTGCTCGAGAACGTGACGCTCGCACCCCGCAAGGCGTTGAAGCAGTCGCGCGGCGATGCAAATGCGCAAGCCACCGAGTTGCTGCGGCGTTTCGGGCTCGCAGACAAGCGCGACGAATACCCCGACCGGCTCTCCGGTGGTCAGCAACAGCGGGTCGCGATCGTCCGCGCACTCGCGATGCAGCCCGAGCTGTTGCTACTCGACGAGGTGACGAGCGCCCTCGACCCGGAGCTCGTCAGTGAGGTACTGGACGTCATTCGTGAGCTCGCGAATGGCGGGATGACAATGGTCATCGCAACCCACGAGATGAGCTTTGCGCGTGATATCGCCAGCCGCGTCTACTTCCTCGACGCAGGCGTCATCCTCGAGGAAGGCCCACCGGAGCAGCTCTTCAGCGCCCCGCGCGAGGCACGAACACGGCAGTTTCTCCAGCGGATCATCGCGGCCGGCCGTCTGTGACCTATGCTTTGCCTGTGTTGGATCAGTCGAAGAACATCGATTCGTCGCTCGAGCCGCTCGACGAGTACATCGTCATCCAGCCGGTCAGCGACGAGACCGAGACGCGCGCGGGACTGATCCTGCCCGCGTCGGCCCTCTCCACGGTCGCTGTCCGCACCGGGATCGTCACGGCCGTCGGCTCGGAGCCGAACGGCATCGAGCGCGGCGACAAGGTGCTGTACCCCCACGAGGCAGGCTACGACGTGCGCCTCGGCGGGATCGAGGTCAAGGTGCTGAAGCGCTCCGAGCTGATCGGCCGCATCCACGACTGAGGGTTCGCCCGTCAGTTCCACTGAGCGGCCCCTGCGTCCGATATCCTCCCACCACGGGAGAAGTGGCCGAGCGGCTGAAGGCGCTGCCCTGCTAAGGCAGTATCGGGGGTAACCCTGATCGAGGGTTCGAATCCCTCCTTCTCCGTTGGGATCACCGCGTTCCGGGCCGCACCCGCGACGCGTCGGCGGCACGGCACGGCCCCGGCTCGTGCAGCGGCACAGCCGTCGGCACCGTAGTCCGGGCACTCGCGCTAGGCTTCCATCCGCTCGGAGAGGTGGCAGAGCGGTCGAATGCGGCGGTCTCGAAAACCGTTACGCGTCGTTAGGCGTGTCGAGGGTTCAAATCCCTCCCTCTCCGCTGCATCAGGCCGGATCCCCGATAGCAAGGGGGATCCGGCCTTCTCGGCGGGTCGGTTTCGAGCACGGTGCGCTCCGCTCTCACCCGCTGATATCCGCCTGATCGCCGCACGCACCAGGACGTACCCAGGACACAGCCTCTCCTACAGGCACTCGTGTCCTGCCCGCCGCGGAGTAGTCTCGACCCGTGCTCCATCTACTCGCCACCCTGCCGGCCGAAGCGGCACCCGATGCGCTGACGGCCTCCAACCAGGCCGCAACGGGCGTTGACCGCGGCCACCCGAGCGCTCCTGGGCGACTGAGCGCGTGACGCAGCCCACGCCGATACAGCGACCCAACGGTGGTGCCGGTTGCTGAGCCTGCCCGTCGTCTGGCACCAGGCCTGTCTCGACCATGCGCCCGGCGCGGAGATCTGGCTGGGCGTTCGGATGCCCGACGACGAGGTTCCGAAGCGGGCGGAGATCATCCGCGCAGCCCTCGTCGAGCAGGGAGCGACCGTCGTCCCCGCGACCGAACACGCCGACGACATCCTGCTCGACGTTCACGCACCCGCCCTCGTCGAGTTCCTGCAGACGGCCTGGGATGCCTGGGTCGCCGCCGGCCTACCTGCCGACCCGGGTCAGGATCTGGTCGTGCCGTACCTCTTTCCGACACGGGCGATGCTGGGTGCCGTTGTCCCGCATCGCCCCGAGGCCGTGTGGGCGCGGACGGGGTTCTACTGCTTCGACACGATGACCCCGATCGCCGAGGGCACATGGCGTGCAGCACGCGGTGCGGTCGATGCCACGCTGACCGCGGTCAACCTCGTCGGTGGCGGCGCGCCATTGGCATACGCGATCACACGTCCTCCGGGGCATCACGTCAGCCGCGGTGCGTATGGAGGGTCGTGCTATCTCAACAATGCTGCCATCGCGGCAGCCGCATTGCGGGCGCAAGGCGCTGACCGCGTCGCGATCGTAGACATCGACGCACACCACGGCAACGGTGCCCAGGAGATCTTCTGGACGCGGGCCGACGTGCTGACGACGTCACTGCACGTGGACCCTGCTGCCGGGTGGTTTCCCCACGTGATGGGCTGGCCGGACGAGGTTGGCGAGGGGAACGGCAAAGGCAGCAATCGCAACGTCGTTCTGGCCCCCGGTGCCGGTGACGACCCGTGGTTGGCGGCGCTCGATCGCTGCCTCGATGCGGTGCGTGGTCACGGAGCAGATGCGCTGGTGCTCGCACTCGGCGTCGATGCTGCCGCAGGCGACCCCAACAGCCCACTGGCGGTCACGGCGGCCGGATTGCGGGAGGCCGGCCGACGCATTGGCGCCTGCGGCGTGCCAATCGTCGCAGTCCAGGAGGGCGGATACAACCTTGCCACGCTCGGCGGCCTCGTCCAGGCTGTCGTCGGGGGGCTCGAGGAGGGTATCCACGCAAACAGGGGCGCAACCCGGGTGGAGCGCGACCGGTAACCGGCGAGAAGACGCTTATGGCATCGACCTCGCGCTCGGGACCGACATCCGGGGCTAGCCGGTGGGTCACATCGTCGTGGGGTGAAACCGCTGCCGGTCGAGCTACATATGATCGCGCGGGAAGCGGGAATCCCACGTGCGGGCGAACATGCGACGCCCGTTCTCACGGACGTCGAGTTGGCTCGTGACGAGAAAGTCGTCTGCGGTGCACGACATCGCGCCGCGGCAGACGATTTCGACCGTCCGGTCGCCGTCCTCGTAGAGGCTCGTGTTCTCGACGACGACCTCGGCCGAGAGTGGGTCACCGTCGGTGATCGAAAGGGTTGTCACGGACGAGTCTTCCCAGATGAGGCCATTTTCGAACTTCCAGGCACCGCCGATGTCCCAGTCGAAGACGAGGTCTGTCCTTCCCGTTCCCTGGTTGTAGGTCACCGTGCGTGCGCCGCCAGAGCCGCTGCGCAGCATCTCTATCGGGACAGCGGCCGGCTCGGCCGGCGGATCGAGCTCGCGCATCACGGCGTCCTCAACGCGTGCAGGGCGCGTTGGCAAGACGATCGAGGACGCACCCGTCCGGATGCCGAGCGTGACCGGCTCCGGGGAAGGCCAGGCCCACGGCCAGTAGCAGGGCGAGATCGCGACGCGAAGGCGACTGCCGGCGCGAAAGCGGTGCGCCATCGAGTCGAGGGGAAGGCGGATCTGCATCTCCTCTCCCGGTACCACCGCGGTCGGGGCGTGGTTGCCGTTGCGGTGGCAGAGATTGAGCTGTGCGCGTGTGACGAGCAGAGACGAGCCGTCGGTCAGCACTTCGCTCAGGCGGAGCGACACCATCGCGACGGGTCGATCAGCGGTCAGGGCCAGGTGGGCGACAGCGTGACCGAGGATCGCGAAGTCCTCGTCCAGCGGTTCCGAGGTGAAGCACGCGCTGAATGCCTCCTCCCGGCGCTGGTCGATGGCGAGGTCCGCAGACCGGCCATCGGCACACCAGACGCCACCGTCCAAACCGACCGTCTGCATGCTGGCTACGGTCACGACCGCCTCGTCCGTCATTTCGGAGGCAAGGGTGCCGTCGCCGAGAATGAAAGCGCGGTCAACGAGGCGCAGCGACGGCCAGGTGTCTTCGCCGATCCAACGTCCCGGGCGCTCGCTGATGATCGCAGCAGGCGTGACGGGATCCTGCTCGTACGCGACCAGCATGGGATCGTCGTCGATGCCGGAATCGATGCCTCTGAGCCAGCGGTCCCAGAAGCGTGTGGCTTCGGACAGGATGCCGACCTGCGGTGCCGGTGGCCCGTGGATCGGGTCAACGTGCCCCCACGGGCCGATCACGGCCTTGCGCGGGCCTCGGGCACCGACGAGGACACGAAAGGCCGAGTCGGTGTAGCCGTCAGCCCAACCGGCTATGCACATCACCGGCACGTCGATCTGGTCGAAGTCCTCGCAGGCCGATCCGAGGCGCCAGTAGTCGTCGCGATGCTGGTGGCTCATCCAGTGGGTGATCCACGGATCGAGCTCGAGTCGTTCCTGCCATGCCTCGCGCCAGCCTTCGCCGTAGATCGCGGGGACAGGCGGACGTGCCTGCCAGCCCTGCATGCAGACCGACCAGTGCAGCATGTCCATCGCGTCGATCAGCCCGCCACGGTAATGAACGTCGTCGGTATATCGATCGTCGGTCGAGTAGCCGGTGACGACGGCCTTCAGCGCCGGGGGTCGCAGCGCGGCGATCTGGAGACCGTTGAAGCCAGTCCACGAGTAACCGATGATGCCGACAGCGCCCGAGCACCACGGCTGCTCCGCGATCCAGGCGATCGCCTCGGCGCCGTCGAGTGTCTCTTGCCTCGTGTACTCGTCCGTGCAGAGGCCGCTGGATTCCCCGGTGCCGCGAATATCGATACGGATACCGGCGTAGCCGTGACCGGCGAACCAGCGCATCTGCTGTTCATCACTCCCGACGGTTCCATCGGACAGGCGATAGGGGCCGTACTCGATCACCGCCGGCACGGGTTGCTCACCTGCGTCGGTTGGTAGCCAGACCCTGGCGTGGAGGCGCGTACCATCCGGCAGCGGAATCCAGACGGGGGTGCGGATCTCGATCGCGTACGGAAAGTCGGTGCGGATCTCGACATCGCGCATGTCTTATGCCCCCACGAGAGCTGAACCGCCGTCAACCCGCACCGGATAGACGGCGACACGGAAGCTCGGAACCTCAGGCCACTCGCCCGTCACGGCATCTACGGCCCGGGCGCGGCCGGTACGGCAGCGTGAGGAGAAGGTAGACCACGGACGAAGCGGGATGCCGATGGTGTACACCTGCTGGCAATACCCGTCGCGTTCGGGCTCTTCGTCTTCGAGGATCCCCTCGGGATCGCAGACCATAACCTGCATACCGCGGCCGATCATGGTGCCTCCTTTCGACAAAGCGATTCTACCGCACTCCACGGTGAGGCGTTCCCGAGCCCCGGAAACAGCGAGTACAGCGAGTCTCGCGCTCCGGCAGTTGCCCGGTCGAGCGTGCCTGTCCTGTGTCCGTGCAGGCAACGCCAGCGACCCCGGCCTGCTACGCCACGATCCCTGAACCGAGCAGCCGAAACCACCTGAGAGAGAGCGAGAGAGAGATCATGACGTGGTGATCCCGCGTCCAACGCGATAGCATTGCGCTACTGTCAGCCCAACCCACGACATCAAAGGAGAGACCAGATGGCTTCCGGCATCGTTATCATCCATGAGTTCACGGGAGGCACAGAAGACCAGTACAACGCCGTGATCGCTGCCGTGCACCCCGCAGACGGCAACCTGCCCCCGGGACAGTCGTTCCACCTTGCAGGACCGACGGCGGACGGCTGGATGGTCGTCGCGGACCATGAAACCCTGGAGAGCTGGGAGACGTTCCGCGACGGAACTCTGATCCCGGCGATGGAGGCAGGGATCGAAGGCGGTTTTGAAACGATGCCCTCGGAGAGGATATTCGACGTGCACCACCAGCACCCGTAGGGCGCAGCCGCGCCTGATCCTCGAATCCGAAGTCCGGTGAAGCCCTACGACGGCGCCTCGCCGTACCAGTCGGCCAAACGTCTCATTCCCTCGGCCACGCTGACCGCGGGACGCCAGCCCGTCGCCTCCCGGAACGGGCGCGGGTCGAACCAGTGCGCGAGCGTCAGCTGGTCAACGAGGAAGCGTGTTGCGGGCGGTTCGACCCCGGGCCGAGAGCGGGCCCAGAGACGCTCGGCGACGCTCGCGAGGCCCCGGGCCACCGTCGGTGGGACATCTCTCCTCGGTGGTGGCACTCGGGCCGCCTCGCAGATCCGCTCGAGCAACACCCTCACCGGCAATGGCTCGCCGTTCGAGACCACGAAGGCGCGCCCGGCGAGCGTGCCCCCGAACACGACCTGCTCTGCGGCGACGACGAGGGCGGTCGCGGCATTGTCAACGTAGGTCGTGTCGATCAGCGCTGTGCCGCCGCCGACGACGAACAGGCGCCCTGAGCGCGCCCGCTCGACAATTCGCCCGATCAGCTGCGTGTCCCCCGGCCCCCAGATCGCGTGCGGCCTGACCACCGTCACCGCGAGTGAGGGATCGTTCGCTGCCAGCGCCACGAGTTCTGCTTCGGCTTTTGACTCCGAGTACCAGGAGCGATCGCGGCGGACGGTGATCGGCGCGCTCGCGCCTGCTCCGACGGTCGCTACCGACTCGTAGCCGACCGACGGCGAGGAGATGAAGACGAGCCGCTCCACTCCCGCCTCGCGGCAGGCAGCGACAACCGTCTTCGTACCCCCCACGTTCACGCGGCGGAACTCCTCGCGTGAGCCGACGACGCCTACGCGTGCGGCCCCGTGGATCACGGCCTCGCACCCCTCCGCGGCACCGGCCACGGCATGCGCGTCGCAGACGTCGGCAAGCACCTGCTCACACGCAACCTCGTTGCTCCGCTGCCGCTGTAGTGCAATGACGTCATGGCCTGCGGAGACGAGAGCCGCGATCGTCGTTTGCCCGAGCAGTCCCGAGCCACCCGTGACGAGCACGCGCATCAGACGCGTCCCGGCGCCCGCCCGCCGGCGAGCACCTTCTCGGCCCACTCCCCTAGCCGGGTGCGATCGATCTTCGAGTTATGGCGACGGTCAACGGGGAGCTTCGGGACGCTGAGCACCGCGGCAATCATCTGAGGGGCACCGGCCCCACGCACGGCCCGGTCGAGGTCGGGTGGGGCCAGGCCAGCCTTGCCGTCACACTCGACGACCACCACGATCTGCTGGCAGCCCCGGGGGCCGATCCCGGTCACAGCGCAACGCGCCACCACGACGGATTCGACGGCCACCTCGAGCGGCACCGACGTCACGGGGCCGTCCACCGTCCAGACGACGTGGACGAGCCGACCCTCGACCCAGAGACGGCCGTCGGTGTCGAGATGCCCGACGTCACCGGTGCGATGCCACTCCGTTCCATCCGGGTCGAACGAGCGGGCGTGATCGTTCGTCGCCCAGAGCCCGTCGTACCCGATGGAAAGCCACGGTGCGCTGACGACGATCTCACCCGTCTCGCCGTCACCACCGTCGAGTGGCTCGATCCGGATGCCGACCCCGTCCAGCGGGCGACCGACGCAGACACCCCGGCCGGGCCCGACCTCGGCGAGGGCCGTCAGATCGATATCAGCTACGGAGAGAACCTCGGTCATCCCGTAGGGCGTGTGCAACTCGGCCCGGGGAGCCAGGGAAGCGAATGCCTGGAGCATCCGCTGCGACACCGGCGCTCCGGCCGACAGCACGAGCCGGAGCGTATCGAGCGACTCGCGGTGAGCGGGAGACAGGAGCTCCAGCGAGGAAAGCACCCCCTCGAGGGCCGCAGGCGCAGCGAAGACGATCGTCGCACCGACCGAAGCGCAGGCGCCCGCGAGCGCGTCGGCGCGCAACGACGCAGGCTCCGTGAGATCGCAGTCGGGAACGGCAACGGGAATGCCAAGTGCCGGCCCGTAGAGGGCAAACGGAGCGAACGCCGCGACGAGGCGATCCTCGGGTCCGATCGCGTAGCACTCGCGGACGGCAGCAAACTGCGCCGCCATCTGCCGTCCGCTGTAGAGCACACCCTTCGCGGGGCCGGTGGCACCCGAGGTGAAAACGACCGCGGCCGGCGCGTCACTGTCCACCACGCAACGCGCGACGACGGCAGAGAGCTTCTCGCCGTCGCCACGGAGAGCGTCGATGTCGAGCCGCCGGGTCGTCGGAACCCAACGCAACGCCCGCGCGGCACCGAGGGTCTTGCCGGTGCCGAGCAGGAACCGTGGCTGCGCGCTGCGTAACGCCCGGGCCAGACCGCGCAGGCCAAGCCCCCGGTCAACGACCACGATAACTGCGCCGATCGCCCAGCACGCATAGGCCGCAGCGATAAAATCCGGCGGGTCGGGCGTCAGCAACGCAACCCGGTCGCCCGGCGCCACCCCTGCCGTCTGCAGGCCCGACGCGAGGCCCGCAACACGCCCCGCGAGCGACGAGAACGAGAGCGACGGCCCTCCACCGACGGCAACCGCCGTCGCCCGGTCATCTTCACGACGCACGAGCGCAGCCCACGGCGGCTCGGGCGTGAGCGCGGAGGCTCTGCGCGCTGCGCAAGTGGTCTTTGCGGGCGAGCAGAGCTTTTCGATCCACGCATCGGCCACGGACGCGACGTCCTCCTCCTCGACGACCAGGTGACCGGCGAGCGGAAAGCGGTGCAGTTCGGCCTGCGGCAACCGCCGTCGCAGGTCGGCCGCGAACTCGAGGTGGAAGACCGGGTCGCGCTCACCCCACGCGAGCAGAACGGGCATGTTCAACCCGGGCAGTCGGGCGACAACTCCGGCCAGCGCTGCAGCCGAAGGATGGGCAGGGGTCGTCGGGATATCCGCAACGAAGTCGGCAATCGCACGCCTGTCCTCGCTCGACCGGTAGGGAGCAAGGTATCCCGCCCGGACGAAGCCCGGGATCCTCCGCTGCCCCGTGGCGAGCGTCGCGCGCACGAATGCCGACGTCCGGCGGCAGCCGGCGTCGCGCAGCAGGCGCGACCCGGCAACCCTGATCGGCAGCGGCAGGCCGGTTGACGGCATCGCAATACCGGTGTTGCAGAGGAGCATTCCGCGCACCCTCTCCGCGTGCGTCACCGCCCAGCCGAGCGCGATCGGGCCACCCCAGTCGTGTGCAGCGAGAACGACGGGGCCGTCAACCCCGAACGCATCGAGGATCCGTCCCAGATCGTCCACCCGCCCGGCAAACCGACGTCGTCCCGTTCGTTCGGAGAAACCCATCGAGACCTGGTCGATCGCGACGACGCGATAGCGGTCTCCGAGGCGACGGTGAAACGAGCGCCACAGCATCGACCACGTCGGATTCCCGTGCACGCAGACGACCGTCAGCGGCGAAGGTACACCGGTGGGAGGCTCGGAGACGAGAGCGTGCACCTCCACCTCCGACCCGTCGGCCAACGCCACGCGAACATGACGCGACCAGGACGGGTCGATTCCCAGTTGTTCGAGTCGGCCCGCATCGAGAACAGCGGGCGCGAATCTCACCAGACGATCTCTGCGACGCTGGCGTTCAGACCCGACCCCATGCCCAGGCAGAGAACCCGCTCGCCCGCTGCTATCTCCGTCTGCACGCCGGCCAGCGTAAACGGAATCGAGGCGGGGCCGATGTTGCCGTGCAGCGGAAAGGTCAGGGGCGCACGCGCCTCGTCGATCCCGAGCGTTGCGCACATCAGGCTCGTGTGCACCGAGCTGACCTGATGGAGGACGTACCACGAGATTCCCTCCTGCCAGCCGAACGCCTCGGCCGATGCGCCCCAGGCCTCTCCTGCAAGCACGAGGCCGCCCTCGAGCAGGGCCTTCGTGTCGGTGCGCATGCGGTCGAGGTCGCCGACACAGATGTCGTGATGCTGCGTCGCCGCGCGCGAGACCCCGCCGACGAAGCGGTGCGCCTGCGGGTTGGCATCGAGACTGCCGAGCACCATCGCGGCGGCTCCGGAACCCAGCGTCAGGCTCGCGAACTCGTCGTACACGTCGGCGTTCACGAAGGCCTCCGCCTGCAACCGGGCGATCGTCGTCAGATGCGTGTGGCGCGCGCCCTCCCCATCGACGATCAGGGCGTACTCGATCTGCCCGGCGTCGATCGCAGTCGCCGCAAGGTGGATCGCGTTGACGAAGCCGAGACAGGCATTGCCAAGGTCGAAGTTGAGGCAACCCGGCGCAAGTTCGAGGTGGTGGTGGACGGCACAGGCGACCGACGGCTCCAGATGGTGCTTGCACACGGAGGTCGAGATCAGCATCCCGATCTTGCCCCGATCGATCCCGGCCGCGACGATCGCCTGCTCACCGGCGAGTGCGGCTGCCCGATCGAAGCGCATCTCCTCCGGCCACCAGCGGCGCTCCCTGATGCCCGCGAGTTCCTCCAGAAGACCCGGCCGCACGTTGCAGCGCTCGAAGACCTCGGCGAGTTGCTCGTCGATCCAGGCAGAGGTGACGATCTCCGGTGCCTCGACCGCCTCGACCGCGACGACTCCGACGTTCCGGTGGCGCTGGGTGTGATTGCTACTCATCCCGAACCTGTCTGCGTCGAATGCACTGCCCACTCCATCTCTCGGTCAACGGTACTGCCTGGACGAGAAAGAGGCCCATCCGGGGGCCCCTTTCAAGCGGAGAGAGCGGGATTTGAACCCGCGAAGCACCTTTCAGCGCTTACGCGATTTCCAGTCGCGCTCCTTCGGCCACTCGGACACCTCTCCCTTGCCACATGAGCGTACCCAAAGGGCAGTACGACCGTTCCACATCGTTCTCACCGCGAAGCCGTAAAGACTAGGACGTGCCGGCGACCGTGGAGACGTATGTCGCAACATCCTGAATCTGCCGCTCGGTCAACGTGCCCTTGAATGACGGCATAGCCGCTTTGCCGTTCGTCACCCTCATGACGACGAGCTCTTGCGGCGGCTTCGCCTCGTCGAGGTTCGGGCCCACCGTGCCGGTCGCACCGGCATCGGCAAGCGTGTGGCAGTTGCCGCACCCGGCGTCCGTGGACTCGAAGACCGCTTTCCCGGCGAGCAACACGGCATCGTCTGCCGGTACGGGTGTCCCACCCGGCGTGGTCTCTGCCGGAGTCGTCTCGGCCGCCTCCGTCTCGATCTCCTGCGTACCGGTCACCCAGTACACGGCACCGATCTGGAAGACGAAGAACACGCACGAGACGAGCACAAACACGGTCAACGTGCGCGGAAAGTCGGCGTCACGCCTGGGGATCACCATCGCTGTGACCAGCGCCCAGATGATGAACGCGCCCGCGACGATGAGGAGCGTCACCTTGCCCGTTGTCGTGATCGTGAGAAGCACACGGAGAAGCTACCACGACACCGTTGGCCGGTTGCGTGCAAACGGGCGATCCCGACCAACCTCCCGGTGGTTCGAGCGATCATGGAGGTCGGATAGGCGTGAGGTGGGCGATACATCGAGACGAGGGACGCCGAGACGAGGGACGCCGACCCGTATGGCAGACGCCCCGGATCCTGAACCCGAACGCGTGACTGCTCGCGTAGAGCACCGGACGCCTCACCCGGCACCGACGGACACGTGCGTGCGCTAGCCTGATCATCCTCCCGGGCGCATAGCTCAGCGGGAGAGCGCTCGCTTCACACGCGAGAGGTCCCTGGTTCGATCCCAGGTGCGCCCATCGCCGGAA
>SHVL01000097.1 GCA_009694305.1 Thermoleophilia bacterium
CTGGAACGCAGCCGCAACCTGGAACGCAGCCGCAACCTGGAACGCAGCCGCAACCTGGAACGCAGCCGCAACCTGGAACGCAGCCGCAACCTGGAACGCAGCCGCAACCTGGAACGCAGCCGCAACCTGGAACGCAGCCGACATCTGGGGATGAGAGTCCGCGCCCGGCAACGGGCGCGGTACGGGCCTGACGGCATCCCCTTTCCAGGGGATGCCGCATCCGTCTCGGTAGAAGAGGATCCGACCATGCCGCTCGATAAGGCGCCACCGCTCTCGAATCGCCCGTTCATGCCGGTGCTCGTTCCCGTCTCGGGTCGCGGCGCACCCGGCCTCGCAGCCCCTCCGGCTCCCCCATCCGAGCCGACTCCGGCAGGCCGTACGGGCCTTCTGGGTGAGCCCGCCACGGTTATCGCCCTGATTTCTGCCGTCACGGGACTGACGGGTCTCTTGCTCGTCTTTTTCGCAGCGGAGATCTGGGCTATCGCCGGCCAGCAGCCTGTCGCTTTCGTCGCGTTTGGACTGCTCACGGTCGCCCTGACGTTTACATCCGTCGAGATCTACGGCCGCGGTGCAGTGAGCTTCGCTGGTTGCGGCCTTCTTGCGACCGGGTTCGCACTCGGCGCGGCCCCGGTGCTCGTATTCGCGGTCATAGTGGCCGTTATCAACCTTGCGCGACGCCGTGGGAGGATGTACCGTGCCGCCTTCGATGCGGGAACGCTGGCGCTGGCCGGAGTAGCGGGCGCAGCCCTGTACGCCGCCCTCACCCCCGATTCCGGGCGGAACATCGTCGGAGTCGTCGTGTCGTTCCTTGCCGCGGTTGTCTTCCTCGCGGTCAATCTGGGACTTCTCAGCTCCGCGATGGGCCTCTCCGAGGGCGTCCGTCCACTTGCCGTCTGGCAGGAGCGATTTCGCTGGCTGACTCCCTACTACCTCGCCTCCGGCCCCCTCGCGTACGCCATGGCGCTCGCATACGGGCGTCTCGGCGTCGTCGGGCTCGCCGTATTCGCGCTGCCACCCGCATTCATGATGATCTCGGTGCGCCAGTATCTGGCCCACACGAGCACGTCGGTCGAGGAGATCCGACGCTCGAACGAGCAACTGCAGATACTCTTCGAATTTGCGAGCGGGCTCGCTGCGCGCACACACGACGGCCAGGAGCTCCGCAGCTATACGGAGCAGACGCTGTCGGACATTCTCGGCTCACGGGTCGAGATCACGCCTCAGCCGTCGCCGGGGAGCGTGGCCCTGAATGCCGGCGGGCAAGTAGTTGGCTGGCTCACGCTCTCCTTCGCCGAGGGTGACAACGGGCAGTGGCTCCGGCTACGCGAAGCCATCGTCCCCCAGCTCGCCACAGCATTCGAGAGCGCCCATCTCGTGGACGAGGTGCGCAAAAGCAACCGCGACATGATTGCCGCGCTTTCACGCAGCATGGAGGCGAAGGACTATTACACCGGCGGGCACACCGAGCGGGTCTCGCGCATCTCGATCGCGATCGCCGAACGACTCGGCTATGCGGGCGCCGAGCTCGAAGCGATCGAGATCGGGTCTCTCGTTCACGACATCGGCAAGATCGGGATCCCCGAGGCCATCCTCAACAAGCCGGGTCCCCTGACCGAGAGCGAATGGAAGGTGATGAAGGAGCATCCGGTCATCTCGGACTTCATCCTCGCCGACATCGATGTCCACCCGGTGGTGCGCCAGATCGCGCGCTCGAGTCACGAGCGCCTCGACGGCTGCGGGTATCCCGACGGTCTCACCGACGAGATTATCCCGGAGCCGGCAAAGATCGTTCTCATCGCCGACGCATTCGATGCACTCACAACCGACCGGCCCTACCGCCGTGCGCTCTCCGTCGACCTCGCCATCGAAGAGATTCGTGAGAACGTCGGCACGCAGTTCTGTCCTCGCGTCTTCGACCAACTCGAGTCCCTGTACCGACAGGACCCACAGACCCTCTCGGCGCTCGACAGGCCGCTTGTCGGCGCCGCCTGACACCTCACATCAAGCCACCGAGACGTGCCAGCGCCTCGTCAGGATCACCGGCTCCCACACGGAGCACGGAAGGCGCGGGCCCGGTGAGGTCGATAACGGTCGAGGGGACGCCCGGTAACTCTCCCCCGTCCACCGCGAATGCCACGCCTCCCAGAATCTCGTCGGGCACCTGATCGAGGCGGCGCGGGTCGGTTCCTCCGGGAAGGTTTGCGCTCGTTGCGACGATCAGCCCGACGTGCCGAACAAGCTCTTGTGTGGGTCCGCCGAGGTCGGGCACCCGGACACCGATCGTGTCAGGCTGCGCTGCCGAGAGCCAACCATACCGTCGGCCGGGATTCGGGACAATCAGCGTGAACGGCCCCGGGAGCAGGAGGCGAAGAGCCATGGCCACGACCCCCTCGATGTCCGGGAAGCACTCGAAAAGGACGTCCGTACTCGCCGCGATCACCGCGGTAGGCTGAATCTCGTTGCGACCCTTGAGCCTATACAGGCCGAGGGCCGACTCGCGACTGGACGCGACGCAGACGAGTCCGTAGACCGTGTCCGTCGGAACGACGGCGAGCGCGCCGGCAGCAAGCACACTGGCCATCTCCCCGGTTCCGGTCATGCGAGTCTTCCCTCCACGATCCTGTCGATCTCACGCAGATCTGGCGTCAC
The DNA here is from genome assembly GCA_009694305.1 of Thermoleophilia bacterium. Classification (GTDB taxonomy): domain Bacteria; phylum Actinomycetota; class Thermoleophilia; order Gaiellales; family Gaiellaceae; genus Gaiella. The sequence continues at coordinate 2,650 of SHVL01000097.1, forward strand.
CCTGATCTCCACCAGGCCGATCTCCCCGAGGAGGGCCGCTGTTGCCCCGGCCTGCCCGATTCCTATCTCGAGCACGATGCCCGCCCCCGGAGCCATCACGGGTACAGCACCCCGAGCTACCGCCGCGACGGCCCCCTCGGCGGTCAGGGCCTCGTGCGGCTCCCAGTCCCGCACCTCGGGTTGCAGGGTCGGGATCTCACTGGCGTCCACATAGGGGGGGTTCGAGACGATCAGATCCCACGGGCCGGGCGGCAAGCCGGCGAAGAGGTCTCCCCGGACAAGGTCGATCTCGAGTCCGGTGCGCGCGGCGTTCTCGGCGGCTAGTGCGAGTGCGTCCACCGAAAAATCGAAGCCGGTGACAAGGGCGCCCGGATGCTCGTCCCTGATGGCGAGCGCAACAGCGCCCGAGCCTGTGCCGACATCGAGCACCCTGGGCGCATCGCGTCCTTCGAGCAAGACGAGTGCCCGTTCGACGAGCACCTCCGTCTCGGGTCGGGGAATCAGGGCGCGCGGGTCCACGTTCAGCGTCAGGTGGCGGAACCCCCACTCACCTAGCACGTACTGGAGCGGCTCACGGGCGCCCCGGCGTACCACGAGCGCACGCGCGCTGTCGAGCTCGGGCGGCATCAGGGGGCGGTCGAGCGCCATGTACAGATCGATGCGCTCCAGACCGAGAGCTTTTGCGAGCAGCCGTTCGGCGTCGAGCCGCGGCGTCTCCGACCCACGCGCTGCGAGATACTCGGTGGACAGGCGCAGGACATCGGAGATCGTGTTGCTGCCATGCTTTCGCCTGGCATCACCTCCGTCTCCACCGGATCCCGGCTGCGGCCCGGAGCCGCCCCCGGTCTCCCCGGTCATACGCCGGCGGCCTCGAGTGAGAGCCGTCGATCCTCTGCCTGGATAGCCTCGGTGAACTCCGCGAGATCGCCGCCCAGAATCTGATCGAGCCGGTGCGTTGTCAGCTTGATCCGGTGATCGGTAAGCCTGTTCTCGGGGAAGTTGTAGGTGCGGATCTTCTCGGCCCGTTGACCGGAGCCGATCTGCAGCTTCCGCGCAGCAGACAGACGGGCCTGCTGCTTCTCGCGCTCCAGTTCGTACAGCCGTGCGCGCAGCACGCGCATCGCCTTCGCCTTGTTTTGGAGCTGCGACTTCTCGTCCTGCATCGCGACGACAACGCCCGTTGGAAGGTGCGTGATGCGCACCGCAGAGTCGGTCGTGTTGACACTCTGGCCACCGGGGCCGGTCGAGCGGTAGACATCGATCTTGAGGTCGTTCTCGGCTATCTCGACCTCGACCTCCTCGACCTCCGGCATCACGGCGACGGTAGCCGTCGAGGTGTGGATTCTCCCCTGCGACTCGGTCTCCGGCACACGCTGTACCCGATGCGTTCCTCCCTCGTACTTGTAAACGGAGAACGCGCCGTCGCCCTTGACGGCAAATACCACCTCCTTGAATCCCCCTGCCTCGCTTTCGTTCGCCGACAGGAGCTCGGTCTTGAACCCGCGCCGCTCGGCGTAGCGCGTCAACATACGGAACACGTCTCCCGCCCAGAGCGCCGCCTCGTCCCCCCCCACGCCCTGGCGCACCTCGACGATGACGTCCTTCGAGTCGGCCGGGTCACGTTCGACGAGAGAAACCTTGAGCTCCTCTTCGAGCCGTGCCACGTCGCTCTCGAGATCGACTGCCATCGAGGCGAGCTCCGGATCGCCCCGGGCAACGACGAGATCGGCGCGCGCGCTCTGCCAGGCAACGGCGAGCTTGTGCGGCGTTTCGAGCTCCTTCAGGCGCCGGCCAACCTCGGCCGCCTCGCGGTGGTCGTTGTAGACCGAAGGGTCGGAGAGGCGGGCCTGCAGCTCGGTGTAGGAGCGTTCGAGTTCGTCTACGAGAGGTTCGATACCGGCCATCGAGACGATGGTAGCCGCGTGACTGGTCGTAGAAAGGTCAGACCCACAGGGGTTCAGGCTCGCCCGTAGGGCAGATGCGAGATCTTGTAGACGCGTGCAGCACCTAGGGGGTTGGGCCTCGACCCTGGTTCAGCCTGGATTCAGGAGAAGAGAGGCCGGAGCGCTGCGTAGAGCGCCAGGTGGCGCTGGTACAGCGCGGCGTAGACCTCCTGGTACTCGAGACGCGGCTGCAGCGGCTCGGACCTTGGGCCTGACATGACGCGGCTGGCCGACGGCACGTCGGGATGCAGTCGGACGCCGGACGCCGCCAGCATTGCGGCGCCCCGGGCGGTGGTCTCGACGTCCACGGGTCGCGTGACGGGCAACCCGGTGATGTCCGCGCGGATCTGCCGGAGCAGCTCGCCACGGGCCCCACCGCCCACGCAGACGACCTCGGCCGGAGGATGGCCGGCGGACCGGATCGCCTCGAGCACGTCGCGCAGCGCAAAAGCGTTTCCCTCCAGCAGCGCTCGCGCCAGATGAGCGCGACCATGGGCTGCTGTGAGACCGAACCATCCTGCCCTCGCATTGGCGTTCCACTCGGGTGCCGTCGCCCCGGCGAGAGCAGGCACC
>SHVL01000031.1 GCA_009694305.1 Thermoleophilia bacterium
GGCGGGGGAGCGCACGGAACCCGCAGTTGAACCGGAAACTCTGGAGGAGGCGGCCGTCACACCTGTTGCCACCCGGCCGTTCGTACTGGGCTATCGAGACCCGGTAACCGGAGCGGAGCTTGCAAACTTCGGCAGACGGGCAGGTGCCTTGGTACTCGACACTGCCTTCCTCGGGGTTCTCTTCATCGGTGTGCCGGTCGCGCTCGGTGCCCCGGTGCTGCTCGTCGCGGCCTCGTTCCTCGGGCCGAGTCTGTACCGCTGGCTCATGATCGGAGCGAAGGGACAAACGCTCGGCAAGATGGCACTGGGCATCCAGGTGCGTCGGAGCGAGGATGCGGGGAGGGTGTCGTACTCCCGCGCCCTCGGCCGGGAGGTCGCCGAGCAACTCTTGGGCGTGTTTGTTTTCCCGGCCATCTTCAGTTACCTCAGGCCACTATGGAACCCCCGTCGCCAGACGTGGCACGACTCATGGGCGGAAACGATCGCCGTCCGGATCTAGAGGCTTGATGTGTAATTAGGGGCCGTCATAGGCGCCGAGGCTGCGGGGTGGGCGACCGGGGCGCGCTCGCGCCCTCATTGCTCGACCACTGGCAGCACGAGATGCGTCGGGCGCGCCGCGTCGTGGAACACCGTTTGCGTGGCGACGATCCGGTCTGCGAGCAGGTCGCTTCCCAACGGGTTGCCGGTGTTGAGGTTGCGGTCCCAGTGTGGGAAGTTGCTCGAGGAAATCTCAACGCGGATGCGGTGCGCCTTCTTGAAGACGTGGCAGAGCGTGCCGACCTCGAGTTCGAAGCGACCGGCCTCCCCCGCTTCTACCTCCCGCCGCCCATCGGGGAGAGTGGAGACGCGTCGAATCGTCTCCTGGATGTTCAGCGCGGTTCCGTCGGGATGGACGTCGCAGATCTTCACCGTCCAGTCCGTCGCGGGCGCGGAGGAGGCGGCATGGAGGACGAAGCGCGCCATCCCTGCGACGAAGAGGTCGTCCCTGAGCTCCTCGGACGTGTAGACGAGCACGCCGTTCAGGAGCTCAACCGGCCGCTGATCGGCGGGCCCAAGCGGCGCGACGTGCGGGAAGCAGCAGGAGCGACCGCCAAGGCTCGGGACCGGCGCGGCCGGATCGTAGGTGAAGCGGTCCGGCCACGCATCTGGAGCCGGCTCTTCGTGGCTGAGTCGGCCGTCCCCGTTGAGCGAGTTCGCCCCGCGGTCGGCGTGGACGTAGAGGACGACGTCGGTGGACGGCGGCGGCCACTCGGTGAACGCCTCCAGCCGGTTGGCGCCGGTGACGAAGGAGAGGATCTCGGGGCGCTGGAGCGGATCGTCGTCGCGGAGGTGCTGGCTGAAGAACGCGAGCAGCTCGACGTCGAGCCAGTCGCGCGTGGCGGCCGGGCCGAAGTCGCACGCGCCGACGTACCGGCCTGGCGGGAAGTGCCACCACGGCATCAGCCTCAGGACGCTGCCCTTCGCGCCTCCAGGGCTGCGGCGGAGGCGCCGATGGCCCTCGATCGAGCCCTCGAGGAAGACGTCGTAGAGTCCGGCGATGCAGAAGGACGCGACGTCGGCGTCGTCGAGCGCGGGCGTGGCGTCGCGCGCGGCCCAGTAGTCGTCGTAGCCCGGGTGTCGGAGCCAGTCGAAGAAGAACGGTGCGTGCTCGGCGAGCCCGGGGAATGTCGCAAGCGGCAGGTGGTCGTACGGGAGACGGCCGTCGGCGAAGCGACGGGCGAGCTCCATCTCCGCCGTCGCGTCCCCAGCCCTCCTCGCGCGGTCCATCCCGAGGAAGGTGGCCCACGAGACGTTGAAGGCGAGCGAGAAGGCCCCGCCGTTGTACGTCCAGCCCTCGTACGGGTTCGGGGTGGCGAGCATCGGGGCGATCGCGCGCAGCGCGGGCGGCCGCTTCCCGGCTGCCTGGAACTGGGCGAAGCCTGGATAGGACATTCCGCTCATGGCGACGGCGCCGTTCGAGAAGGGCAGCGACGCCGCCCACTCGACCGCCGCGAACCCGTCGTCCCCCTCGTGGAAGAAGGGATCAAAGTCGCCGGACGAGCCCCATCGGCCTCGGACGTCCTGCACCACGACCGCGAAGCCGTGGCTCGCGTACCACGACGCCTGCGCATAAATGAAGTCCTCGCCGTGCTGCCGGTTGTACGGGGTACGGAACAGGATCACCGGGTACTTCCCGCTCTTGGCGGGCCGCCAGACGCTCGCGCCGAGGACGGTTCCGTCCGCGAGCGACGTGGTCAGGTCGTCGCTGTAGGTCACTTCCTGTCTCTTCGTCTTCACTGGCAGATCCTCCTCATGGGCGTTCGCTTCCTCGCTGCACGGCGTCCTCGGCTCCTGACTGGTAACGGCACTCGTTGAGGAAGCCGACGATGAGCTGCTGCGCGTGCGCCGCCGCGGATCCGGTCAGCAGGCGGGTTCCCTGGTCGCCGGTCGGCAGGCCGGCGACCAGGGCCCATCCGATCGAACCGCGGGCGATCGCGGCCGCCTGCTCGGTACGCCGAGCGTCGTGGGAGCCGACGAGTACGAGCTTCGGGACGCCCGGCGCGCGGAGGTCGGCGATCTCCAGGCCGTCGGGGTCGGGCGACAGCAGCACCAGGGCGTCCGGCTTCCGGAGGTCGGCCGCCCGGAGCGCGCAGGCGCCGCCGACGCCCGCGCCAACGACGAAGCGGAACGCGGCGCCGGCGTCGTCCGCGAGCGCGACGGCCGCCTCGACATCGAGGTGCGCCCGCTCGACCACCCACTCGCCGTCCGATGCGCCGTGCCCTCGCAGGTCGAGGGCGACGAAGACGGCGGCGTCGGGGTCGAAGGCGGCCAGAGCCGGCCGCCACTCATCGCAGTCACTGCCCGCGTCGTGGACGAGCACGCCGTAGGCCGACCCCGCTCCCCACCGCCAGCCCCGCACGACGACCCCGTCGCTCGTCGTTCGTTCTGCGAGCCGAGCGACGGTCACGTCCTCGCCTCTCCTCTCGGCGGAAGCGGGGCGTAGTTGAAGCGCGGGACGCTCGACAGCAGCGCCTGCGTGTAGGGGTGCAGCGGCCTGCGGAGGATCTCCGCCGAGTCGCCGATCTCGACGATCTGACCGAGGTGCATCACCGCTATCCGGTCGGCGACATGGCGCACGACCGATATGTCGTGGCTGATGAAGATGCAGGTCAGCGAGAGCTCGCGCTGGAGTGTGACCAGCAGGTTCAGGATCGTCCCCTGCACGGAGACGTCGAGCGCGCTCACCGGCTCGTCGGCGACGATCAGTATCGGCCTGGGCGCGAGCGCGCGCGCAATGCTGATCCGCTGGCGCTGCCCGCCGGAGAACTCGTGCGGGTAGCGGCCGAGGGCCGTGACCGGCAACTCGACCAGCTCGAGCAGCCGCTTCGCTCGCTCGCGGCGCTCGGCGCGGCGCAGCCGCTCGTGGGAGAGCCCCTCGGTGATGATCTCCTCGACCTTCATCCGAGGATCGAGCGATCCGAAGGGGTCCTGGAAGATGATTTGGACGCGGCGCCGGAACCGGCGCATCTCCTCGCGCGATGCCCCTGGGAAACGGATGCCGTCGACGACGGCGGATCCCGACGTGGACGGGACGAGGGCGAGGATGAGCCGGGCGAGCGTGCTCTTGCCGCAGCCGCTCTCGCCGATCAGGCCGAGCGTCTCGCCGCGGTGGACGTCGAGGTTGACGTCGTCCACGGCCAACAGCCAGCGGGTCGGCCGGCGCAGGATGTCGCGGGCGACCGGGAAGCGCTTGCCGAGACCGCGCAGCTCGACCAGCACGTCGCCGTCGTCTCTACGCAACGGGATTGTGGCAGCGGAAGGAGGACGCGTCACGTTCTGCTCGCAGCTCAGGATGGATCAACTCGCATTCGGAGACAGGCGCGTCGCAGCGCGGCGAGAACCGGCATCCGGCCGGCCGCGCACCCGGGTCGGGAACCTGGCCAGGAATCGTGCGGAGTAGGCTCCGCGGCTCCCCCCGCCCGGGGATGCTGTCGATGAGCGCCCGCGTGTAGCGGTGGCGGGGCGCGCCTAGCATGTGGCTCGTCTCGCCGATCTCGACGATCTCGCCCGCGTACATCACCGCGACCCGGTCGGCGATCTCCGACACGACCCCGAAGTCGTGGCTGATCCAGAGGACGCTGAGATTCAGCTCGGTCCGGAGCTGCTTGATCAACTCGAGGATCTGGGCCTGGATCGTCACGTCGAGGGCCGTCGTCGGTTCGTCGGCGATCAGGAGGCGCGGCGAGGTGACCAGCGCCATGGCGAGCATCACCCGCTGGCACAGGCCGCCGGAGAGCTGATGGGGGTAGGCGTCGAAGCGCTCGCGCGGCTTCGGGATGCCGACCCGCTCGAACGACTCCTCGGCCCGCCGCAGTGAGACCGCCCGGGAAACCTTCTCGTGCGCGCGCACGGCCTCGACGACCTGGTGCCCGACCGTGAACGCCGGATCGAGGCTGGTCATGGGCTCCTGGAAGACCATCGCGACCTCGGCGCCGCGGATCTGCCGCATCCGCTCGGGCTTGGTACGCACGAGGTCTTCGCCGTCGAGGAGCACCGAGCCGCCCGCGATCTCCGCGGCCTCCGGGAGCAGGCGCATGATCGCGAGGGCCGTCATAGATTTTCCGCAGCCGCTCTCGCCGACGAGCCCGAGGATCTCGCCCGAGCCGATTTCGAGGCTCACGTCGTCGACCACGGTGATGGGGCCGGAGCGCATCCGCAGGCGAACGCTCAGATGGGAGATCTCGAGTAGCGGCCCCCTCCCAGGCCCGCCCACAGTTGCGAGGTCCCGCCCTGTCGTCGGCGTCACCATCGCCGCAGTCTCGGATCGAAGACGTCCCGAAGCCCGTCGCCGAACGTATTGAGCCCGAGCACGATGAGCGCCATCGCCGTTCCCGGGACGACCGCAACCCAGGGATCGACGCTGAGGAAGTTGCGGCCGGTCGCGATCAGTTGCCCGAGGCTCGGCATGGGCGGCTGGGCGCCGAGGCCGATGAAGGACAGGCTCGCCTCGACGATGATCGCCGCGGCGACGTAGTACGTTCCGAGGACGAGCGTCGAGCCGAGCATGTTCGGCAGCAGGTGCCGGACGATGATCCGCGGGCCGGAGACGCCGAGCGCCCGGGCGGCTTCGACGAACTCCTTCTCGTGAAGCGAGATTGCCTCCGCGCGGATCATTCGCGCAAAGCCGGCCCAGGTGACGCTGGCAACCGCGATTCCGACCACGAGCAGGCCGGGCGAGAGCATCCCGCCCAGCACGACCGCGAGCAGGATCACCGGGAAACCCCAGGTGAAGTCGATCGCACCGCTCAGGAGACGGTCGGCAATGCCGCCGTAGTAGCCGGCGATCGAGCCCACGACCATGCCGATTGCCATCGAGATCGCGGTCACTGCCACCCCGAACATGAGCGAGATCCCGCTCCCGGTGACGACGCGCCACGCCAGGTCGCGCCCGAGGTGGTCGGTGCCGAGCACGTGATCGGGCGCGAGCGGCGGCAGGAGCGCCGCCCGAAGGTTCTGGTCGGTGTACAGGTGATCGAGCCCCGGGACGAGAACGATCACCGAACCCGCGACGCCGACCACGACGAAAGCTGCGGCCAGGAGCGCGCCGATGGACGCGAGCTTGTTCGCGAACAGCAGTGTAAGCGCCTCGCGAAGCCGTCTCGCCGGCTCGTGGCCCGAAGGAACGTGCACAACCTGCTCGACGCTCATCCGGCCGCCCCCCGCTCCCGGATGCGGGGTTCCGCCAAGTGATGTCCGAGATCGGCGAGGAAGTTGAACAGGACGACGCCGGCGATGAACACCAGAGCGAGTGCCTGGGCGACCGCGTAGTCGCGCTTGAGGACGCTGTCGACGAGCTCGAAGCCGAGCCCCGGATACCGGAAGATCACCTCGACGACGAGCGTGTAGCCGAGAAGCGTGCGCAGCATGACGCCGCCGAAGGTGATTACCGGCGGCAGCGCGTTTCGGAAGGCGTGGATCCACACGACGCGCCTCTCCGACGCTCCTTTCGCCCGCAGCGTCCGGATGTAGTCCCGGCTCAGCTGCTCGAGCACCGACGCGCGAACGAGTCGCAGGTTGATGGCGATCGCCTCGGCGGCGAGAACGACCGCAGGCAAGATGAGGTGCTTGATCCCTCCCTGACCGGCAGCCGGAAGCCAGCGCAGCTCGACCGCAAACAGCCGGACGAGCAAGATCGCCAGGAAGAAATTCGGGATCGCCATTCCGAGGACGGCTATCAGCATGCTTCCCTGGTCGATCACCGAATTTCGCCGCGCCGCAGCCATGATCCCCAGCGGTACGGAGATGAAGTACGTGAGAATCGCGGCGGCGCCTCCGAGCTTGAGTGTGTTCAAGCCTCCTGTAGCGATGATCTCGGTAACGCTTCGATTCGAGATGAAAGACACGCCGAAATCGCCGCCCATGATGTTTCGGACGAAGACGAAGTACTGAACGATTACCGGCTCGTCGAGTCCGAGCCGCTCCTCGAGATCCTTCACCGCGAACGCGCGGTTCAGCGGATTCGTGACGATGTCCGCGAGGCTTCCGGGCGCAACGCGCAGGCCGTAGCAGACCGCGACGGAGGCGACAACGAAAATGAGCGCCGCACGAATCCCTCGGGAGAGGACAAAGCGAATCATCGGCGGTTCGCTACGGACCTATCGACGGGGTGGTGCCGCTGGGCGTCCGGCACCACCCCGTCACCACCCCGTCACCACCCCGTCACCACCCCGTCACCACCCCGTCCATCACGCTTCGATCCAGACATCGTTGAACAGAGGGTAGATCGACGTCTGGGTCGGTCGGAAGTTGTGGACCCTCTTGTGGTGGACCCACACGAGTGACTGGGTCACGAGTGGGATGAACGGGAGTTCCTCGGCCCAGGCGAGCTGCACCTGGCGGCACGCCTTCTCGAGTTGCTCCTCCGTCGCCGCCGACTCCCAGGCATCGATCCCTGCCATCGACTTCGGCGGGTTGCCGTTGTAGTCCCAGCTCGGAACGCGCCCGAAGAACCGCATGTTGTCCGTGGGCGACTCCCAGAGCCACTTGAACATGAAGGCGTCGGGCTTACCCGCGAACATGTCCGGGAAGAAGGCCGCGTCTTCGACGGCCTTAACTTCCATCGTGATTCCGACCTCCCGCAGCATACCGCCGACCGCCTCGAGCACCTGAACCTGGATCGGCTGGTTCTGCGTCAGGAGGGTGAAGCGAAGCTCGCTGAGCCCCGCGCTCTTCAGCAGGTCGCGGGCTTTGTCGGGGTCGTATTCGTTGTATGCCTCAACGCCCGGGTCGTACCATCTGTAAGCGGGGAAGATCGGGCCGTAGGTCGGCACGGCATGGCCAAAGAAGACCGTGTCGACCAGCGCCTGTCGATCGATGGCGTGCGACATCGCCTGCGCGACACCCGGCTGGCCGAGAGCGCCACGCGTGCGATCGATCGTGATGAAATAATTGGACAGCTCCTGCAGTTCCAGGACGACGAGATCGTCGTTGCTCTGCAGCCGGCTGATGTCCTGGGCCGCAGGCGACTTCACGATGTCCACGCTTCCCGTCTCAATCTCGTTCGCTCGGTTCGCGGGCTCGAGGATGGGCACCCAGCGGATGCTGTCTAGGTAAGCTGGCCCCTTGTTCGTCACGAACGGGACTCCTGATCCGGGATAGTCGGGCCAGCGTTCAACGACGACCTCGCTCGCGGGCTTGAACGTCTTGAGCGTGAAGGGTCCGGTCGCGTCGACGGTGGTCGCTCCCCATCCCTCGCCGGCAGCCTTGCGCGACGCCTCGTTGTGGATGCTCTGGAAGAGGGTCGAGATCGTCTCGATCAGGCCGTAATTCGTCTTCGAGAGCGTGAGGACGACGCTGTTGTTCTCACCCTCCTCGACGTTCTTGACCGGAGCCCAGAAGTTTGCCGTGACGCCGGTCGTCCGAAAGATATTGAAGTCCTCGGCGACGTTGGCAGCCGTCAGCGGCGCTCCCGAGTGGAACTTCAGGCCCTCTCGTATCTTCATCGAGAGCGTAAGTCCGTCCGAAGAGAACTCCCACGCCTCGGCGACCGAGGAGACGAACTTGCCGCCCGGATCGCGGATGATCGGTACCTCGTAGATCGCCGTGAACGGCTCGTCCGCCCATGGGCCGACGACGTTATCGAGCTTCTGGAACGCGCGGTCATACCCCATCCGGAGAACACCGCCTTGAACGGGCTGCCCCTCCTCGCCGGTTGTCGTCCCGCCGCCCCCGCCGCCCCCGCCGCACGCGGCGAGGATCGACGCCGCGACCGATGCCGAAATGCCGAGAACCGCCGCCCGCTGCACGAAATCGCGGCGCGTCAAGCGTGCATTCCGGTACTGCTCGATCGTATCGCGAAGCTCGGATTCTTCTGTCTGCGTCATTCGAAATCCCTCCTCAACTCGCCAGACCAGCAGGCATGTACCGGACTTACTCGGCTCACGAGCCTGAGCGTCCACTCAGCGTTCGAGTGACTCGATCAACGTCCGCTTGACAGTCGCTAGTTTAACATCATATAAATCAGGAAGTCAACACGGCCCTCGGACTAGCAACAACAGCCCTCGAGGTCGGCTACGCGCCGTCGGAAGCGGAGTCGTCGGGCTGCAGCGCGAGATATCTGTGGCGGATCTGCTGCCCCGTCGCAGAGAGGTGCTGAGGTTGTCCCGTTCGCGGCGGCCGCACCGGCATCCTAGACTCGGGCGAGCTGGGCGTGCACGGCAGCGACGATCCGCTCAGCGTCCGGTAGCGCCGCCTTTTCCAGTGGTGGGGAGAACGGCGTCGGCACGTTTAGGGCGCAGACGCGCGTGGGGTGGGCGTCGAGCCATTCGATCGCCTGTTCGACGACACAGCTGACGATCTCGCTCGCTGCTGAGGCCGCCGGGGTCGCCTCGTCTGCGACCACGAGCCGGTGCGTCTTGCGGACGGAGCCGACAATCGTGTCGACATCGAGCGGCACGAGCGTCCGCGGGTCGATAACCTCCGCCGAGACGCCGTCCGCCTCGAGCATTTCCGCCGCGCGCAGTGCCTCCGCGACCATGTAGCCGATCCCGACGATCGTCACATCCGTGCCCTCGCGGAACACCCGGGCGACGCCGAACGGCACGAGGTAGTCCTCGTCCTCCGGCACGGGCCCCTTCGTCCCGTTGAGCCGCGCGACCTCGAAGAAGAGCACCGGGTCGAGGTCGCGGATCGCCGTCTTGAGCAGGCCCTTCGCGTCGTCGGGGCTCGACGGGACGGCGATCTTCAACCCAGGCACCTGCATGAACTGGCTGTAAATGCTGGCCGCGTGCTGCGCGGCCGCCTCGCCGCCCAGTTGGCCCGTTGCGAGCCGGTAGACGATCGGCAGCGAGAACTGACCGCCGGTCATGTAGCGCCACTTCGCCGCCTGGTTGCAGCACTGGTCCATCGCGCACCACATGAACGGCGAGAACATGAGGTCGACGACGGGCCGGTAGCCGCTGATCGCGAGACCGATCGCCGCGCCAACGAACGCGGCCTCAGAGATCGGCGTATCGCGCACGCGCTCGGTGCCAAACTCCTCCGCCAGACCTTTGAGGATGCCGAGCGCACCGCCGACGGCGACGTCCTCGCCGAGAACGAGCACCTTGTCGTCGCGCCGCATCTCCTGGCGCAGTGCCTCGTTCAGCGCCTGCAGATACGACAGCGACCGCTCGCCCCCATGCGCGAGCGCCGTCGCGCCCGCCTCCCGCTCCGCACCCTCGACATCGACGTCCATGCCCTCGCTCCTCTCTCCGGTCACGGCTTCAGCCCCGCACGCCGCATTCCCTCCGTGTAGTAGGCAGACCAAACCATAGCCTCGTACTCGACAGCAAGCTGCCCGACCTGGCGCATCTTTGTCTCCGCCGCGTCGTCGACAAGGTCCGCGGCGACCAGGCGCATCGCCATGTCGATGAACCCCTGCGTCGCTTGGCTGAACCGATCGAGAACGTCCGTGTCGATCAGGTCAGTGCCCGGTGCGGGCTTGCCGAGGCCGTAGTTCTCCTTCATCGCCGCCGACAACTTGCGCGCGCCGCCGGCCCACACCGGGAAGTTCAGCAGGATTCCGAGCGCGATCTCGCCGGGAAGATGGTAGAGCGCAAGCCGGGTGAAGTAGTTCGTCCGCAGGGCGGTGTGGATGTTCGGCTCGGAGCCGTGCAGCTCCCCGCGCGGAATTCCAATCGCGTCCACTAGCAAGTAGTGCGAGTCGAGCATCAGTCTCTCGGCGATCGTCATGAAGAGGAAGAAATCAACTTCCTCTTCGTTCCGCCCCTTGGCGACGTAGAGCGAAAGGTTGCCCATGTCGTTCATAACGAGGTGGTAGGTTTGCTCAACGAAGAGTCGGAGCGCCTCGATCGGTAGCGTTCCCTCGCGGGCCTTCTGGACAAACGGCCCCTCCTCTACCTCCGTGACGAAGGTCGATAGCTCTTCCTGCAGCGACGTGACGAAACGCTCCGCGTGCGCGATTCGATCCGCAGAGACGGTCATCGCGCCTTTTCCATCCGCTCCGCGTAGCGCCGTCCCTGCTCGTAGTACGCTTGCCAGACCATCGCCTCGTAGTTCGCCGCCCAGATGCCGGCCCGCCGCAGACCCGCCTTGCTGCCGGGCGTCAGCAGATCCGTGGCGACGATCCGCAGCGCTTGCTCGCGGAAGCCCTCGGTCGCGTCTTCAAAGCGGTCGAGAATGTCGGTATCGAACTGGTCGCCTCCTGGCACGGGATTGCCGAGCCCGTAGTGGCGCTTGAGCCCTTCCGCCTCGCGCTTGGCGCCACCGGCCCATACCGGGAAGTTCAGCAGAATCGCCAGCGCGATCTCCCCCGGTGTCCCGTATTGTGCGAGACGGGAGAAGTAGTTCGTCCGTAGCAGGCAGGCGGAGTGCGGCTGGAAGGCGCGCACCTCGTCCGGCTCGAGTCCGAGGCCCTTGTTGAGCAGGAAGACCGACTCGAAGTGGTTCTTCTCCTCGGTGGCCATGAAGTGGAAGAAGAGCATCTCTTGCTCGTTGCGTGCTTTGGCGACGTAGACGTTGAGGTTCGACATGTCGTTCACGATCAGGTGGTAGTGGTTCAGATGGACGAAGCGGATCCCGTCGAGCGGGAACGTCCCGGCTCGCACCTCCCGAACGAACGGCCCATCCGAGACCTGCTCCACGAAAGACCGGATCTCGTGCTCAAGCTCCGAAACGAGCTCGCTCGCGCGCGTCACCTGCTCGTCTGAGACCTGCTGTTGCGTCACCATCGACCTTCCGTCAGTCGTGTGCAGTGAAACGTTGTTGCGTGGCCGGTAAGCTACTAGCATCCTGTCGGGAATTTGGAAGCATTCGCGGGAGAGGCGCGTCCATGCACGTCGAGATTGTGATGCCTAAGTGGGGCCTGACGATGAGCGAAGCACTCATCGTGCAGTGGCTGCGCGCGGAAGGGGACGTCCTTGCAGAGGGCGATCCTGTCGTCGAGGTCGAGACCGAGAAGGCAGACGCAGAGGTGACCTCCCCCGCCGCCGGCGTCCTTGAGCAGATCGTCGCCGCCCCAGGCGCTGTCATCGCCGTTGGACAAATCCTCGCGATTGTGCGCACGGAGGGCGAGGCGGCCGAGCGTGTCGTCTCCGTGCCGCTCCCCTTGCCCCTGTCCGAGGCGCCCGCTGCGTCTGCGGCCGGGGAGCGGCCGGAGTCTGCACCGGTGGCGCCGCAGGAGGGTCGCGGGTCGGAAGAGGGCGTTCAGCAGGCGTCGCCGCTCGCACGGCGCATCGCTCGCGAGCTCGGCGTCGCCCTCGACACGCTTCGCGGGAGCGGGCCGCGCGGGATGATCGTTGAGGAGGACGTCCGTGAGGAGGGGCGGGCCGGCTCGGCTGGCCCGCCCGCGCCGACAGCGGAGGCTGCGTTGCGAGTCGAGTCACTGAGCCGGATTCGCCGAGCGATCGGCAAGACGATGACGCGCAGCCTCACCGAGTCGGCACAGGTAACGCTGACAAGGGAGGCCGCGGTAGCTGGCGTGCGTGAGGTGATCGCTGCGTCACCGGAGGGCGTCTCGCTGACCGACATCCTTGTGGCAGCTACGGCGCGTACCCTGCTGCGCCACCCGCGCTTGAACGCACATCTCGTCGGCGACGAGTTCACGCTGCACGCCGAGGTCGGAATCGGCCTGGCCGTGGCACTCGAGGACGGCCTCGTTACTCCGGTCATCCGGCGCGCGCACGCGCTTTCCCCATCGGAGATCGCGACCGAACGCCTTCGACTCGTTGGCCTCGCCCGCGGTGGCAGGCTGCGCCAGGGCGACCTCGAAGGCGCCACCTTCACGCTTACGAACCTCGGTGCGTACGGAATTGACGCCTTCACGCCCATCCTGAACCCGCCTGAGGTTGGCATTCTCGGAGTCGGCGCGGTTCGGCAAGTGCCAGTCGTCGTCGACGGCAAACTCGCGGTTGGCGAGAGCTGCGTCCTCAGTCTCACGTTCGACCATCGGGGGCTCGACGGAGCCCCGGCGGCCCTGTTTCTGTCGGAGCTCGCTTCGCTCCTCGCGAGCCCCTTCCGGCTTGGGCAGGCATTGGCTTGAGCGAGGCGCTCGAGCGGGTGGTGGCGCAGGCGTTACACGCGGTGCGGCTGCATGGCCCCGCCCTCTCGGACACGGTGGCGGTGGTCGGCGCGTCGGCCACTGCGCTCGCCATGCTCTCGGCGCTCCTCGCGCGCGGCGTCGGCAAGGTCGTCCTCGTCACCGCAGACGAGCGCGTCGCGGCGGCCGCCCAGAAGGCGGGCGCGACTGCGCTTGAGTCCCCCGCGGAGGGCGACGTCCCGGCAGAGCTGCTCGAAATGCTCGGCGGCTACGGCGCCGACGTTGTGTTCGAATGCGACGGGGACTCCCATTCCAGGCGGCTCGCTGTCGAGTTGGCACGTCCGGCCGGACGGATCGTCCTCGTCGCGGAGAGCCGGGAGCCGGTCGAGATGAGCCCGAACCTGCTGGTCTTCGGGGATAAGCGCGTGCAAGGGAGCCGGGGGTTCGGCGACGACGAACTCGAGTTCGCGCGCGAGCTGCTCGCCGCCGGCCGGCTGCGGATTCTTGTGCCGCTCGGGGAGACGCTGGCGTGAGGGCGGCCGTCTGGCACGGCAGGCACGACATTCGGCTCGAGGACGTCCCGGAGCCGAGCGACCCGAGCGGCGAGGAGGTCGTCGTCGAGGTCGTCTGGTGCGGCATCTGCGGGACCGACCTTCACGAGTATGTTGCCGGTCCGATCTTCATCCCGCCGACGCTCGAGCGCGTCGTGCTCGGCCACGAGTTCAGCGCGCGCGTCGTCGCCGTCGGCGACGACGTGACGCGCGTGAAGCCGGGCGACCGCGTCGTGATCATCCCCCATCAGGTCTGCCGCGAGTGCGCCTTCTGCCGCCGCGGCATGCTCCAGCACTGCCGCAACCTGCAGCTCGTCGGCCTCAGCCTCGACGGCGCCTTCGCCCGCTACACGGTCGTCCGCCAGGATCAGCTCGTCCATCTCCCGGACGCGGTGTCGGACGAGGCTGGCGCGCTCGTCGAGCCGCTCGCCGTCACCCTGCGCGCGATGCAGCTGCCGGGCGTCCGCATGGCCGACGACGCCGTCGTGATCGGCGCTGGCCCGATCGGCCTCTGCGCCGTCGCCACCGCGCGCGCATGCGGTATCCGCAACGTCTACGTCGTCGAGAAGCTGCCGCGCAGGGCTGCGCTCGCCCGCGAGCTGGGCGCCGCCGAGGTGATCGACCCGTCGAGCGACGACGCCGGGCACGCGATCCTTGACCTTACGGGCGGGCGCGGCGTCGACGTGGCCCTCGAGTGTGTCGGCCTCGTCGCGACGATGAACCAAGCGATCGAGTTGACGCGCTGCGGCGGGCTGACGGTGTTTATCGGCATCGCCGAGGTGGCCGGCGGCATCGACCTCAACCGCGCGGTCACCGAAAACAAGGAGATCCGCGGCTGCATCGGCTACTTCGACGGTGAGTGGCAGGTCGTCGTCGACCTGCTCGCCTCGGGACGCCTCGACCCGACTCCACTCGTGACGCACCGGATCGATGTCGAGGACGTCGTCCGGGAGGGCTTCAAGCGGCTCGTCGAGGACAAGGACTCGTGCGTGAAGGTGCTGGTGCGCCCGTGAGCGGCCGGCCCTTTCCCGCCCCCGCTTCCGGCGGCCGCCGCCGCCGCGCACTGAACGCACCTACCCGAAGGAGGCATCTATGAGACTGGCAAACGTCGAAGGCCGCGTGAAGCTTCTCGTTGACGACCGGCTCGTCGACATCGAGCAGGCCACCAACCACCGGCTCCCCTCGAACCCGATGGAGGCCATCCTTCGGCTCGACGAGATTGCGAGCCTCGACCTGTCCGGCGCCGAGGGCGTGCCGGCCGCGGACGCGAAGCTCGGCCCGCCCGTCCCGCGGCCAAGCAAGATCCTCGCCGCGGGCGGCAACTACAACGACCACCTCGAGGAGGAGGGAGCCGAGGCGCCGGGCGAGCCGAACCTCTTCGCGAAACTTCCGAGTGCCCTCGTCGGCCCGCGCGACGAGATCGAGATCCCGCCCGGACGCACGAACATTGACTGGGAGGTCGAGCTTGTCGTCGTCATCGGCAAGCGCGCGCGCAACGTCTCGGTCGCCGACGCCTGGTCATACGTCGCCGGCGTCACCTGCGGGCAGGACGTCTCCGACCGGGAGGAGCAGTTCCGGGCCTTCCAGCAGTGGACGATGGCCAAGTCGTTCGACACGTATGCCCCGACCGGGCCGTACCTCGTCACGCTCGACGAGATCGAGAACCGGGACGACATCCCACTCCAGTGCTACATCGACGGGGAGCAGATGCAGGGCGGGTCGACCGCGAAGCTGATCTTCTCCGTGCCCACCCTGATCTCGTGGGCTTCGCACGTTTCCACCCTCGAGCCTGGCGACCTGCTCTTCACGGGCACGCCCGGCGGCGTCGGTGCCTTCCGCAACCCACCCCGCTGGCTCCAGCACGGCGAGACGCTGCGGAGTGTCATCCACGGCGTCGGCGAGATGGAGAACACGATCGTGTCCATCGCAGCTGCCGGTGGCATCGCCGCGGGCGCCGAGGCCGCAGTCCCGACGACGTAAGGAGCCAGATGCCGATCCAGATCGAACAGATGATGCCGAGGTGCCTTCGCTGCGGGAAGCTCGTGCACGCCCGCGACAAGGACCGCATCGAGAACGAGCTCGGGCTCTTCTGCTCGCCCATCTGCCACGGCGAGTATGTCGAGCTCGTCGCCCGGCACGACGACCCCGTCGGTGCCACCACCGCCGAGGCGAAGGAGGGAGAGGCGCGATGAACCTGCGCATGGGCATCGATGTCGGCGGGACGTTCACCGACGTTGTGCTGTTTGATCCGTCGACCGGGGAGCTGCGCGTGACCAAGGCGCCAAGCACGCCGGGGCGGCCGATCGACGGCGTCATGGCTGCGATCGAGAAAGCGGAGGTGCCGCTCGACGCGATCCACACGCTCGTCCACGGCACGACCGTCGGCACCAACGCGCTCCTCGAGCGCAAGAAGGCGCTGCCTGCGCTCATAGCGACGAAGGGCTTCCGAGACGTCGTCTTCATCCAGCGGATCAACCGCAAGCACCACTACGACTTGTCCTGGGACAAGCCGAAGCCGTTCGTCGAGCGCCGGCATTGCTTCGAGGTGCCGGGGCGAGTCAACTACCGCGGCGAGATCGTCACTCCGCTCGACGAGCAGGCCGCAGCCGAGGCGATCGCCTCGGTGCGCGCCGCCGGCATCGTCGACATCGCTGTCTCGTTCCTCTTCTCGTACGTCAATCCAGAGCACGAACTGCGCATGCGAGAACTGATCGCGGAACTCTACCCGGAGGCGACGGTGTCGCTCTCACACGAGGTGTATCCGCGCTGGCGGGAATACGACCGTACGAGCACGACGCTCGCCGACGCGTTCCTCAAGTCGCTGATCGCAGACTACGTCGACAACCTCGCGCGTGGGTTCAGCTCTGCCGGCGGCAAGATGAACTTCCTGATGATGAAGTCGAACGGCGGCGTCCAAGAAGCGGCCGCCGCCGCTCGCAAGCCGGTTGACCTGCTCGTGTCCGGGCCCGCCGGCGGTGTCCTCAGCGCCACCTTTTTCGGCAACCTGACCGGCCGCCGTGACCTCATCTGCATGGACATGGGCGGCACGAGCTTCGATGTCAGCCTGATCAAGGGCGGTGAGGCAAACCGGACGGTGGACTTCGAGATCGAGTGGGGATTGCCGGTCTTCACACCGATGGTCGACGTGAAGACGATCGGCGCCGGCGGCGGCTCGATCGCCTGGATCGACAAGGGCGGCCTGCTCCGCGTCGGCCCGCAGAGCGCCAGCGCGGTTCCAGGGCCGGCTTGCTACGGGAAAGGAGGGACGCAGCCGACCGTGACCGACGCGAACATCGCACTCGGCCGCATCAACCCCGACTACTTCTTGGGCGGCGAGCTGTCACTCGACGTTGACGCGGCGCGGGCCGCGCTCGAGGAACTCGGCAGCACTCTCAACATGGGGGTCGAGGAGGTCGCCTCGGCGATCGTCGAACTCGTCGACTTCAACATGGTCAACGCGATCCGTCTCATCTCGATCGACCGCGGCCTCGACCCGCGCGAGTTCACGCTCGTCTCCTTCGGCGGCGCCGGCTCGCTGCACGCGGGGGCGCTCGCGAAGATCATCGGCATCCGCGAGGTGCTCGTGCCGATCCACCAGGGCGTCTTCTCCGCCTTTGGCCTGATGACCGCCGACATGCGCGTCGACGAGTCAAAGACCGCGAGCTTCCGCTCCGACACCGTCGAGCTGTCGCACGTGAACGACGTCCTGACACAGCTCTCGCGCCGGGCCGTCGAGCGGCTGCGGGCGGACGGCTACGCTGGCGAGCCGCGCGTCGAGGCGACGATCGAGATGCGCTACCTAGGCCAAAACTACAACACCGAGATCCCGGTCCCGCTCGTCGAGGGCGGACTGCAAGCGCACGAACTGGCAGAGGTGCTCGAGCAGTTCCACGCGGAGCACCGACGGCGCTACGGCTACGACATCCACCGGGAGGTGGTTGAGTTGGTCCACTTCAACGTGGTCGCCGTTGGCGCCACCGAGAAGCCCCGCGTCCCGACCTTGTCGGCCGACGGACACGTCCGACCCGACCGACCCGCGCGCCCCGTCTACTTCAAGGGTCACGGCTGGGTCGAGGCGGCGACCTACGAGCGCGCGGCCCTTGCGTCGGGAACCCGAGTCGAGGGTCCGGCGATCGTTGAGGAGCCGACCGCGACGACGCTCCTCCACCCGGGCGACTCGCTCGAGGTGGACAGTTACGGCAACCTGGTAATCGCGATCGAAAAGGAGGCGTCATGACCCAGCCGCAGGCGGGCGAGACGATCGACCAGGTCACACTCCAGGTCGTCAATAACTACCTCGTCACGACCGCCCGCGAGATGGGCATCGCGATGAGGAACACGGCGTACTCGCCGCTCTTCAACGAGGGGCTCGACTTCTCGTGCGCGATCTTCGACCGTGACGGCGAGATGATCGGCCAGGCCGAGTTCTGTCCTGCCCAGCTCGGCGCGATCATCTACGTCGTCGCCTGGACGATCCACGAGATCGGCGTCGAGAACTTCCACGAGGGCGACATCGTCCTGCACAACGACCCCTTCCGCGGCGGCTGCCATCTGCCGGAGTACTGCGTCATCAAGCCGGTGTTCCTCGTGGACGAGCTCGTCGGCTTCGTCTCGTCCATCGGTCACATGACGGAGGTCGGCGGCAAAGTCCCGGGCGGCTTCCCGGGCGACGCCACCGAGGTCTTCCAGGAGGGCGTCCGGATCCCGCCGGTGAAGATCGTCGACCGCGGCCAGGACGTCGAGGCCGTCTGGAACATCATCCTCGCGAACGTCCGGACGCCGAAGGTCTCCTACGGCGACATGATGGCGATGATCGGCTCGCTCTACGTCGGCGAGCGCCGGATCGTCGAACTCGCGAAGAAGTACGGCAACGACCGCCTGCTTGAGATCACCGAGGCAATCAAGGACTACTCCGAGCGCCGTATGCGCGCCGAGATCGCTGAGATGCCGGACGGCGTCTACGAGCTCGAGCGCTGGGTCGCCGACGACGACGGCATCACGCGCGAACCGGCGAAGGTTAAGGTGACCGTGACGATCGGCGGTGACCGAATGACCGTCGACTTCACCGGCTCCGACGCGCAGCGCAAGGGGCCGATTAACTGCACCTATGGCGTCACCGCGTCGGCGACGTACAACGCGCTGATGCACCTGACGGACTCGTCCATCCCGTCTAACCACGGCTGCTACCGGTCAGTGCGGATTATCGCGCCGCCGCGGACGATCGTGAACGTCGAGTATCCCGGCGCGAGCGTCGGCGGCAACTCGGAAATCCAGCCACATCTCGTCGACGCGATCTTCGGCGCGCTCGCGCCGGCGCTGCCGGACCGCGTCCCGGCCGAATGCGGAGGCACGAACTCGCTCGTGTCCTTCGGCGGCATCCACCCGGACACCGGCGAGCCATTCGCGAGTCTCGTCAACGAGGGCTGCGGCTGGGGCGGCCGCCCGCACGCCGATGGCAACAACGCACTCTGTCAGTACGTCGGCAACTGCGGCTGCCAGCCCGTGGAGATCCTCGAGACGCGCTACCCGATCCTGCACGAATCGTTCCGCATCGCGGAAGGCTCGGCGGGCGCAGGGCGCAACCGTGGCGGCTTCGGGTCAATACGCGAGTTCCGAGTCGAGACGGACGAACTGCGGGTGTCGGCGTTCGTCGAGCGTGCGGTAATCCGACCATACGGCCTTTTCGGCGGCGCGGACGGCGGCCTCGCAGGGGTAGAGATCGCCCGCTCCGGCTCCGATTATGCGCCGCCGCGCGAGTCGGCCGGCGTCACCTGCAACGGCAAGTTCTCGGATGTGCACCTCCGGTGGGGCGACCGCATCCGCAGCTACTGCTCCGGCGGCGCCGGCTACGGTTCACCGCTCGAGCGCGACCTCGGGCGCATCGAGGAGGACGTTCGCGAGGGCTTCATTTCGGCAGAGCAGGCGGCCGAGCAGTACGGGGTGGTCTTCGATACCGA
The DNA here is from genome assembly GCA_009694305.1 of Thermoleophilia bacterium. Classification (GTDB taxonomy): domain Bacteria; phylum Actinomycetota; class Thermoleophilia; order Gaiellales; family Gaiellaceae; genus Gaiella. Next base: position 19,026 of record SHVL01000031.1, read on the forward strand.
TGGCAGCATCGACGCCGCGGCGACCGAGCGTCGGCGGGCTGAGCTGTGCCGGAGTACGGCGTGAGCCACACCTACCGCGTCGTCGTCTGTGGCGGTACGTTCCGCGACCTCGAGTGCGAGCGGCGGATCCTCGGTGCGATCGGCGCGGAAGTCGTCGACGCGAACCACCTGTCGCGGGAGGAGGTGATCGAGCAGGTGCGGGACGCCGACGCGGTGATGACCGACTACTTCGTCGTCGACGCGGAAGTGATTTCGCGGCTCGAACGCTGCCAGGTCATCTGCCGCTACGGGATCGGCGTCGACAAGGTCGACGTCGAGGCTGCGACCCGGGCTGGGATCATGGTTACGCGCTCGCCGGAGTACTGCGTCACCGAGCTCGCCGACCATGCGCTCGCCCTCCTGCTCGCGGTCGCCCGGCGAATCGTCCATTACGACGCCGACGTGCGGGCCGGCAACTGGCAGTGGGACTCGCCCGGCGTCCGGCGGATCTCCGGCGCGACGCTCGGGATCGTCGGGCTCGGCCGCATCGGCGGCCTGGTCGCCGAGCGCGCGAAGCCGCTCGGCCTGCGCATCCTCGCCCACGACCCTCTCCAGTCCGACGACGCCGTGCGCGCCCGCGGCGCGGAGCCCGTCTCGCTCGAGGAGCTGCTGGAGCGGTCGGACTTCGTGAGTGTGCACGCGCCCCTGATGCCCCAGACGCGCGGGCTGATCGGGCGGGCAGAGATCGAGCGGATGAAGCCCGGCGCGATCATCGTCAACACCGCCCGCGGCCCGCTGATCGACCAGGACGCCCTCGTCGAGGCGCTGGCGGCGGGGAGGCTCGGCGGTGCCGGCCTGGACGTGCTCTCCCCGGAGCCCCCTGCTCCCGACGACCCGATCCTCTCTCTGCCGAACGTCGTCATCACGCCGCACGCGGGCCACTTCTCGGAGGAGTCGCTCGTTCAGGTGCAGACCGAGGCGGCCGAGGAGGTTCTCCGGGCGCTGACGGGCGAGCCGCTCCTCTACGCGGTGAATGAGCGGGAGCTGCAGCGGACATGACGGCACCGACGCAGCGGCTGCTCGACGGCAAGGTCGCCGTTGTCACCGGCTCGAGCAAGGGCATCGGCCGCGGGCTCGCGGTCGGCCTCGCGAGCCACGGCGCCACCGTTGTCGTCAACTACAAGAACGACCGCGACGGGGCGGAAGCGACGGCGGAGGCGATCCGCGACATTAGCGGCGAGGCAATCGTCATCGGCGCCGACATCGGCAGCAGCAGCGAGGCGATCCGGCTCGTCGACGAGGCGGTCGAGCAGCTCGGCCGCCTCGACGTGCTCGTCAACAACGCCGGCCGCTCCCGCTTCAACTGGGCGCTCGAGATGACCGACGAGGACTTCGATGACGTCGTCGACACGAACCTGCGCGGCACCTTCTTCACGAGCCAGGCTGCGGCGAGGCACATGCGCGATGCCGGCGGCTCGATCATCAACGTCAGCTCATGCGCCGCGACACTGACGGCGATCTACCACTCGATCTACACAATGTCGAAAGCTGCGATCGAAGGCCTGACGAAGCAGCTCGCACTCGAGTGGGCTCCGACCGTTCGCGTGAACGCGATCGCGCCAGGCCCGACAAGCGTCGAGCGAAGCCGCGACTACGACCCTAATTTCGACGAGACATGGGGCAGCGTTGTTCCATTGGGTCGCGTCGCCTACCCGGACGACCTCGTCGGCCCCGTCGCCTTCCTCGCCTCCGACCTCTCGCGCTATGTGACCGGTGCCGTCCTCCACGTCGACGGCGGCTGGACGGTGCAAGGGAAGACGCCGGCTATGGATGATTTCGACGTATCAGCGGACCAGAAGAGAGGTTGATCGTGGTGAACGAGACCGAAAGGCTGCTCGAGCTCTACCGCACCGCGCTAACCATTCGGCTTTTTGAAGAGGAGGTCATGAGTCTGTTCGGTCGAGGACGCCTACCCGGCTTCACGCACTCCTACATAGGGATGGAGGCGGTGGCGTCCGGCGTCTGCGTCGGCCTACGCGACAGCGACGGCGTGACCTCCACCCATCGCGGGCACGGCCACGCAATCGCAAAGGGACTCGACCTCGATCGGCTGATGGCAGAGCTCTATGGTCGTTCGACCGGCGTCTGCAAGGGGCGCGGCGGCTCCATGCACTTCGCCGATGTTGAGCGCGGAATGCTCGGCGGCAATGGCATCGTGGCGGGAGGTCTACCTCTCGCCACGGGTGCGGCGCTGGCCCGGAAGCTTGACGGCGGCGACAGCATCGTCATCGGATTTCTCGGCGAGGGCGGCGTCAACCAAGGGACATTCCACGAGTCGCTCAATCTCGCTGCGATCTGGTCGCTACCGATCGTCTACGTGATCGAAAACAACTTCTACACCGAGTACTCGCATTATCGCGCGCTCACCGGCATCGACCGTCTCTCGGATCGCGCGGCCGCCTATGGAATGCCCGGCGTCAGCGTCGATGGCCAGGATGTTCTCGTCGTCCATGCCGCGGCGAATGAGGCCGTTGAGCGCGCGCGACGTGGTGAAGGGCCGACGCTGATCGAGGCCCGGACGTATCGCTTCCGCGGCCACCACGAGGGTGAGGAACAGGTGCTGGGCACGGGGGTCTACCGAAGCGTAGACGAGATCCAGGCAGCTCGCCAGGAACGCGACCCGATCGTGCTCGCCCGGGCCCACCTCGCCGGCGTCGTGCCCGACGAACGCGTCGATGAGATCGAGCGCGAGATCGCAGCGGCGATCCAGGCGGCCGTCGAGTTCGCCGAGGCCAGCCCGCTTCCGGAGCCGCACGAGGCAACCGACTTCGTGTACACGACGAGCTAGCGACGGCGCCGTGGACGCCCTCTCCAGAGCCGCGGAGGCGGCGATGCCTCCCGGGGCCGGAAGCCTGAGCTCCGTCGTCGAGGCGATCGGGCGCACACCGCTCGTCGAGCTCGCGCGCATGACGGGCGGCCTCGACGGACGGCTCCTCGCGAAGCTCGAGTTCCTGAATCCAGGTGGCTCGAAGAAGGACCGGATCGCGCGCCAGATCGTCGAGGAGGCCGAGCGGTCGGGCGAACTCCGCCCGGGACAGACCCTCGTTGAGCTGACGAGCGGCAACACCGGCACCGGCCTCGCGGTCGTCTGCGCCGTCAAGAAGTACCCGTTCGTCGCCGTAATGTCGCGCGGGAACTCGAACGAGCGGGCGCGGATGATGCGCGCGCTTGGCGCAGAGGTCGTGCTCGTCGACCAGGCGCCCGAGTCGGTGCCAGGTGCGGTCTCCGGCGAGGATATCGCGCTCGTCGAGGCGGCCACGGCAGAGATCGCCGAGCAGCGCGGCGGCTTCCGGGTCGACCAGTTCCGTCGCGCGGGGAACTCGCGCGCACACGAGCTGGCGGCGGAGGAGGTTTGGGCGCAGGCCGGCGGCTGCGTCGACGCCTTCTGCGACTTCGTCGGGACAGGCGGGACCCTCGCCGGCGTCGCGCGCGTCCTCAAGACCCGCAAGCCGCGGATCTGCTGCTACGCCATCGAGCCGACCGACGCGGAGGCCCTCGCTGGCCACGACGTCGTTCGCCCCGGCCACCGTATCCAGGGCGGCGGCTACGGCATGCCGGAGCTGCCGCTCCTCGACCGGTCGCTCGTCGACGGCACCCTCGCCGTCTCAGACGAAGAGGCGATCACGGCCGCCCGGCGGCTCGCGCGTGAGGAAGGGATCCTTGCCGGCTTCTCCTCGGGAGCGAACGCCGCCGCCGCGCTCCGCCTGCTGCAGGGAGCGCACCGGGGACAGACGGTCGTGATCCTGCTGGCCGACTCCGGCATGAAGTACCTCAGCACCGACCTCTGGCCCGACTAACGAACAAGGAGAAAGATGGCGAACAGGCCGATCAACCCGCCGCAGCTCGCGGACACCGCAACCGACTACGGCGTCGCGTACGGCGTCGTTGCAGGGAACATCCTCACGATCTCGGGGCAGGCATCCGTCGACCGCGAGCTGAACCTCGTCGGTGAGACGTTCGTCGAGCAGACGCGCGTCGTCTTCGACTCGTTCACCGTGACGCTCGAGGAGGCGGGGTTCGCCTGGGACGATGTCGTCAAGATCAACGCCTTCGTCTCGGTCAACGAGCCCGAGGCGCTCGGCGACTACTGCGCCATCCTCAAGGAGTACCTGCGCCGCTACTCCTCGAAGGAGTCCGTCGGCCACACGTACGTTGTCGTGAAGGCACTCGCGCTGCCGGGCGTCCTGATCGAGATCGACGGCATGGCTGTGAAGAGCTGACAGAATGTCTATAGCCGCTGACCCACCTCCGACCAGTTCGGAGACAAATGATCTTTGGCCTGAGACAGCTGGCCGGCCAGGAATGGCAAGCTAGTGATCGTCCGCCCTACGCGGGCCCGACTGACGGCGGCTGAAGCGGACGAAGTTGATGCGCCCAGCGCGGGGCGGATCGACGCCATTACTGCCACTCCTGTGAACATACCGCTCCTTGCGCCGTACTGTTAGAGCGGTGGAGTGTTCCCGGGTTTCTCGAAGACGATCGTCGAAGTGCGTTCCGTCGGTGGCGTTGTTGGTATCGGCGAGGCGCCTAACGCTGCCTCAGCGGAGCGTATCCGCGACGCTATCGCGCATGGCCTGATCGGGGCCAACGCATATGACCTAGCTGAATGCGAGCGACGTGCGGTATCACCTACGAAGGCGCTCCAAAACACGGACGACGAAGCAACTCTGCGCGCCTTCGGCGGTGTGGAGATGGCTTTGTGGGATCTAGTCGGAAAAATCGAAGGGCGCTCGGTTGCGAGCCTTTTGGGCGGGCGCGTGCGTGATGTTGTGCAATTCACTGAGTATTTCGCATTCAGGGTTCCGTCCGGAGATACGGCGGGCGAGCAGACTCCTACCGATGTAGCCCGATATTGCGCTCGCATGGCCGAGCTACACGGCTCCCCGTCCTTCGAGGGCAAGGTAGGAGTACTTGACCTCGCGACTGAGGTGAAGATGGTTAAGGAGGTGCGCAGAGCCATAGGAGACGCCGCCCTCCTGAGGCTCGACGCGAACATGGCTTGGTCAGTGGGGGTGGCGCGAGATGCGCTGCACCGTCTTGAAGAGTTCAACCTAAGCTCGATCGAGGAGCCCGTGCGGCCGGAACACGACTGATGTTCCCGACCGTGACGGGAAAGGCGTGGACGCGTTCCGGATTCCGCGAGCGCGTGTGGGTGGACGCGATCGAGGCCGCCAGTAAGCACGATCGAGAGGAGAACGGTATCGCCGCCTCGGTGTACGAGGGCTTCACCTTCCATCTATTGCGACATACGGCGGGGTCGCTGATGGCGCTTGCGGGCATGGATCCGGCGGCAGCCTCTGAGCGCCTGGGTCACACCGATGGCGGCGCCCTGTTCCTGCGCCGCTACCGCCACCTCTACGAGGGCGAGAAGCGGACTCAGGCGAAGAAGCTAGGGCAGCTCGTCGACCGCGAACGCAAGCGGTTCGAGGACGCCCAGCGAAAGGCAAACCGGCTTGCTGACACCTGATATCTCACCGAGTATTTGGCCACCACATGGCCGCAGAGGGTGCGGTGACAGCCACAAATGGCTTGTTCAGGCGGATTGTGGTGATGGGCGCACCTGGGCCTGAACATCCCTGCAAATCGGCATGTTTCTTGAACTGATGCCACACCGGTGCCACACCGAAACGATGGCATCCCCCCACAGCGTGCCCAGAATCTGCCAGGAGAAGCGCAGCATCACCGTGCAGGCAGCACTCTTGGGGGAATCGAGGCGGACAACGGTTGTGTCGATATTCCTCCACCGCTGATGCAGGGGTGCCCCGCGTGGCGCGGCCACTACCTCTACCCCCTGAAGCCGGGTTTGAAGTGGAACAAGTGGAACATCCGTGTGTTCATGCGGGTTCGCGCCGGTCGCGAAGTGGAACATTTGGGCCGTGTTCCACTTCGCTGGGCATACGGGGGTTCCCGACCCTTTAGGCGGCGTCGGGCGACCTTGCGGGGAGGACAGCTCCATGTCGTGAACGGCCCGAGCGCCGTCTCTCGTCCCACCGAGCCTCCGCGCGTGTGTGCGCGAGGCCCCCACCCCCCGCGCGGCACGGATGCGGCCGGGTCCCTTCTGTCCGGTACCTGTCGTGTGTACCGATTCAAGACCCTCTACAAGCGGCGCTCAGCCGTCGAGCGAGAATTCGGACGGCTCAAGCATGAGTACGGGCTTGCGTTCCTCCGCGCCCGAGGCATCGAGCGCGTCCGGCTTCACGCCGACCTTGTGATGCTCGGTCGTCTGGCGCAGGCACTCAGTCGAGCGCGCGAATCGGCGCTCGCGGCGTAGCCAAGCTCTACCACGGTAAGAAGCCGCCGCAATGGCCGTACATGTTGTGCCTGTTCCGACAGTTCTGCTCCGTGTACGTGTCGATCGCGGTCAGCGCGAGCAGCGCAAACACGAACAGCGCGCAGACGGCAAGACGGAACCAATTCACGTCTCGGACTTTGCAGCGACCTTCAGCCCGTTGCAACAATCCCTCCTAGATCCAGAGCGGCAAACGGGTGGTTCGGAAACGTTGCGGTGTACACGGTGGAGCCTGGCGAAGTCGCCAGGGACTTCGCAGGGGATGGGCGTGGCGGTCAACCTCCGACGTGCCAAGGGTGGGAGGTGCACGCGCGAGGGGCCGACCAACTCGCACGCGCCCCGAAGTGCTCGCCTTCTGCCCTGTAGTAGAGTCGCGGTGTGCCTGAAGCCCCTCGTCTAGAGGACATTCAGGAGTGGCTTGAGCGCTTTCGAGTCGTGCGCGACTGGCGGCAGTTCCACACGCTGAAGGATCTCGCTGCTGCGATCGCGGTCGAGGCTGCAGAGCTTCAGGAGGTGTTCCTATGGCAGGGGACAGGCCAGGAGGCTGAACTGCTCGCCGAGCGCCGGGGAGACATCGAGGCAGAGGTTGCCGATGTGCTGATCCAGTGTTTGAACTTCGCAGCAGCGGCCGAGATCGATGTTCTTGCGGCGATGGCGCGGAAGATCGAGGAGAACGAGGTGAAGTACCCGGTCGAGGCTGCGCGGGGAACGAGCGCGAAATACACCGAGTTGGGGGTCGATGGGAGGGTCGGGGCGTGACGATGTTGTTGCGGACGACCGGGTCGGGGCTTCTCCGTGAGTCCGGGGCCGGGACGCTGGTTGATCTGTTGGTGAGGCGCTTCCATGAGGTTCACCTGTACAAGCCGGGGGCGTCGGAGCAGCACAGCTGGGAGGCGAGTCTCGGTGCGCTGGCGCGTCTGCTCGACGACGCGCGGCTTGGTGGCCTCGAGGTGCTGGTCGAGTACCACCTGCCGTTGTCGTCGCTCCGTGTTGACGCGGTTCTGATCGGCACGAGCACAGCTGGTGGCCCGGCTGTGCAGGTCTGCGAGTTGAAGCAGTGGAGTGTCGGGGAGGTCGAGGATGTCGAGGAGCGACTGGTGCGCGTCGCGGGCCGACTGCTGGATCATCCGCAGCAGCAGGTCGCAGGCTATGTGGAGTACATCAAGGACTTCATCCCGCTGTTCGAGGAGCAGGGCGCGGCGATTGGCGGGTTCGTGTTCTTGCACAACGCGCCAGGCGCGTTGGTGGATTCACTGCGCTCGCCTGCGCTTGCGGAGCTGCAGAGGTTCCCGATGTTCGGCCAGGATCAGGTTGGGCAGCTTCGCGAAGCGCTCGCAGCCCTCCTTTCTCCGGTCGGGGCGGCCGTGGCGGCCGACCGGTTCCTGAGCAGTCGTCCTCGACCGTCGAAGGCGCTGCTTGATCACGTCAGCCAGCAGGTGGCCGGTGAGAAGACGTTCACGCTGGTCGGCGACCAGCAGCTCGCGTTCGACCTCGTGCGCAGCTGTGTTGAGCGCGCAAAGCAGTCCGACCGCAAGACGGTCGTGATCGTCGCTGGCGGGCCTGGGACGGGAAAGAGCGTGATCGCTACGCAGCTCCTCGGACAGCTTGGGCGGTCCTACCGGGTGCTCCATGCGACCGGCAGCCGTTCGTTCACGACGACGCTTCGGAAGAAGGTCGGTGCGCGGGCCGCGAAGACGCTCAAGTACTTCAACAGCTTCATGGACGCCGTCCCAAATGATCTCGACGTGCTGGTCTGTGATGAGGCGCATCGGATCCGCGAGTCCTCGAACAGCCGCTGGACGAAGGCAGCGGGCCGATCTGACCGCACCCAGGTAGAGGAGTTGCTACTGGCGGCTCGCGTTCCAGTGTTCCTGCTGGACGAGAACCAGGTTGTCCGCCCGAACGAGGTTGGGACGGTTGAGCTGATCCGGCATGAAGCCACCGCGGCAGGCTACGAGGTCGAGGAGATCAGGCTCGATGATCAGTTCCGGTGCGGTGGCTCAGCCGCCTTCATCTACTGGGTTGAGAGGCTGCTCGGCCTTGAGCCAGGCGGCCCTATCAACTGGGTGCCGGGAAGCGACCCCTTCGAGCTGAGCGCCGCATCGACGGTCGAGGAGCTAGAGGTCTGGGTGCGCGAGCGAGATGCCAGCGGTGCGACCGCCCGCCTGTCGGCCGGATTCTGCTGGCCCTGGAGCGACCCGACCCCGACCGGTCAACTCGTCAACGACGTTGTGATCGACAGTTGGAAGCGCCCCTGGAACTCCAAGGGCGACCGTCCCCTGAACGGCATCCCGCCCTCGCAGCTATGGGCGAGCGACCCCGCCGGGGTCGGCCAGGTCGGCTGCATCTACACCGCGCAGGGCTTCGAGTACGACCACGCCGGTGTGATCATCGGCGACGACCTCATCTGGCGCGACGGCCAGTGGCTCTCAGATAGGAAGGCAAGCCGCGACAACGGCGTCCTGGCCGCCGAGAACTTCGACCAACTCGTCCGCCACGTCTACAAGGTGCTCCTCACCCGCGGACTCGTCGGCTGCTCTCTCTACTCGACAGACGACCGGACAAACGAGTTCATCGGATCTCTCATCGCACCCCTCCTCCCAACGAAGGGATAGAAGCGGACGTGCGAGCACGGATCGTGCTCCCGGCTCTCGCCTCAATCCTGCTGTTCGCTCCCGCCGTCAGCGCCGCCGGCAAGCCGCCCGTCTACCGGATCGACCACGTCACCGACGGCGACACCGGCCCCGGCCACAACCGCGACGCCACCGGCGCCGCTGGCGCATCCTGTAGCCTGCTGAGATTGCCCGAGTCCGCACCGCCTTCGTCGAACTTGAGGAGTCCGCAGGCGACGACGCCGAACGCGCCTGGGTGCGTCAGTCGCGGCACGCCTTCGTGGTGACGTACGGGACGGGGATGCGCCGCGGAGAGCTTCTCGGGTTGCGCTGGGGGCTCGTCCGTCTGGCCGACCCGGAGGGTCCTGTCCTGCGAATCTCCGAGACGTTCGTGCGCGACCGTGTCGAGACCCCCAAGTCGGAGGCGTCGGAGCGCACGATCCCACTCGGACCCGTTGTCGCGGAGGCGCTGTTCGCGCGCTACGGCGAGTCGGCTTATCAGCACGATCGCGACCGGGTCTTCTGCCACCCGGACACGGGAGGCCCGTTCGACCGGAAGCGGTATGCGAATACGTTCCGGGCGGTGCTCGCAGAGTTTCTTGTCGCCTCGGCTGTCGGCGATCCGAGTCCGCTCCGAAACGCTTGGGACAACTTCGATGTGACGACGCCGTCCGGCATCCGAGTCGAGGTCGGGACTTCGGGTCGTGGTTGCGGACGACGACCCGAGCGGTACGACCATCGCTGCGCTCGGCAGCCTTGCCGCCGATCCGCGGCTCGTCCTGACGGCCAACCCTGTCCGGCTCGGGCTTGCGCGCAACTGGCAGCGGCTCATCGACATC
>SHVL01000098.1 GCA_009694305.1 Thermoleophilia bacterium
TGGTCGTCGGTGATGGACCGCTTCGTGAGCTCGTCCCTGCGGCCGTCGGGTTCGTCCCACATGACGAGCTCGGCGCGTACTACGAACGGGCCGCAGTCGTCTGCGTTCCGTCCCGGCGCGAGGGGTACGGCGTGACGGCGCGCGAGGCGATGGCGTACGGCAGGCCCGTCGTCACAACCGGCGTCGGCGGTCTCGCAGACGCGATCGAGGACGGGGTCACCGGGGCCGTCGTTCCTCCTCGTGACATCTCCGCACTGCGCGGGGCCCTCGAGCGACTCCTCGCCGACCCTGCACTCTGCGACGCGCTTGGCACCGCTGCGAGGGAGAAGGCCCGCACCGACTATGCGTGGGCGGCGGCAACGGCCGCAACGATCGCGGTCTACGAAGGTGCGCTCTAGGCGAACCTGCAGCGCACAAGTGTGCGCAGCACCCGGATCCCGTCCATCGCCGTCAGCTTTTTCCCCTCGTCGCGAGACCGTGCCGCGTACCCGATCGGCACCTCGAAGATTCGCTCGCCCGACTGCAACACACGCGCCGCGATCTCCGGCTCGATCGCGAACCCCCGCTCGCGGAGAGAGAGGGACTTGAAGAGCTCGGTGCGCATCGCCTTGTGGCAGGTCATCACGTCCGAGATCCAGCAGTTGTAGAGCACGTTCGTCGCCATCGTCACGGACTTGTTGCCCATCACGTACCAGAAGCTGAACGATGACTGTGACGTCCACGCCCGCGTGCCGAAAACGACGCGCGCCCTGCCCGCGAGCAGAGGTTCGAGCACCGGCCCGAGGTCGGCGGCCGCATACTCGAGATCGGCGTCGAGTACGGCCGAGTACGTCCCCTGCGCGTAGTCGAGGCCGGTTCTGAGGGCCGCTCCCTTCCCCCTGTTCTTCGGGTGCAGGACAACCTCCACGTTGTCCGGGAGCGATGCCTCGCCGAGCCATTCCCGGGTGCCGTCGGTGGATCCGTCGTCGATGATCACGAGCTGGCGCGTGGCGACCGGCAGTTCGGCGCCGAGCGCGTCGGCGATCGCTCGCTCGATCGTGCTGCACTCGTTGAAGACCGGCATCAGGATTGTCAACTCAGGGGTCATCTCATTGCCTCTTCTTTGCGGGAGTGTCGCCACCTGCAGCGACGGAGTAGCCCTTCTCGGTGAGGAGCGCGCGGTAGAGGCGATCGATGTCGCCTACGAGTCGCGGAACCCCGTAGGAGGAGAGCGCGACAGCCTGGCCGGCGGCGCCCATCCGGGCACGCAGCGCCGGGTCGCGCGCGAGGCGCTCGAGTCTGTCGGCGGCGGCGCTCACGTCTCCGAAGGGCACGAGGAAGCCGGAGACGCCGTCATTCACGACGTCGCGCGTGCCACCGACATCCGTGGCCACGACGGGTCGGCCGGAGGCAAGCGTCTCGATCGCGCTGACCGGCGTTCCCTCGCTTCTCGAGGTGAGCAGGAGAACGTCGAAAGCGTGAAGCCAGGGCCCGACATCGTTCTGGAATCCCACGAAATGGACACCCTCGACGAGGCCGAGCTCCTTCGCCCGTTCCTCGAGCTGCTCTCGCTCGGGGCCGTCGCCGATGAGGATCAGGGCAGCGTCGATGCCACGGTCACGCAGCTTCCGAACCGTCCTCAGGACGTCCTCCGGCTGTTTGACCGCGGACATCCTTGCGACCCAGCCGACGCAGAAGCGGTCGGGCGGGATGCCGAGCGACGCACGCAGCGACGCCCCGTCGGACGCCCCCGCCATCCGTTCCGAGAGCTCGATGCCGAGTCGGACGACGGCGAACTGCGACGCGGGTGCGACGCCCACCTCCACGAGCTCGTCCCGCACCTCGGGGCTCACGGCGACGAGCACGTCGGTGGTGCGGGCAAGGTTCCGCTCGACCGCCCGGAAGGCGCGAGTCCGAACGGGGTCGAACTCCCCTTTCAACATGTGGCCGTGAAACGTGTGCACGACGACAGGAGGCCGTGCGTCTCCTGCGATGCGCGCTGCAGCCCGTCCTACGGTGCCCGCTTTCGCCGTGTGGGTGTGGAGGATGTGTGGACGCTCGCGGCGGATGATTGTCCGCAGCCGTCTTACCGCGGCGGCGTCCTTGAGTGGCGCCAACTCACGCTGCAGCTCGGGGATCGACTCGATCTCGATGCCTCGCTCCTCGGCGATGAAGGCCATCGACGCCTCGCCTTCCGAGATGGTGCCGGCCGCCAGAGTCGTCGAATACCCGCGCTCCGCAAGGCCCTCGCTGAGGTAGGAGACGTGAAGGGACGGGCCGCCGACGTTCAGTCGTGCGATGACACGCAGTACGCGGATCGGATCGTCGGCGGTTCCAAGCACGTGTGCGAACGGTACAGGGAGCGAGCGAGGAAGCGTAGACTGCGATGGTGCCCGTACTGAAGCTGGTTTTCTGGGGCTCGCTCGGGGCTCTCGCCTGGACGCATCTCGGCTACCCCGTGACAGCGGACATTGCTGCGCGCATCCGGGCGCGACCCGTTCGCCGGGATCCCGGTACCGACCCTTCCGTCGTCATCGTCGTTGCGGCCTACAACGAGGAGACCGTGATCGAGCGGAGGCTCGAGAACCTCCTTGCGCTGGACTACCCTGCCGACCGGCTCGAAATCGTGGTCGCCTCCGATGCATCGAGCGATGCCACCAACAGCCTGGTCGAAGGTGTGGCCGCCCGCGAGCCCAGGGTGCGGCTGATCGACTGCGAGCGGGGAGGGAAGGTGGCCGCCCAGAACCGTGCCGTTCGCGAGACGACGAGTGACGTGGTGGCGTTCTCGGACGCAAACGCCACCTGGGCGCCCGACGCTCTTCGGCATCTCGTCGCGAACCTTGCCGACACCGAGGTCGGGTACGTCTGTGGTCAGCTGCGGCTCGAGACCGCTCTCGGGACAAACCGTGAGGGCACGTACTGGCGCTACGAGATGAAGCTACGTGAGGCCGAGTCTCGACTCGGCTCGATCACGGGTGGCAACGGCTCGATCTACGCCGTCAACCGTTCGGACTACATCGAGGTCGATCCGCGTTGGGGCCACGATCTCTCGTTCCCCTACCGCATGGTGCAGGCCGGCCGACGTGCCGTCTACGAGCCGTTGGCGCACGCATTCGAGAAGCCGACGCCTTCGAACGAGACGGAGTATCGCCGCAAGGTGAGGATGTTCGAGCATTGCTGGGAGATCACGCTTCGCGGATCGATGTTCCGGGATCTCCCGTCGGGGTATCTTGTCGAGATCATCTCTCACCGCCTGCTGCGGTACGGCAGCGGGATCCTTCACCTGGCGCTCCTCGCCTCGAGCGTTGCGCTCGTCGCTGACGGATGGGCGTACGGCATCGTGCTCGCCGGGCAGGTGGCGCTGATTGCTGCGGCTGCTGCCGGCGTGTCGGTTGCGCGCTACTACGTGCTCGTCACGTGGGCGACCGTCGTCGCGCTCTGGAACTACCTCCGACGCGGTGTTCCGGCGACCTGGGAGGCTGCAGAGGGCACCCGATGAACAGGTTTCTCGACTCTCTCTCGGCGGGTTTCGGGTTGGTGGTCACGAGCCCGCTCCTTGCTGTCTCCGCGCTCGCGATCAAGCTCGTGGACGGCGGCCCGGTTCTCTTTCGCCAAACCCGGGTGGGCCGTGACGGCGTCGATTTCGAGCTGCTGAAGCTGCGCACGATGGTCGTTGACGCCGAGCACAAGGGCGCCGGGTTCGCGGTTGACGCGGGGGACAGCCGCATCACCCGGGTGGGCAAGATCCTGCGCAAGACCTCCGTCGATGAGCTTCCCCAGCTCTGGAACGTCGTTCGCGGCGACATGAGCCTGATCGGCCCGCGGCCGACGTTGCGCTACCAGGTCGAGAAGTACACCGCTCGTCAGCGCAAGCGCCTGGACGTCCTGCCCGGCCTCACCGGCTGGGCGCAGATCCACGGCCGGGCGACGCTTCCGTGGGACGAGCGCATCGAGCTCGACGTCTGGTACGTCGAGAACCGCTCTCCCCGCGTCGACCTGAAGATTCTGCTCCGGACACCGCTGGCGCTCGTCGGAGGGACGTACAAGGGCGCGAGCGGGGGGTGGCGCGGTGGGGACGCGACGTAAGGCGCTCTCTGGCGGTGTCCGGCTGAGCGCGCCGGACGCCCTGACTACCGTTCTCATCGCTGTCCTCGCAGCCGTCGTCGTCTACAACGCCTTTCACTACCCGTCGGTCTCGGGCTTCGATGCCGAGGTACACATCCAGTACGCCCGGACGCTCATCACGGAATGGCGGATTCCGACCGAGCTCCGCAATTACTACACCCCACCCGGATTCTTTCTGCTGGCGGGGCCGCTCGTCGAGCTCGGCGACGCACTCGGCCTGTCCGACGCAGCAGATCTCGGTCAGCTCCTCGACGGCGTTCTGACGGTGGGCACAGCGCTTCTGCTCATTGCGCTGAGTGCGGTTGTGTTCCCGGGAAGGGCGTGGCTGCGCGTCGCAGCGGTCGCATTCTTCGTCGCCTGCCCGATCGTGCTCAAGACGGCTTCGATGTTCCATCCCCAGCCGCTCGTCGCCTTCCTCGCGATGCTCGCCATGGTGCTTGCCGCTCGGATGCTCCGCGACCGCCGGTACGGCGTGGGCGCCGCGCTCACCCTCGGGCTCGTCGTCGGGGCGGGTCAGCTCGTGCGCTCGGTTGGGCTCTGGACGCTCGGCGTCGTCTGCCTCGCCCTGCTCGTTGCCGCGATAGCCCGCACGGAGGAGCGCCGGGCCGCGTTGCGCGCCCTCATCATCGTCGGCGTTGTCGGGATGCTCGTGGCGCTTCCGTGGTACGTGTATCTCGAGACGCGGTACGCGAATCCGGTCTTCGGTCGGGGCGCTCCCGCAGGTCCGAGCCGCGTGCCGGGTCTTGTGCCGGGACGCTCTGCGGCCCCGGCACCGTTCAGACTGGTCGCCGCCGTGTCCTACCCGTCGCAGACGCTTCGGTTCTACCTCGACCCGGGTCTGCCCGAGGTGATTACCGCGCCGCACCGCCCTCGACTCGCCCCCGCGTTCTGGCCGATTCTCTACACCGACACGTGGGGTGACTACTTCGGGACCTGGACGTGGGGGTCGATCCAGAAGCCGATGACGGAGTCGATCGAGAACCGCCTCAGCGTCCAGACAATCGTCGGTGTTCTTCCGACACTCCTCGC
>SHVL01000032.1 GCA_009694305.1 Thermoleophilia bacterium
GACGGTGACGGCGGCGGTAGCGGCGGCGGCGGCACGTTCATTCCCGCGACTGCCGCACCGCAGAGCGGCGACGACTTCCCTTCATCGCCCCCCGACGACATTCCGTTCTAGGAGAGCTGACGACATGGCACAGAAAGCATCCCCGCGCAAGCGGCCCAGCTCCAGTTCCGCGCCCGGGCGGCGCAAGAGCTGCCACTTCTGCAAGGACAAGGTCACGGAAGTGGACTACAAGAACGTCAACCAGCTACGGCGCTACATCTCGGAGAAGGGCAAGATCCGCAACCGCCGCATCACGGGCGCGTGCCGTCGCCATCAGCGACAGGTCGCCGTTGCGGTCAAGCGGGCCCGCGAGGTCGCGCTGCTGCCCTACGTCGGGGACTGATCTGATGAACGTGATTCTGCTCAAGGATGTGGAGAAGCTCGGCCATCGTGGCGAGGTCGTGAGCGTCGCCCGTGGCTACGCCCGCAACTACCTGCTGCCGCGGCAGCTTGCCGAGGTAGCGACCGAAGGGCGCGTCAAGGAAGTGCAGCGCATCGATGCCCAGAAGGCGATGCACGAGGCCCGGAGTAGCGAGCAAGCGGCGGAGATCGCAGCCACGCTCGGCAAGCTCGTGCTCCGGTTCGACGTCAAGTCCGGCCCGACCGGATCGCTGTTCGGCTCGGTGACGACGACCGATATCGCCGACGAGATCTGGCGGATCCGCAAGATCCGCGTTGATCGCCGCAAGATCGGTGTGGACAACATCAAGCGGATCGGCCGCTACACGGTACCGATCGACGTGTTCGAGGGCGTCTCGGCCGAGATCAAGCTGATGGTCGTTCCCGAGGGTGGCGAACTGCCGCCCGAGGAGGAGCTTGCGGCGATGGTCGCAGCGGAGGAGGCCGAGGCAGCAGCTGCCGCCGAGGCCGCCGGCGTCAAGCCCGCCGTTGCGGACGACGGCGAGTGGGAGACCGTCGAGGTGATCGACACGGTCGAGGTCGCCGAGGTCGTCGAGGCAGACGGTACCGTCGATGTCGTCGTCATGGAGACCGTCGAGGTGATCGAGACCGTCGAGCTCGAGGAAGAGCTCGAAGCGTAGGTTCGTGTCCCGGCGGCCCTCCCCGAGGGCCGCCGGGATGCTTTTCCATCCACAGGCCCTGTGGATGGCCGGCGGGATTTCCCGCTCGGAGCGGAGATCTGCGGTGGACAACCGTGGTTGCAGTAGGGGAGAAGTCGTCCGCCCCTGGGGATAGTATGGGAACACGTGTTCTTTTTCCCCTGCATCGGCTGGAAATCACCGTTCCTCTTGACCGGCCCCTGTAGCGCAGGTTGACTGGGTACGTGAGTGCTTCTCCGACCATGCCGTCGGCGGTCGTGCCGCCGCAGAACCTGGAAGCCGAGGAGTCTGTCCTCGGGGCCATGCTGCTGTCGGCGACCGCGATCGGTGCCGTTACAGAGGTGCTTCACGCCTCCGACTTCTACCGCGACTCGCACGGCACGATCTACCAGGCTGCGCTTGCGCTCTACGGCAAGGGCGAGCCCGTGGACGCGATCACCCTCGCCAACGAGCTCGACGAGCGCAGCGAGCTCGAGCGGGTGGGGGGCACAGCGAAGATCGCCGAGCTCGCGGCCGTCGTCCCGGCGACCTCGAATGCCGAGCACTACGCCCGGATCGTCAAGGAGATGGCGACCCTCCGCGGCCTCGTCCGGGTAGGCCAGGAGATTCAACGGCTCGGTCAGACCCGGCCGGGCGTGACGACTGACCTCGTTGACCGCGCCGAGCAGATGGTGTTCGAACTTGCCCAGCAGCGGGCCAGCGGTGACTTCGACCACATCTACGATCTGCTCAAAGAGGGCTTCGAGCGGATCGTGCATCTGTACGAGGCGGGTGTCGAGGTCACCGGTACGCCCTCGGGCTTCAGGGAGCTCGACAAGCTCACGTCCGGCTTCCAGCCCGGCAACCTGATCATCATTGCCGCCCGCCCGTCAATGGGAAAGTCGGCCCTCGCACTCTGTGCAGCGGCAAACCTCGCCGTCCGCCACGACACGCCTGTGGCGTTGTTCACGCTCGAGATGTCCAAGTCCGAGGTCACGCAGCGGCTGATGTGCAGCGAGGCCAAGGTCGAGTCGCAGCGCCTCCGCTCGGGCCGTCTCGCGCAGGACGACTGGCCGCGGCTCACAGCCGCCTGCGACAAGCTGATGAAGGCGCCGATCTACATCGACGACACTGGCTCGATCACGATGATGGAGCTGCGCTCGAAGGCGCGCCGGCTCAAGTCACGCGAACCGAAGCTCGGGATGATCATCGTTGACTACCTTCAGCTGATGACGTCCGGCTCGAACCCCGAGAACCGGGTGCAGGAGGTCTCACAGATCTCGCGGCAACTCAAGGTGCTCGCCCGCGACCTCGAGGTGCCGATCCTCGCGCTCTCCCAGCTCTCCCGCGCCGTCGAGCAGCGCCACGACAAGCGGCCGATCCTCTCGGATCTGAGAGAAAGCGGTTGCCTCGCGGGTGACACTCCGGTCTATCTTCCGGACGAGGGTGTCCATCGGCCGATCCGGGATCTCGTCGGGACGAGTGGATTCAACGTGCTCGCCCTCAACGAGAAGACGTGGCAGCTCGAGGCTCGCCCGGTGACGAACGCGTTCTCGACCGGGCGCAAGCCCGTCTTTCTGCTCAAGACGCGCCGTGGGCGCACGATCCGCGCTACGGCGAACCACAAGTTCCTTGCCTTCGATCGGTGGCGGCGTCTCGACGAGCTCGAGCACGGCACACGGATCGCGATGCCGCGCCGTCTCGATGCCTGGGGCGACGGAGCGAGAACGATGAGTGACGCGGAACTTGCGCTCCTCGGGCACCTGATCGGTGACGGCTGCACGCTTCCGCGACACGCGATCCAGTACACGACGCGTGAGCCCGAGCTCGCGGCGCTCGTTGCCGATCTCGCCGAGGAGGTCTTCGGCGATACCGTCACACCCCGCGTGAAGGCCGAGCGCACCTGGTACCAGGTGTACCTGGCGGCAACAGCGCGACTTACCCACGGCGTGCGCAATCCCGTCGCTGCGTGGCTCGATGAACTCGGCGTCTTCGGGCTGCGCAGTCACGAGAAGTTCGTGCCGGAGGAGGTATTCCGCCAACCCGTTGAAGCGATAGCGACCTTCCTCCGTCATCTTTGGGCCACAGATGGTTGTCTGCGTGCCGGTGATGATCGGGCGTACCCGGTCGTTCGATACGACACGACGAGCAAGGAGCTTGCGTCGGGTGTTGTCTCGCTCCTTCTCCGCCTCGGCATCAATGCCGGCGAGCGCGTCGTTTCTATGGGATCGAAAGGGCGACCCTCCCATCGAATCGATGTGACGGGTCATGCGGACGTGGTCCGCTTCCTCTCGTTCGTAGGTGCAGTCGGAGAGCGGCGAGGCGCGGCGCGAGATCAGATTCTTGCCCAGTTCGCGACAAGCACTGGCAACACGAACCGCGACACGCTTCCCCGCGATGCGTGGACGGGAATCGTGACCCCGGCAATGACAGTGGCCGGTGTCACCACTCGAAAGCTTCAGGCGGAACTGGGGATGAGCTACTGCGGGTCGACGCTCTACAAGTCAGGTCTCTCGCGTGAGCGCGCGGAGCGTGTGGCCGGGATCGTGGACTCCAGCGAACTTCGGGCGCTTGCGCAGAGTGACGTCTACTGGGACGAGGTCGTGGAGGTCACGCCGGATGGGGAGGAGGAGGTCTACGACCTCACCGTCGACACGCTCCACAACTTTGTCGCCGCGAATACTATTGTCCACAACTCGATCGAGCAGGACGCGGATCTCGTTGCCTTCGTCTACCGCGACGAGTACTACAACGGCGAGGAGTCAGACTCGCAGGGTCTTGCCGAGATCATCCTCGCAAAGCACCGCAATGGACCGACCGACGCGGTGAAGCTCAGCTTTCTCAAGCGCTACGCCAAGTTCACCGACCTGGCGACCGCGAGCTAGAGCGTCGAAGAACGGCTCGCTCGCGCCGCCGTCACTCTGGCTCCTCGCTCAGGGCAGCGTGGGTGTGTTCTCCGCGAAGTACTCGTGGCTGTCGGCGTTCCGTACCGCTGAGGCGGGATCGGTGACTGCGAGGTTTTTTGCACCCGTCTGCCCGTAGACGACGTCGGCGGTGCCTGCAACGACGGTGAAATGGCTGATCTCGTGGATGAGCGTGCCGGCCCGGGAGTCAGTGCCGGTGGCCGGCGCCGTCCAGTAGACCTTGCCGAGATAGATCTGGTACGGCTTGTTGGAGTAGACGTAGGCGTAGACGTTCTGCTTGCTGCTGCAGTCGAAGCTGATCCCCGCACCGGTACTGGTAGTTGCCATCGCCTGGGAGATCGAGCCGAAGTGAGTTCTGACCGTCGAGTAGCGCGTGGCGTCATAGACACCGAACCACGTGGTGTAGCGCGCAGTCTGGGTTGCCGCGTTCAGGTAGCTTGCTGCACCCGACGCATACGTGCTTGCCGCGCTACGGGCGGCAGCGAGCTGCGCCTGCTGTGTCGTCGTGCACGCGGTGTAGGAGTTGGTGCCCGGAGGAGGCGGGGCGGGAGGCGTAACGACCTTCAGGTTGGCGACGCTTCCCGCGGCCTTCACGCGGGCCGTCCCCGACGCCAGCACATCCCTCGACGGAGCCGCAGCGCCTTTCCTGTCGAAGAGGCCGTGAGCGGCGACGCTGTAGGCGATCTCGTATTGGCCTGTCCCCGAGAGGTCGTAGGAGTCTCCGAGATCGACGACCCACGTCACGCTCTCGCCGGGGCCGAGCGAGAGATAGTCGCTACTGGTGGCGGCCGGGCGCTTGGAACGGGCTCCGACGTACGGGACAGGCTTTCCGTCGAGTGTAACCCTGAAGATCGGCTCTTCGAGGCCCGCGGCCGGCGTGAACCAACGGAGGATGCGCACCGTGTTCCCGGTCGGATTCGACAGGGTGACGGTGGCGAGGATTTTCTGCGACGACTGGAGTCCGCCCTGTGCCACGCTGAGGCTGGCGGTGACCCCTTCTCGGGGCGCGGCAACGACCGCTCCGATGACGAGTAGCGAGACGAACAGCGCAAGTGCGAGAGCAGTAAAAGCGTGTTTGCCGTGCTGCATTTCGAGTCATCTTCCCGGTAGGCGGACGTCAGTGTAGCCGACGTTTGGGGGCGCGGGTAACTCCTGATTCGGGCTCAGCCTCGTCGTCTGCGATCTCCACGGCGACCGCCGTCGGGGCCCAACCGCAGAGCGGCGTCAGATCCTGGGGGCATGCCGTCACGCAGACGATGCAGTCGATCTCTGCGCGTAGTGTCACCGAGTCTCCTGCTTGCGACGGGGCCGGCTCGATGCCGAGCGAGCCGTCGGCGCCGATCGGGTTGCTCTCGAAGAGGTTTACCGGTTGCGGCACCTCGATCTCTGAGATGCCGATGTCGGCCATCGCGGTGTGGAGGTTCTCCTCGCAGGAGGCGTGCCAGCCGTCGGCGCCGAGAAGCCGGTAGCGCTCGGGCGTGCACGCCGCACACAGCATGTCGTGCACGCCGGGCGAGTCGTCTGCGACGAGCGTGAGAATCGCCCGGCGTCGATTCGTCTCGAACTGCTGGCCGACCTGCGGGAACAGACGCCCGAGCGCGACCCTCGTGTGTTCCGCCGACAGGTACTCGCGTGGGTCGTCCGCGCAGAAGCAGAAGAGATCAGCGACCTGCTGCCCTTCGACGTCCACCACGGTGACGGTCTGACCGGCGGTGACCATGAATGCGCGCGCCTCGCGTGCCGGAACGACGACCCGCTTCATCCGGGGCGACCGATCTCTGGTGGCCGCAAGCAGAGTGTCTTCATCAGAGTAGTGCGACCGCCGCCGCTTCGATTTCGTCCTCGGAGAGCAGGACGAGGTTCGCTGCGTCGCCGAGCGGCACGAAAGAGTCCTTGCTCGTCACGCGCGCCAGCCGACCGTCGAATCCGGCGTCGATCAGCATTGCGATCACGCCCTCGGACACGCCACCGGTGCGCCGGGTCTCGTCAACGACGAGCACGCGTTGCGTGGCGACGGCCTCGCGGGCGATGTCCTCGATCGGCAACGGCGCGAGCCAGCGCAGGTCAACGACCCGCGCGCCGATGCCGCGCCGCTCGAGACGCCGGGCGACCCGGAGCGACATCAGCAGACCGTTACCCCACGTCAGCAACGTCAGGTCGCTGCCTGTGCCATACGTGCGAGCAGACCCGAGCGGCACGTGCTCGGCGGAGGGCGTTGCGAGCCATTCCCCGTCGCCCTCCTCGTACAGGTCGCGCGTGTGGTAGAGGGCGATCGGCTCGAGGAAGGCGCAGACGCTGCCGTCGGCCTTCGCCGCGGCGACGCACGTCGCGAGCATCGCCGCCGCGTCGTCGGGGCGAGCCGGGGAGGCGATCACGAGGCCCGGGATGTCCCGCAACACGGCAACGGAGTCGTCATTGTGGAAGTGGCCGCCGAACCCCCTCTGATAGCCGTACCCGGCGATGCGCACGACCATCCCGTTGCGGTACTGGCCCTGAGAGAAGAACTGCAGCGTCGCCGCCTCTCCCCGCAGCTGGTCTTCCGCGTTGTGGAGATATGCGAGATACTGGATCTCCGGGAGCGGCACGAAGCCGCTGACGGCGGTGCCGAGGGCGAGTCCGAGGATCGAGGTTTCGTCGAGCAGCGTGTCGAACACCCGACCGGCACCGAAGCGAGCGTGGAGCCCGCGCGTGACGCCGTAGACGCCGCCCTTCGCCGCAATGTCCTCGCCGAACAGAAGCGTTTCGGGATGACGGTCGAGCACGTCGGCGAGGGCGCCGTTGATCGCAAGCGCGAGGGTGAGAGGCTCTCCGGCCGGCGTTGTGCTGTGCGCCAGCTCGGCCACGACGTCGGGTGAGCGAGGTGCCAGAGGGCGCATCACCTGCGCTGCGCTCTCGAGCTGGGGGCGGCCTGCGGCAGCGAGAGCGACCTCACGCACGCGCGCACGACACTCGAGGTACTCGTCGGCGAGTTGGTTCCCCGTGCGCGTCCCCGCCGCGACGAGCCAGGCCGCTGTCGCAAGCAGCGGGTCGTGCGCGAGGTCGGAGCGGATGTCCTGGGGAGCGCGATATGCCGCCTCGACATCGGCCCCTGCGTGCGCCAGATACCTGACGGTATGCAGATGCAGCACGGCGGGGCGACGGGTCTCGCGCACCCAGGCCGCAAGCTCCCTTGCCGTCGCGAGGGTGGCTTCGGGCCGGTCGCCCGTGGCACTCTCGTATCGCAGGGCGGGGCGGCTCGCGAGGGCTCCCGCCACCCAGCCCGGAGGAGAAGGGACGCTGATCCCGAGGCCGTTGTCCTCGCAGACGAAGAGCAACGGCACCGGCAGATGCTGGTGCGCCGCATGCGCCGCGGTGTTGAGCGCTGCCTGCGCTGTCGCGTGGTTCAGTGAGGCGTCACCGAAGCTGCACACGACGACGGCGTCACCCGGCCAGGTGCAGGGCACTCCGAGCTTCAGGGCCCGGTCGATAGCGATCGCCACGCCCACCGCCCTCGGCAGGTGGGAGGCAATCGTCGAGGTCTGCGGGATCACGGCCAGGTCGTGATGGCCGAAGACCTTGTGGCGTCCACCGGCGATCGGCTCGTCGGTTGCGGCCGTGACACCGAACATCACGTCCGGCACGCCGTCGCGGCCTACCTGGGCGGCACGGGCGAGGTAGAAGGCGCCGGAGCGGTAGTGGAGCAGGGCAGGGTCGGTGGGGCGGACCGCCAGCGCGACGGCGGCGTTGCTCTCGTGACCGGCAGAGCCGATCGTGTAGAAGCTGCGGCCCTCCTTCTGGAGCCAACGCGCCGCAAAGTCGCAGGTGCGGCTCGCGATCTGCGCCTGCCAGAGTGCTTCGGCGTCGGCCGGTTCGCCGGGATTCGCGCCTGTCGGCTCGAGCGCCGAAAGCGCCGCGAGGAGATGCTGCTCGAGTGGGTCGAGATCGTCCGTCATGGCCGCCGGAGGAGCCGTGCCTCAGCCGAAGAATGCGAAGGGGCGTACGAGGTGCGAGTCGATCGCTTCCTCCCACACGACTGCGCCACCGGGATCCACCTCGCCGTGCAAACGGGCCGCAAGCGCATCGGCATCCTCACGGGTGGCGGCTCCGACGATCAGGTGTTTCCACTGCCGGATCGGGTGGTAGCCCTCTTTCTCGAGCTGTCCTGCGAGCTCGACAGCTTCATGGCGCGAGCGGCAGGTCACCCGTACCTCCCAGGGGGCGTAGCCCTTCCCGGAGACCTCCTCTTCCCAGGTCTCGCCGGCCGGCTCGTTGTCCCAGCGCTCCTCCTCCGCGAGCCAGTGCTCGACGCCGCTCATCGTTGCGGTGATCGCGTGATGCTCGAGCTCCGAGAGGATCACGTCGTGGGCGTACTCGGCCCGGGCCGGCGAGTCGGCGTAGACAAACAGGTTCGCGCCGTCGCCCGACACCGAGAGATGCTCGCCCTGGAGGGCCTGCGCCCTGTCGGCGCCCTCGGGGCTGAGGCCGTCGGCGAGGAGGCCTGCGAAGTCCCTCCGCACGCTCTCGTCGGCAAGCTCGACCCGCACTCTCCAGTCGTCGGCCACATCGAGAGCATAGAGCCTGCGCCCGACCCGGTGACTACCGGTCGCGCAATCGCATCGAGTCTCTAGACTGTCTCGCGTGCCAGCCACCGTCATCGTCGGTGCGCAGTGGGGTGACGAGGGTAAGGGCAAGATCGTCGACCTGCTCGCCCAGGACTCCGACCTCGTCTGCCGCTACCAGGGCGGGCCGAACGCCGGGCACACGATCGTCGTGGACGGCGAGACCTACAAGATCCGCCAGATCCCCTCGGGCATCGTCGCCGGAAAGGCGTCGGCTATCGGCGCAGGCTGTGTCGTTGACCCCCGCGTCGTGATCGACGAGCTCGACGACCTCGAAGGCCGGGGCCACACGACGAAGGGTCTTGTTTTTATTTCCGGCAACGCCCACCTGATCATGCCGTGGCATGTGGCCCTCGACGGCGCGCGCGAGCGGAAGCTCGGCAACCTGCAGATCGGCACGACGCGCAGGGGCATCGGCCCCGCGTACGCCGACAAGGCGACGCGCATCGGGATCCGCGTGCAGGACCTCCTCGACCCGAAGATCCTGCGCCAGAAGATCGAGCTTGCGATCACCGAGAAGAACGTCTGGCTCGAGCGCGTCTACGAGATTGCGCCCGTTGACCTGGAAGAGGTCGCGCAGACCTATGAGGGCTATGCGCAGCGGTTGCGCCCCTACGTGGCCGACACGTCGCTGCTCGTGGACCGTGCATTGCGCAACGGCGACAACGTGCTGTTCGAGGGCGCCCAGGGAACGCTGCTCGACCTCGATCACGGCACGTATCCGTTCGTCACCTCGTCCAGTCCGATCGCAGCCGGGGCGGCCGTCAGCTTCGGGATCGGCCCGAACCGGATCGACGAGATCCTCGGGGTCTCGAAGGCGTACGTGACACGGGTCGGCGAGGGGCCTTTCCCCTCCGAGATCGAGGGTGAGGCGCAGGAGCGGGTGCGAGAGCTTGGCGGCGAGTTCGGCACGGTCACCGGGAGGGAGCGCCGCTGCGGCTGGCTCGACCTGCCGGCGCTGCGCTTCGCGGTACGGGTCAACGGCATCACGTCGCTCGCGCTGACGAAGCTCGACGTGCTCTCGACCTTCGCCGAGATCCCGGTCTGCGTGCGGTACGCGCTGCCGGACGGCAGCGAGACCGACGACTTTCCCGCGCACCAGTCCGACTTCCACCACTGCCGACCCGTCTGGGAGACGCTTCCGGGCTGGCAGGAGGAGATCGACGGGACGACGCTGCCTGACGCGGCAGCAGCGTACGTCCGCTTTGTCGAGGATGCCCTCGGCGTTCCCGTCTCCCTCGTCGGCACCGGGCAGGGCCGCGAGGCCGTGCTGACGCTTCCGCAGAGCGAGCGCGTGACGGTCTCTCGCCTTCGCGGAGTCCCCGGGATCGGCGTCGATCGCATGGGCGACGCCGCCGACGGTGCCGCTGACCCGGAGCTTCTGCGGCTCGAGAACCTCGACACCGATCTCGGGCCTCTCGCTGCTGCGATCGAGGCGACGCACGCCGCGATCGACGACGACGACGCCAACAGCTATCTCCCGTTCCCCGGGCACGAGCGATTGCGGCGTGTTGTTGCACGCCACGTCGGCCGTGGCGTGCGGGAGATCGACTGGCGCCGGACGCTGATCACCGCCGGCGGCCTGAACGGGATCCTCAATGTCCTCCTCGCGACGCTCGAGCCGGGTGACGAGGTGGTGCTCACCGATCCGGTCTACGCCGGACTGCTCAACAGGGTTCGCGTCGCCGGAGGTGTGCCGCGCCTGGCGCGGCTCGAGCCGACGGCTGCGGGCTGGAGCCTCGACCTCGACAGCCTCCGTGCTGCTGCGACCGACCGAACGCGAGCGCTTCTGATGATGAGCCCGTCGATGCCCTCGGGCTCGGTGCTCGATCGGGAAGCGTGGGGTGTCGTCGCCGACCTCTGCCGCGAGCGCGACCTGCTGCTCATCGTTGACACGGCGATGGAGCGGATCGTCTTCGACGGCCGGGATGTCTTCGATCCATTGTCTCTTGACGGGATGGAGGATCGAACCATCATCGTTGGCTCCGCCTCGAAGGAGTTGCGGATGATCGGCTGGCGCGTGGGCTGGGTCGTCGCGCCGCCTGCCCTGGTGGACGATATCGGGCTCGTGGGGATCTCCAACGTCGTCTGCCAGGTCGGCATCGCCCAGACCGCCGTGGCAATCGCGCTCGAGGCCGGTGACGCCGACGTTGGTGCTGCGACTGCCGAGTGGCAGCGTCGTCGGGACGTCATTCTGGCCGAGCTCGACGGCCTTCCGGTGATTCCTCCTCACGGTGGGTGGTCGATGCTGCTCGACGTTCGCTCGCTGGGCCACAGTGCCGATGAGGCGTCGGAGCGGCTGTTTCGCCTCGGCCGCATTGCTGCGACCCCGATGACGAACTGGGGCTCGGAGCGGGCCGGCGACTACGTCCGCTTCGTCTTCGCCAACGAGTCGTGTGAGCGGCTTCGCGGCTTCGGCGACCGCGTCCGTTCCTCGCTGACCTAGACTCGAAGCGATGCGCGTCCTTCTCCTCGGCTCCGGCGGTCGCGAGCACGCACTCGCCTGGAAGCTCGTTCAGTCGCCACAGCTCACCGAGCTCCATGCTGCACCCGGAAACCCCGGCATCGCAGCGCTCGGCCAGTGTCACCCCGTCCGGGCCGGTGACACCGAGGCGGTGCTCGGCCTGGCCCGCGCGCTGCAGGCCGACCTCGTCGTGGTCGGGCCCGAGGTGCCGCTCGTTGCCGGCCTTGCGGATGTTCTGCGCTCCGGGGGTATCCCGGTGTTCGGACCGTCGAAGGCCGCGGCCGCGATCGAGGGCTCGAAGTCGTTCGCGAAGGATGTGATGGCAGCGGCCGGGGTTCCGACCGCCGCCACCCTCTCGGAGCCGATCGCACCCTGCGTGCTCAAGGCCGATGGCCTCGCCGCGGGTAAAGGGGTCGTTGTCTGCCACACGCATGCCGAGGCCGACGCCGGTCTCGTCGAGCTCGCTGCGCTCGGCGGACGGCTCGTGATCGAGGAGCTGCTCGAGGGGCCGGAGATCTCGGTCTTCGCGCTGTGTGACGGATCGTCGTGCGTCGCCCTCCCGGTGGCGCAGGACTTCAAGCGGGCCTATGACGGCGACGGCGGCCCGAATACCGGAGGCATGGGCTCGTTTGCCCCCGTTCCCGGGTTTGCCTCGCGCGAGATCGAGGAGCTTCTCGACCTCTCCTGCCGCCCGATTCTGGCTGAGCTTGCCGGGCGCGGCCAGCCGTTCATCGGAACGCTGTTCGCCGGTCTGATGCTCACACCGAACGGCCCGAGGGTGCTGGAGTACAACTGCCGCTTCGGCGACCCGGAGACGCAGTCGCTGATGCCGCTTCTCGAGGACGACCTGCTCGAGGCTCTCGCTGCCTGTGCGGCCGGAGACCTCGGCGACGCGCACCTCGGCAGGGGCGCAGGCGCTGCAGTGACCGTTGTGCTCGCGGCCGGTGACTACCCGGCTCAAGGGGATAGCGGGTCACAGATACGCGGCATCGAGGCCGCCACTGCGACCGGGGCGCTGGTCTTCCACGCCGGCACGGCGCTCCGGGACGGCGTTGTCGTGACGAACGGAGGGCGCATCCTCAATGTCACAGGGGTCGGCGACGACATCCGTGCGGCGCGAGCGGCTGCCTACGCGGCGGCCGACCTGATCGACTGGGACGGTGTCCGGCGACGTGACGACATCGCGCTCGCGGCGGCCACTGGCGCAATCACGGCGCCGCGTTGAGGCTTCCATCGACCCGCTCCGGCCCACCCTCTAGAATGTCCTCGTGATCTCACGGTACTCCCTCCCGGCCATGACCCTGATCTGGTCGGACGAGGCGAAGCTGCGTCGCTGGCTGCAGGTCGAACTGGCTGCGCTCGACGGCTGGGCTGAGGTTGGTGTCGTGCCACGCGATGCGGTCGCGGCGATCCGTGAGCGCGCAGTCGTGCCCACCCCGGAGCGCGTCGCCGAGATCGAACGTGAGACGAATCACGATGTGGCGGCCTTCGTGGACGCAGTCTCCGAGGGCCTCGGCGAGGAGGGACGGTGGTTCCACTACGGCCTCACGTCCTCCGACGTGCTCGACACGGCGCTCTCGCTCACGGTGCAGGAGGCCGGTGCGGTCGTTCTCGAGGGCCTCGACCGGGCCTTCGCTGCCGTTGTCTCTCGCGCGGAGGAGCACCGCGAGACGTTGTGCATGGGGCGAACGCACGGCGTGCACGCCGAGCCCACCACATTCGGGCTCAAGCTCGCCGGGTGGGCCTTCGCCATCGAACGAGACCGGGAGCGGCTCGTCCGCGCGATCGAGGGGCTCCGCGTCGGCAAGCTGTCGGGGGCCGTCGGGACGTACGCCGCCGCGGAACCGGCCGTCGAGCGCGTCGCCTGCGAGCGGCTCGGCCTCGAGCCCGCGCCGAGCTCCACTCAGATCCTCCAGCGCGACCGGCATGCGGAGTTGCTGTCGGCGCTCGCCCTCCTGGCCTCCTCCCTCGATCGCTTCGCGACCGAGATCAGGCACCTTGCGCGGACGGAGGTGCGCGAGGTGGAGGAGCCGTTCGGTCGGGGCCAGAAGGGCTCGTCGGCGATGCCCCACAAGCGCAACCCGATCACCGCCGAGCGAATCTGCGGCATCGCGCGGGTCGTGAGGGCGAACGCAATCGTCGGGCTCGAGAACGTCGCCCTCTGGCACGAGCGCGACATCTCGCACTCGTCGGCCGAGCGCGTCGTGTTGCCGGATTCGTTCCTCGCCGTGGACTACATGCTCGACAGGTTCTCGTGGCTCGTCGAGGGGCTCGTTGTTCGCGACGAGCGCATGCTGACCAACCTCGCCTCGAGCCACGGCCTCTACTTCAGCCAGCGGCTGCTCCTCGCGCTCGTCGAATCGGGTCTCTCGCGCGACGACGCGTACCGTCTCGTTCAGCGCAGTGCGATGCAGGCGTGGGACGAGGGCATCGACTTTCGCGGACTCGTCGATGCGGACGCGGAGATAGCCGGTCGTGTCGATCTCGACGCGGTCTTCGACCCTGGCGCATACACGATGCACGTGGATGTCGTTTTCGAGCGCCTGCGGGCACTCGTCGCTTCGCGTGGGGAAAGAGCCCGTGACTGAAGCGGTGCACCTGGCAAGCGGCAAGGTGCGCGAGATCTACGCACTCGACGACGACCGTCTACAGCTCGTCGCCTCGGATCGGATCTCGACCTTCGACGTGATCCTGCCGACACCGATCCCCGACAAGGGGCGTGTGCTCACCGGGATGTCGGCCTTCTGGTTTGCGCGGACCCGTGAGATCGTCCCGAATCACCTGCTCCAACTCGGTGACGACGGGCGCACGACGATCTGCAGGCGCCTCCAGATGCTGCCGGTGGAGCTCGTCGTTCGTGGCTATCTCTCCGGCTCCGGCTGGGTGGACTACCAGGCGTCGGGCTCGGTGTGCGGTCACGCGTTGCCGTCGGGACTTCGCGAATCGGAGCGCCTGCCCGAACCGGTCGTGACCCCGGCCACCAAGGCGGAGGAAGGGCACGACCTCAACATCACCGAGGCCGAGGCTGCGGCGTTGTGTGGCTCCGAGGCCTATGCGGCGGCACGCGACGCTGCGCTCGCGCTCTACGCCTTCGCGTCGGAGCACGCGGAGTCGCGCGGGGTCATCCTCGCCGACACCAAGTTCGAGTTCGGAGTCGATCGCAACGGAGTCGTGACCCTTGCTGACGAAGCTCTCACGCCGGACTCCTCGAGGTTCTGGCCGGCCGGCACCTACGCGCCCGGTGGGCCTCAGCCGTCGTTCGACAAGCAGTTCGTGCGCGACTTCTGCCTCTCGACCGGGTGGGACCGCAGCCATCCAGGCCCCGCGGTGCCCGCCGACGTCGTGGCCGGCACGCGGGCTCGTTATGTCGAGGCGTTCGAGCGGTTGACGGAGATCCCGTTCGACCGCTATCTCTCCGACCCGGAGGTGGTTCTGTGAAGGCGACAGTGCTGATTCGCCCCAAGGAAGGCATTCTCGATCCGCAGGGGGAGGCGGTGGGTGAGGCGCTCCGAACGCTTGGCTACGCGGTCACGAGCGCCCGTGTGGGGAGGCTCGTTGACGTTGACCTCGAGACAGACGATCCCGCCGAGGCCGAAGCGGCGCTCGCCGCGATGTCGCGCGATCTGCTCGCGAATCCGATGATCGAGTCGTTCACGATCGAGTTCGAGGAGAGGACGTGAGCGATGGCCCGCGGATTGCGGTCGTCACGTTTCCGGGGACGAACGACGACGACGACGCGGCACTCGCGCTGGAGCTCCTGGGGGCGGAGCCGGTTCGCGTCTGGCACGCCGAGACCGCTCTGCCTGGAGGAACGGCGGGCGTGGTTCTCCCGGGGGGATTCTCGTACGGGGACTACCTCCGTTGCGGCGCGATTGCGCGGTTCGCGCCGGTGATGGAGCCGGTCGGCACCTTCGCCGCCTCAGGCGGTCCGGTGCTCGGAATCTGCAACGGCTTCCAGATCCTCTGTGAGGCTGGCCTGCTGCCCGGCGTCCTCCGACAGAACCGGCAGGAGCAGTTCATCTGCGCCGACGTGACGATCACGGTCGAGAGCACGTCGAGCGCGTTTGCGTCGGCGTGGGAGCTCGGCCAGGAGCTCGTGATCCCGATCAAGCACGGTGAGGGAAACTGGTACGGCGACGCAGAGCTTGTCGCCGCGCTCGAGGCTCGCGGTCAGATCGCGTTTCGCTACGCGGAGGACGTCAACGGTGCAGTCGGTCGCGTCGCGGGCGTCACGAACGAGGCGGGCAACGTGCTCGGTCTGATGCCACACCCGGAGCATGCGGTCGATTCGTTGCTCGGGCCGACGGGTGGCGTGGCGGTGCTCGAGGGCTTGCTCGACGCTGCACGTCTTCCTGTCGCACGCTGAGCCCGGATCAGGGCCGAGCCCTGACGAACGGTGTCACTGTACGCGCCTGGTAACCATTGGCTCCGGTGTTCACCTGCCTGCGTGCGGGTGACACGCTCGACCCCTGGGGCACGCGAGCATCTCGTCTCCACATCCGGGCCGTCGGCCGTCCTGTAACAATGGATGAATGAACCCCTCCGAGCTCCGAGGAACGGCCGAGATCGAGATCCGGAGGCTCGAACCGGCCGAGATCGAGATCCGGAGGCTCGAACCGGCCGAGATCGGCCAGCACCTCGACGCGCTGGCCGGAGTGCTCGAAGACGTCGTTGCCGGTGGCGTCTCGGTCGGCTACATGGCGCCGTTCACCTACGACGACGCGCGCGTCGCATTCGAAGGCTTCGCGACCGAGGTCGTCCAGGGCCATCATCTGCTCCTCGCAGGATTTCTCGACGGCGAGCTCGTCGGCACGGTGCAGGTGATCCTCGCCATGCGGCCGAACCAGCTGCACCGCGGTGAGATCGTGAAGCTCCTCGTCCACCGCAGTGCACGCAGGCGCGGAATCGCCCGGCAGCTGATGGAGCAAGCCGAGGCCGAGGCGCAGAAGGAGGGCAAGACATTACTCGTGCTCGACACGGCCGACGAGACGGCGGAGCGGTTGTACTTGCGCCTCGGGTGGACAGTCGCCGGCGTCATTCCCGGCTACGCCCTGTTTCCGGACGGACGCCCGTCCGCCACGACGCTCCTCTACAAGAACATCTGACGGAGACGGAACGGCGCTGCGGATTGCGGGATGACGGGTCACTGGCCGGGCGTGGTATCTCGTTCCTGCCCGTGCTTCTCACCAGGGCCGGCCGCCGGGATATCACCGACTGCTCCTATGGCGCTCCTCTAGACGGTTCAGCCTCCCGGCCCACGCCTGGTCGATGATCAGCTGCTGCTCGTGTGACAGCTCCCGGCCGATGCTCCTCTCGCCGTACACGGATCGGCCAGCGCTCGGATCGAGCTGCTTGCCGTGGTACTTCCAGGTCATGAGCTCCTCGTTTCCGGTGGTGACCAAGACCAGACCCAACCGTGCCAGACCCGCTCGATTTTGCCCAGCAGCTTTCCGGGGAACGGCGGCGAGAACGTCATCCGGGAGACGACGATTCGGCGCGGCTCGACCGGATCCAGTCGAGCGACGTCGATGGGTATCTCGTCGTGACCTTCGTTCACCCGGACGGCATCCGCCCCCACGCCGGTGAACCTCCGCGCGTCGGTCGTGATCTCCGGCCCGTCCTCTTCCTCGCTCATTGCCGAAGAGCCTCCCGCAATTCAGGTGTCCGCTCGAGCAGCTTCTGCATCCGCTCTACGTCCTTTGCCCGCAGCGTCACCGGTCCCCGGCGGGCGGTGCCGTCGGTCGTGTACGCGAACCGCACGAGCCGCTCCCCGCCGTCCGTCTCGAGCAGCGCCACCACCGTCGAGAAGCGCCGTTCCCCCGCACGCTGGGCGATGCTGACCTGCTCGACCGCTCGCGCCTTTCCCCAGGGTGTCGTGACTGTCTTCATGGCAGACAACGTACCGTGGAAACCGTGACGGAAGTGTGTCGTCTCTGTGCCGAATGTGCGCCGGCTTCAGAGCACGCCGTACTTCACCCAGACCTCTCGAATACTCATCCCTGCGAGGAGATCCTCGCGGGCGTTGCCCTCCAGTCGGTGCTTCGTGACGACGGCTTCAGCGACGTCAGCGACCATCTCCTGCGGGACGACGACGATCCCGTCAACGTCCCCGATCACGAGATCCCCGGGGCGCACCTCGACTCCACCGACCCGTGCCTCGACGTCGATGCCGGTGACGACGGCGCGGGCGAAGGTGTCGAGCGGCGAGAGGCCGCGGGCAAACGTCGGGAACCCGAGGACCCGGATCTGGGCCCCATCGCGGACGAACCCGTCCACCACGGCCCCCGCTGCACCGCGCCCGATCGCAGCGCACGAGAACAACTCTCCCCACGATGCGCAACGCACACCGCGCTCGACGGTGAGCAGGGGCACGTCACCGGGCCGAAGCCCGTCGAGGGTGGTCAGCTCGCCGTCGTAGGGCAGCTCCGGCTCCGATGTGTCGGCGACGATCACGACGGGGACGGCAACACCGGCGAGCCGGGCCTCGGGCCAGAGCGGGCGGATCGCGAGGTCGAGCACCTGGTCGCGTCGTCCCAGCCGGTCGAGCGCATCGGAGATGACGGCCGCCGGAGCGTCGTGGAGCACGGCCACGGCCTCCTCGTCGAGAGAAGAGCTATCGGTCACGGTGACCCCGCCGCGACGTAACAGCCCTCGAGATGGTCGTCCACCATCCCGGCAGATTGCATGAAGGCGTAGATGGTCGTTGGCCCGACGAAGCCGAATCCTCGCCGCTTCAGTTCCTTCGAGAGCGCTACCGATCCGACCGTCGTCGCCGGGAGATCCTCCAACACGCTCGGCCTCCCCGACCGTGGCGGCGGAGCGAACCCCCAGAAGAAGTCCGACAGCCCCTCGCTCAACGCGAGCGCTGCAGCGGCATTTCCGATCGTCGCCTCGATCTTGCCGCGATGCCGGATGATCCCCGCGTTGCCGAGCAGGCGCTGCACATCGCCCTCGTCGAAGCCCGCGACCCGCTCGATCGAGAAGCCGGCGAACGCCTGCCGGAAGTTTTCGCGCTTGCGCAGGATCGTCAGCCACGAGAGCCCCGCCTGGAATCCCTCGAGCGACAGCAACTCGAACAGGCTGTCGTCCCCGCGCTTCTCGCGGCCCCACTCCTCGTCGTGGTAGGTGCGATAGAGCGGGTCGTCACCGCACCAGCCGCAACGTGCAGTGCCGCTGGTGTCGTAGATGAGGTCGGCCATCGTTGCATTCTGCAGGTTGGTAGCGTCCGGGTGGATGTTCGAGCTGGCGGTTGCAAATACTGCGGAATACCTCATCAGTCGCGGCGTCGTAGCGGAGGGCGTGGCGATCGAGGTCGCCGAGCTTCCGGGCGGCGTGTCCGCGATGGTCATAGCAGTACGGGTGCCCTCAACCGGAGCTGCTTGCGTCGTCAAGCAGGCGCTCCCCCAGCTGCGCGTGCGCGACGAGTGGCTTGCGACACAGGACAGGGCCGAGACCGAGGTGGCGGCGATGCTGCTCTGCGAAGCGATCACACCGGGGGTCGTTCCCGGAATCATCGACAGCGACCCCGCCTCCCATCTGCTCGTGATGGAGCTGATTCCGCCCGCCGCACGGAACTGGCAGGCCGAGGTGGCCGAGGAACACGTCCATCCTGAAGCAGGGCGGTGGGCGGGAGCAACCCTTGGCGCCTGGCACGCGGCGACATCCAGCGGCACCGCTCCTGCGGACATCGACGACTTCGAGGCGTTCGAGCAGTTGCGGCTGCGGCCGTTCCACGAGACGGTGATCGAGCGGCGGCCGGAGCTCGCCGACGGTATCGCGCCGTTACTCGAAAAGCTCCGCAGTGAACGCCGCTGCCTCGTCCATGGCGACTACTCGCTCAAGAACATGCTCGTCGGCCCGACCGGCAACTGGGTGCTCGACTTCGAGGTCGCCCACTACGGCAACCCGGTCTTCGATCTCGGGTTCTTCCTCTCGTTCGTTGTGCTCTCGGCGATCCGGTGGGAATCGTTGACGCCGGAGCTGCGCACGCTTGCGGATGGATTCCTGGCCGGCTACTCGGCCTCCGCCGGCGAGGGCTTTGCAGGCAGTGACGCCGATATTACGGCTCACACCGCATGTCTCATCCTTGCCCGAACGGACGGGAAGTCACCGGCGCAGTTTCTCGATCCTCCTTCGAGGGAGCGCGCCCGGGAGGCCGGGATCATGCTGCTGCGCCGCCCCGAGAGAGGGCTCTGGCAGTGGCTTTGATCGCGGGCCTCCACGCCTGGGAGGCGCTCGACTCACGAGGGACACCCACCGTCGGCTGCGTCGTGAGGCTCGCCGACGGCAGCGAGGGCGAGGCGATCGTGCCGTCGGGGGCGTCCACCGGCACGCACGAGGCACACGAACGGCGCGACGGCGGCGAGCGCTACGGCGGCAAGGGCGTGGCCGGGGCCGTCGGGTCGGTGCTTGCCGAGATCGCCCCTGCAATCGTCGGCCTCGACGCGGCCGACCAGGCACTCGTTGACACGACGATGCGCGAGCTCGACGGCACGGCGAACCTCTCGCGGCTCGGCGCGAACGCGGTGCTCGCGGCCTCGGTGGCTACCGCGCTCGCGGCCGCTCGTAGTCAGCGCCTTCCGCTCTGGCAGGCGCTGTGCCCCGACCTGCCGCCGCTCCTCCCGTTGCCGATGGTGAACGTTGTCTCCGGCGGTGCGCACGCTGGTGGTCTGATCGACGTGCAGGACTTCCTCGTGGTTCCGGTCGGTGCGTCGAGCTTCTCGGAAGCGATCGAGTGGGCCTCACGGGTACGTGCAGCCACGGCCGAGGTACTGCGTGAACGCGGTCACGACACCTCGCTCGTCGCCGACGAGGGTGGGCTCGCGGCACCACTGCCGTCGAACAGGGCCGCGCTCGACGTTCTGCTCGCGGGAATCCAGAGGAGCGGGCTCGAACCGGGAGTCGAGGCGGCGATTGCAGTGGACATCGCCGCGACGCAGTTCCTCGCAGACGGCGCCTACGTCCTCGCGAGCGAGAACCGCAGTCTCCGGGCACAGGAGCTCGTGGACGAGATAGCAGCCTGGGTCGCCGACTACCCCATCGTCTCGGTCGAGGATGCGCTCGGCGAGGACGACGACGCAGGCTGGCGGTACGCCAGCGACAGGCTCGCGCCCATCGTCCAGCTCCTCGGCGACGATCTGTTCGTCACGTCTCCGCCTCGGTTGGAAGCCGGGATCCGTGGAGGGATCGCAAACGCTGTCCTCGTGAAGCCGAATCAGGTGGGCACGTTGACCGACGCCTGGCGCGTCGTCGAGATCGCACGGGCGGCCGGCTACGCAACAGTGCTCTCCGCTCGCTCGGGCGAAACAGAGGACAGCTGGCTCGCCGACCTCGCCGTCGGCTGGCGCACGGGCCAGGTCAAGGTCGGCTCGACCACCCGCTCCGAACGCACAGCGAAGTGGAACCGGCTGCTACGGATCGAGGCCGAGGAACCGGGCGCGGCGTTCGCGGGAGCAGCTGTTCTGGCCCCGCTCGCGAGTCACGACTCGCCCACCCACTTGCATCCGGGCGGCCAGAAGTAGATGATCCACAACTCCGACCATGTGCACGGTCGCAAACCTGATCGTCGGCAAGAAGATGAAGCCGGACAAGGCGGCCGCAGTGTGGGTCAAGGCGAACCCGGGCAAGGTCAACGCCTGGCTAGCGAAGTAGTCGCGAGGGGGAATCACGCGGTGGAAGAGCGTACCGCGTGATTCCCCCTCACTCCTACTTCCGATTTTTCTGCCACGCTTCGCGTGGATCCTGAAGGGGCCCGAGAGCGGACACCTTGCTTCGGGGCGATTGTGCGGGTTTCTGGCTTGAGCCAGGCGCCCGAGCAGGCCCGCGATGGGGGTTGGCATCTGTCTCCCGATCTGATATACAATAGGTATATCAACTGTACCTCTCAGGTCTCCCTCTTTCGCCCGCCCCGACGCTGACGAGGCGCTCTCGCTCAGCGAGCGCGCGACCGTTGACATCCGCGAGCTGATCGTCACGCTCGAGCTTGCCCCTGGCTCGCCGGTCAGCGAGCGCGAGCTGATGGAGCGGCTCGGCCTCGGGCGCACGCCCGTCCGCGAGGCGCTCCGCACGCTCGCGCAGGAGAAGCTGGTCGAGGTCTACCCCCGGCGCGGCATCGTCGTCTCGCCCGTCGACGTCGGCGACCTCGCTTCGCTCTCCGAGGTGAGGATCACGCTCGAGAGCTTCGTGGCGCGCCGGGCGGCCGAGCGCGCCAACGACGACGATCGAGGCGTCGCTCGCTCCCTCCTCGCCGAGTTGCCACAAGTCGCCGCCGTGGACGACGAGCGGGCGCTGATCGAGCTCGACCAGCGCATCCACCGCCACGTCTACCGCTGCGCGCACAACTCGTACCTCGAGTCAACCCTGAACGAGTACTACATGCTGACCCTGCGCATCTGGTTCGTCGCCCTCGACCGCGTCGCCCGGCTCGACGACGCCGTCACCGAGCACGGCGAGATCCTGCAGGCGATCATCGACGGCGACGCCGGCCGTGCCGAGGACGTCATGCGCCGCCACATCGAAGGCTTCGAACGTGCCATCCGAGCCGTTCTCTAGTATGCAAGTATGACAACAGAGTAGGAAGAAGGAGACCACCTCATGAGCACCTTCCCCGCGAGTGCGAGGGCCGTCGTGATCGGCTGCGGCATCGTCGGCAATAGCCTCGTGCATCACCTAACCCGGCTCGGCTGGACGGACGTCGTTCAGATCGACAAGGGGCCGCTGCCGAACCCCGGCGGCTCCACCGGGCACGCATCGAACTTCATCTTCCCCGTTGACCACTCGAAGGAGATGACGCAGCTGACGCTCGAGTCGCAGCGCCAGTACATCGAGATGGGCCTCAACACCGAGTGCGGCGGCATCGAGGTCGCCCGCACCGAGGAGCGGATGGAGGAGTTCCGCCGCCGGATGGCGTCGGCGAAGTCGTGGGGCGTGGATTCCGCCCGACTCGTCACCCCGGCCGAGATCAAGGAGTTCGTGCCGTACATCGACGAGTCGATCCTGCTCGGCGGCTTCTACTGCCCGACGGTCTCGGTCGTTGACTCGCTCCGCGCGGGCACGATCATGCGCGAGAAGGGGATCGACAGTGGCGGCCTCCAGGTCTTCGCCAACACGGACGTCAGCGGCATGGACGTCGAACACGGCCAGATCAAGCGCGTGCGCACCTCGCGTGGCACGATCGAGGCCGAGGTGGTCGTGATCGCCTGCGGTGTGTGGACACCGCTCCTCGCCGCGATGGCAGGCGCGCACATCCCGCTCACACCGGCCGTCCACCAGATGATCGACGTCGGCCCGGTGCCTCGCTTCGAAACGTCGTCGAGCGCGATCGAGTTCCCGATCGTCCGCGACATGGACGTCTTCATGTACGAGCGCCAGGACGGTGTCGGGCTCGAGATCGGCTCGTACGCCCACCGCTCGATCCTCCACGACCCGGAGGAGATCCCGTCGGTCGAGGAGGCCGCACTCTCGCCCACGGAGTTCCCGTTCACGCAGGCCGACTTCGGCCCCCAGATGGAGCACGCGCTCGAGTTGATGCCCGAGATCGTGGGTGACGAGTCCGTCGGCGTGAAGTACGCGATCAACGGTCTCATCTCGCTCACGCCCGACGGCATGCCGATCCTCGGCGAGACGCCCGAGGTGAAGGGCCTGTGGTCGGCTGCGGCCGTCTGGGTCAAGGAGGGCCCCGGCGTCGGCAAGTCCGTCGCCGAGTGGATGGTGCTCGGTGAATCGCACATCGACCTCCACACCTCCGACGCGAGCCGCTTCCACGACCATCAGAAGACCCGCGCACACACGAAGGCTCGGGCCTTCGAGGCGTTCCCGAAGACCTACGGCATCGTCCATCCGGCCGAGCAGTGGTCGAGCGAGCGCGGCCTCCGCATCTCGCCGATGTACGCGCAGGAGAAGGCGCTTGGAGCCGCCTTCTACGAGGCCGTCGGCTGGGAACGGCCGCAGTGGTACGAGGCGAACGCGCCGCTCGTCGAGCACTACGGCGTCGAAACGCGCGAGGGCGAGTGGGACGCCCGCTGGTGGTCGCCGATCATCAACGCCGAGCACCTCGCGATGCGCGAGCACGCCGGCATCTTCGACCTCTCCGCCTTTGCGATCTTCGACGTGCAGGGTGCGGGAGCGCTCGACGCGCTGCAGCACGCAGTGATGGCGCAGATGGACGTTCCCGTCGGACGTGTCGTCTACACCCCGGTGCTCGGCCAGGGCGGCGGCTTCAAGTCGGACTTGACGATCATGCGGCTCGGCGACGACCTCTTCCGGGTCGTCACCGGCGGTGCGCACGGCATGGCCGACCGCAAGCTGTTCACGGATGCTCTCCCGGACGACGGCGCGGCGAGCCTCGTGGACGTGACGACCGCGTGGACGACGATCGGCGTCTGGGGCCCGAGATCGCGCGACATCCTCTCGAGTGTCACCTCCGACGAGGTCTCGCACGAGGGCTTCCCGTTCGGCCGTTGCCGCACGATCGAGATCGGCTCGCAGCTCGTGCTCGCCTCGCGGATCTCCTACGTCGGCGACCTCGGCTGGGAGCTCTACGTGCCGATCGAGCAGGGTAGGAGGCTCTGGGACGTGCTCTGGGAGGCCGGGCAGCCGCACTCGCTCACCGCCTGCGGCATCGGCGTCTACGGCACGACCGGACGGCTCGAGAAGGCGTATCGCGCCTACGGCGCCGAGCTCGAGACGGAATACAACGTCGTCGAGGCCGGCATGCAGCGGCCGAAGGTGAAGGAGCAGGACTTCGTCGGCAAGGAGGCGCACCTGCGCCACCGCGAGGAGGATCCCGCGGCCATTCTCTGCACCCTGACCGTGGACGACCACACCTCCTCGGCCGGCGTCAAGCGGTATCCGCTCGGGCGCGAGCCGATCACGCTCCGTGACGGCACGCCGCTGACCGACGCGAAGGGCCGTCGCTCGTACGTGACGAGCGCCGGTGCCGGGCCGTCGCTCGGGAAGTACATCCTCATGGCGTACCTCCCGCCCGAGCACGCCGTCGAGGGATCCGGCGTCCTCGCAGTCGAGTACATGGACGAGCGGTACCCGGTGACCGTCGCCGTCGCAGGAGCGACCGCGCCGTTCGATCCGGAGAACGAGAGGATCCGCTCGTGAAGGCCCTCGTCTGCGTAAAGCGCGTGCCGATGACGGGCGGCCGTATCGTGCTGACCGACGACGAGCAGGCGATCGAGACGAAGCACCTCGGCTTCGCGATCAGCCCTCACGAGGAGTGTGGGGTCGAGGAGGCAGTGCGGCTCGTCGAGGCGCACGGAGGCGAATCCGTCGTCCTCACACTCGGCCCGCCCGACGCCGAGGAGCAGTTGCGTGACGCGATGGCGATCGGTGCAGACCGAGGGATTCACCTCGTCACCGACGGTGAGGAGTGGGATCCCGAGGCGACAGCGGGCGCGATCGTGGCGGCCGTGATAGCCGACGAGACCGCCTCGGGGCCCTTCGACCTGATCCTCTTCGGGAACGAGTCTGCAGACTCCGGCGGCTTCCAGACCGGACTGCGCGTGGCATACGCACTTGGCCGGCCCTGTGCGACCGGACTCAAGGCCGTTGCCGTCGGCGACGGCTCCTTCCGCTGCGAGCAGGAGGAGGGGGGTGGGCGCAACGTCTACGAGTTGCCGTTACCGGCCGTCGTCACCGTGCTCGAGGGGCTCAACCTGCCCCGCTACCCCTCCGTGCCGGGGCGGATGCGCGCGGGGCGCAAACCGCTCGAGGCATCGACGCCCGAGCGGCCCGCCTCGCGTCTCGAACGGGCCCGGCTCGTGGTTCCGGCCGGCGAGTCGAAGCAGGCGGAGATTCTCGGCCACGGTGCCGACGCAGCCTCCGCCGTCGTCGATCTCCTCGAGCAGATCGGGGTCACGTCGTGAACCTCTGTCTCGTCGAGCACCTTGACGGCGTCGCGACCGATGCCTCGCTGCAGGCATTCACGCTCGCCGCCGGCCTCGGCGGAGAGACGCACGCACTCGTGATCGGGCCGGGCGGTGCCGAAGTTGCCGCGACGATCCCGGCTGCGGTCGTGTACGTCGCCGAGCACGATGCACTCGACGCGTTCGCTCCGGATGCGTGGGCTGCGATCCTCTGTGCCATGCCGAGCCGGACCGGTGTGACGGCGATCGTCGCACCCGGCTCCGCGCGTGCGACCGACGCGATGGCGCGCGCCGCCGTGCGTCTTGGCGAACCACTCGCCGCGAACTGCATCTCGGCGACCCCCGGGAACCCGCTTCTCCTCACCCGCATCCGCTGGGGCGGCAGCCTGCTCGAGGAGGCGCGGCTGCACACGGACTGCGCGCTCCTGACCGTCGTGCCTCATACCCTTCCCGCCGTGGCACCTGGCAGTCCGGGCGCGGTGGAGCGGTTCACGCCCGAGCTTGCGGATGCCGACCTCGTCGTTCGCGTCCGCGAACGGGTTGCGCCTCCTGCCGGTGGCGTCTCGCTGACCGATGCGAAGGTCGTCGTCACTGGCGGCCGGGGTGTTGGCTCGGCCGAGGGCTTCGTGGTCGTCGAGGAACTGGCGGGACTGCTCGGTGGCGCGGTCGGCTGCTCGCGAGCCGTGACGATGTCCGGCTGGCGACCGCACACCGACCAGGTGGGGCAGACCGGGAACAAGATTGCGCCAGAGATCTACATTGCGTGCGGCGTCTCCGGCGCGACGCAGCACATCGCGGGTGCGAAAGGTGCAAAGCGGATACTCGCGGTCAACACCGACCCCGAGGCCCCGATCATGTCCGTCGCCGACTACGCCGTCGTCGGAGACCTGCACGAGGTGCTACCCGCGATCTCGGCGGAGCTACGGAGACGACGCGGATGAAACCCGGGAGACCAGCACAAGCCGGCCACTGGCCGACGGGGTGGCGCCTGGCTTTCGCCGGATACCGGGGTGGTGGCCTGTGACGTACGTCTCCGGGTTCGCGCTCCTCGTCGTGCTCGGCGTTGCCGGGATGCTCTTTGGCCGGCGGGCGCTGATGCTGACCCAGCTCGTCCGGATGGGACAGCCCGTCGCCCGCTTCGACGACGTGCCGCAACGCGTGCGCAACGAGGCGGTCGTCGTGCTCGGACAGAAGAAGCTGTTCCAGCGGCTCGGCCCCGGGCTGATCCACGCGCTCATCTTCTGGGGCTTCCTCATTCTCTTCCCGACGATCGTGATGGCGCTCATCGCGGCGGTGGCAACGGGTGAGACGATCCCGTGGCTCGGTTCGCAGGGCTGGTTCGCGTTCCTCGTAGACCTCTTCGTCGTGCTCGTTCTCGTGGGCGTCATCTCGGCGTTCTGGATCCGCAAGGTGCAGCGCCCCGAGCGGTTCAGGGGCAGCCATCTCGGCGAGGCCGACCTGATCCTCGGCCTGATCGCGATGATCGTCCTCACGCTGCTCCTCTGGCACGCCGCGCTCATCGCGACCGGGCTGAACGAGTGGCCGGCCTCCTGGTCACCCCTCTCGAACGCGATCGCGCAGGTGTTCGGCGAGGGGACGTGGGCCGAGGTGCGCGAGCGGATCTTCGTCTGGGCCCACGTCCTGCTCGTCGTCGGCTTCATGGCGTACCTGCCGCACTCCAAGCACCTGCACATCGCAACCGCGGCCATCAACGTCTGGTTCGGGCGCACGCGGCGTCGCGGCCGCCTCGAGCCGCTCGACTTCACGGTCGAGGACGAGAGTGCGATGCGCTTCGGCTCCGCGACCGTCGCCGACATGACCTGGAAGCAGATGGTGGACACGATGTCGTGTACCGAGTGCGGCCGCTGTCAGGACGTCTGCCCGGCATATGTCACCGGGAAGGAGCTCTCGCCGAAGCTGTTGATCATGGGGCTGCGCGACCAGTTGTTCGCCGAGGGGCCGAACCTGCTTGCGGCGGCAAAGGGCGGAGAGGCGTTCGAGCCCACCGCGCTCGTGCCGAACGCGGTGAGCGACGACGTCGTCTGGGACTGCGTCACCTGCGGCGCCTGCGTGCAGGAGTGCCCGGTCGCGATCGAGCACGTTGACCACATCGTCGACCTTCGCCGCCACCTCGTGATGGTCGAAGGCCGTTTTCCGGCCGAAGGCGAGACGATGCTGCGTGACGTCGAGCGCTCGCAGAACCCGTGGGGCAAGCCGCAGGCGGAGCGTGCCGACTGGACGGAGGGCCTCGACGTGCGGGTGCTGCAGCCGGGAGAGCCGGCGCCCGAGGTGCTCTACTGGGTCGGCTGCGCCGCCTCCTTCGACGAGCGCGCGCGGACGACTGCACAGTCCACGGCCAAGTTGTTGCAGGCCGCGGGCGTTGACTTCGCCGTCCTCGGGCCGCGTGAATCCTGCACGGGAGACCCCGCACGGAGAATGGGCAACGAGTACACCTTCCAGTCCTTCGCCGAGCAGAACGTGGCGACCATGAACGGCGCCGGGGTGAAGAAGATCGTCGCGAGTTGCCCGCACTGCTTCAACACCCTTGCCAACGAGTACCCCGACTTCGGCGGCAACTACGAGGTCGTCCACCACACCGAGCTGCTCGCCGAGCTCCTGCAGGAAGGGCGGCTCGACCCCGTTGCGGGTACCGAGGAGATCACCTACCACGACTCCTGTTATCTGGCCCGCCACAACGACGTGATCGCCTCGCCGCGCGAGATCGTGGCGCGTGTGGGCAAGCCCCTGGAGATGGCGCGCAGCGGCAAGCGCACGTTCTGCTGCGGCGCGGGTGGCGGGCACATGTGGATGGAGGAGCGTGGCAACCAGATCAACGAGGAGCGTGCCCGCGAGGCGGCGGCGACGGGTGCCTCGACCCTCGCTGTGGCTTGCCCGTTCTGCACGATCATGCTCGACGACGGTGTCAAGCAGAACGGCTCGGAGATGCGGGTGGCCGACGTGGCGACGCTGCTTGCCGAGGCGCTCGAGAGCACGTAGGTAGGACACGTAGGGGCGATGCGGAACAGCACCCTGGGCATTGTGAGGAGCGTCGCGGCTAAGAACTCGAATCAGAATGACGGTTCGTCGCTGGGTCGTGATGGGGGAGTGCGATGCGAGGACGCAGGGAGCCGCAGATATGGGACATATCCGGGCGACCGAGGACGAAGCAGCGTGCCGCCCAGCGCGTTTTGGCGGCACAGGTCTCATTTTGATTCGA
>SHVL01000033.1 GCA_009694305.1 Thermoleophilia bacterium
CAGCGGCCGCGGCCGCGAGGATGACGCCCAGGGCAATGACCGCGAGGCCGGCTGCCCTTTTCGGCTCCGTTGGGCGCTCGAGAGCGAGCAACGGACGGTTCAGTCCTCCTGCGATCGCGACGATGAGGACGAGCATGATCCCGTACTGGATTACGCCACTAAAGAACGTAGACCACTGGTAGAGCAGATTCTCGCGCGGCGTACTACCGGTGAGTCGCGATGCGTACGACGCAAGGACTAGCAGCCCGACGAGGGTGGCCCAGGCGATGAGCCGTGCTGGCTGGCGGTCGTCCGACGGAGGTGGGGCCCCCCTGTTTCCGTATCCGCTGGCTTCGCTCATGCTGCCTCTCTTCGTCAGGCTATCCAGTACCACAGAGCCCATCTGACCACAAAGATGGTGAGTGCTGCGCCCAGGCAGACTGCGGTGACGAGCGTGGCTCGCCTGCTCCGGACGAGAGTGGCTAGGGCCATGAACGCCGGGAAGGCGACCACGACGAGTCGCTCGATCGAGAGGAGCGGCGCCTTGTTCGAGTAGAACGTGAGCGGAAGAGCAACGCTGGCAAGGACGTAGAGACCGTAGGCTGCGCCTATCCGCCGCCACGCGACGACGCCGAGCACGACGACGCCGAGCACGAGCGCGAGGTCGAGAAACGCTCGGTGCTGCACGGCGGCGACGATTCCGCCGAGTGGTCCGAGGGGCGAAAGGTGCCGTTCCCAGACGACCTTCTGCGCATCGACGAATGCGAGCGGCCGCCCGATCCAGACCGCGAGGAGGAGTGGGTAGAGGGCGAAGAGGGCCGGTGCCAGTGCTACTCCGGCAAGTGCTCGCTTGCGGTCAGGTGCGCGCCAGGCGAACAGCACGAGGGCTGGAAGCAGCGCCACGCCCGAAGAACGGGTGAGGAGTGCGAGGCCGGCCAGGGCTCCGACCTGCCAGAATCGCCCGCGTTCGGCGGCGAGGAAGGCCGCGACGGCCAGGAGTAAAAACAACGACTCGCTGTAGACCGCACCGAAGAAGAGC
Organism: Thermoleophilia bacterium; assembly: GCA_009694305.1. Classification (GTDB taxonomy): domain Bacteria; phylum Actinomycetota; class Thermoleophilia; order Gaiellales; family Gaiellaceae; genus Gaiella. Next base: position 1,019 of record SHVL01000033.1, read on the forward strand.
GACGTCGGTGCGAGGGCGAGAAACAGCACCGTTCGTCGTGCGGCATCCGCGCCGAGCCTGGCGAGGGTCAGCCGATAGACGAGGACGAATGCAGCGGAGCCCGCCACGAGCGAGACGACGACGCCTGCGAGCAAGGGGTGGCCGAGCAGCATCCAGCCGGCTGCGGCGATGAGGAATGGATAGAGCGGGAAGAATGCGGGGGTGCTCGAGGGCCAGGAGTAGCCGTCTTCGGCGATCTTCAGAAACCAGTCACTGTCCCATCGCGCCCACACGTCGATCACCGTGCCGAGCTCGTGCAGGCGAGGGGAGTCCCACTCGGCACCCAATCCGGGAGTCCGGTTGAAGAAGACGATCGCGATAACTGCCACGAGCCAGACCGCTACCCGGCTCCAGAGAAATATCCGGAGCCCGGGCGAAACGCTGCGCGTGTCGTCCGGCACGGCACGACTCTAACCGGAAGGCCGAGAGCAATATTTCCGGGCCGCCGAACAAGGGGGAATGCTGGCTACCATCGAACCATGAGCGCGCCACGCCGGCGACCCCAGCGAAGACCGCATTCGAGCACTGTCGCACGCCGTCGCCCCGGGCGGCGCAGACGGCGTCGGCCGGTGCTTGTCTTCCTGATGGGCGTCACGGGGCTCCTGGCGCTCGCGGTGCTCTCCGGTGGTGCCGGGGTCTATTCGTTCGGCTCCTCCTGCGATCTCGAGTCGCTGAGCGAGGTACGGATCGAGCAGAACACGTTCGTCTACGCCGCCGACGGCTCGCTGCTCGGGTCGATACCCGCGCAGCGTAACCGGCAGGTGGTGCCGATAGCGAGTGTCAGCGCGTGGATGCCCAGGGCGACGATTGCGATTGAGGACAGGCGGTTCTATTCTCACGGAGGGATCGACCCCCAGGGCATCGCTCGCGCCGTCCTGGCCGACGCAAAGGCGCGGAGCGCTGTGCAGGGCGGCTCGACCATCACGCAGCAACTCGTTCGGAACCTCTACATCTCGAACGAGCGAACGATTCAACGGAAGCTCAAGGAAGCCTGTCTCGCGCTCAAGTTGAGCGATGCGTGGTCGAAGGAGCGCATTCTCGAGAGCTACCTGAACCAGGTCTACTACGGAAACCTTGCCTACGGCATCGAGGCGGCAGCCCAGACCTATTTCTCGAAGCCGGCCCGGTCGCTCAATCTCCGCGAGGCAGCTCTGATCGCGGGGCTGACGCAGGCACCGTCGGCCTACGATCCGTTCGTCGAGCCGGCGAAGGCGCTCGCCCGTCGCAACGCGGTGCTGGTGGCGATGCGAAAGCAGGGTGCCGTGACGGCCGAGCAGTACCGGTGGGCGCGCGGCTCGAACGACCTGCACCTCAGGCCCGGGCGTCTCTACAAGGACATCCGTGAGCCCTACTTCTTCGGATATGTCCGCGATCAGCTCATCCGCACCTATGGCACGGAGACGGTGCGCTCCGGTGGCCTCAGCGTCTATACGACGATCCTTCCGCGCTGGCAACGGGCAGCACAGGATGCGATCAGGGAGACTCTCACCGAGCCGGGAGACCCGGCGGCGGCCGTGATCTCGATCGATCCAGCAAACGGCGCCATCCGCGCCATGACAGCCGTTGTTCCCGGCCGGAGCGAGAACCAGTTCAACCTGCTGTCACAGGCTCGGAGGCAGCCGGGCTCGACGTTCAAGACGTTCGTGCTCGCCGCGGCCATCGAGAAGGGTATCGACCCGGACACGAGCTACTACGTCTCGGCCCCGTTCACCTATCGTCTCACCGACGCCGGTAACTGCGACGACGGGTCCTGGTGGTGTGTGAAGACCTACGACTCCACCTACAGGGGGTGGACATCGGTGTCGAGCGCGACGCTTCGTTCTGACAATGCGGTCTACGCCCAGCTCACGCTGGATGTCGGCCCGGAACGGGTCGGTGAGATGGCACGGAAGCTCGGCGTTCGCTCGCAACTCGAAGTGGACGGTCACTACGTGCCGGCGATGGGCCTCGGGTCGGTCGCGGTCTCTCCGCTCGACATGGCCTCCGCGTACGCCACGCTCGCCGCCGGGGGTATGTACTCCGAGCCGACGGCGATTCGCAGGGTCGTGTTCCCGGACGGCAAGGAAGACACTGGCGCCGGTTGGGGTACGCCGAAGAGAACCCGCGTGATTCCCGACGGTGTTGCCTGGAAGGTGACGCAGATCCTCGAGGACAATGTCCGGTACGGCACCGGGGTCAGGGCCTCCTTCGGCCGGCCTGCTGCAGGCAAGACCGGGACAACGGACAGGCATGCAGACGCGTGGTTTGTGGGGTACACGCCGGACATCGCGACAGCCGTCTGGATGGGGTACGCAGCAGGCGAGATACCGATGGAGAACGTCCACGGGATCGCCGTATCGGGAGGGAGCTTCCCGGCCGAGATCTGGCGCCTGCTGATGGAGCGAACGATCGGGTTACGCCCGGCCCGGGAGTTTGCCGAGCCGAAGGCGCTTCCCTACTACAAGCCGTTTGTGCGCGGGCCGCTTTCGCTCAGTTACGACCCGCTCTACGTAGCTCCCACGACGAGCACGGAGACGGACACGACTGCGACGGACACGACTGCGACGGACACGACTGCGACGGACACGACTGCGACGGACACGACTGCGGTGCCCCCACCGGTGACGCCGCCGGCCACTGCACCTCCGGCTCCGAAACCGTGAGACGCGTGGCCGCGGTGCCGGCCGGGGCGGCCACCCTCGTCCTCGTCGCAGGCGCGTGTGCGCTTGCCTGGCAGCCGGATTCGCCGCTCGTGCCTCGCGGCGGCGGTACCGCTGCCGGCGCTGCCCCGTGGTTTCTGGTTCTCCTCCTCGGAGCCTTCGCAACGTATCTCGCTGCGCTTGCGGCGATCCGCCGGGCCTCACCGTCCCTGCGCGCCGTGGTCGTCCTCGCAGTAGCGATTCAGCTCATCCCGCTCGGCGCCCCCCTTCTGCTCTCTACTGATGCCTGGACGTACTGGTCGTACGGGTGGATCGGCTCGCGCGGTGGCGGGAACCCGTACTCCGAGCCACCGGAGTCGTTTCCGACGAACCCTGCCCTCCCTTCTATGGGGCGCGCCTGGCTCGACACGACGAGCGTGTACGGCCCGGCGTTCACGATCGTGTCAGAGCCGCTTGCCGTCGTTGCGGGTGACTCGAAAAATGCCGCAGCCTGGGGGTACAAGGGACTCGCTGCCGTTGCCGCTCTTGCCTCGGCCCTGCTCGCGGGGCGGCTCGCACGGCGCCGTGCATTTGCCGTCGCGTTTGTCGGGTGGAACCCGGTTCTTGCGATTCACGGAGCCGGAGGCGGGCATAACGACGCGTGGGTCGGCGCGCTCATCCTCGCGGCGCTCGCACTCTCGGCCTCGCGGCGTCTGCAGGCCGCCGGGGTGATGTGGGTGCTTGCGATCACGATCAAATGGGTGCCGATCCTGTTCCTCGCCCTGCGGGCCGTCGAGGCCCGAGCCGCCGACAGAGCGCGGAGCCACCGCGGTTTTGCGATCGCCTCCGTGGGAGTCGCGGCGACGGCAACCGTGCTCTACGGCTCCTCCTGGCCGTTCGCGATTCTGCCGCTCGTCGGCAACGCAGCGCTCGAGACGAGCTACGCCCTACCTCACAGGCTCGAGCAGCTCGGTGTTCCGGGCGGCGTGGCGCTCGGGGTAGCCCTTGCGGCGTTTGTCGGAGGCTTTGCCTGGCTGCTCCGTGAGGCGGGCCGGGGACGTGCCCGGCTCGGCCTTGCGGCCTGCCTCGTTCTCTGTACGACGCCGTATCTTGCGGTCTGGTATCTCGCCTGGGCCGTACCGCTCGCAGCAGCTGACGAGGATACTCCCGCGCTCGTGGCCTGCCTCGTTCTGTGTCTGTACCTTCTTCCCCAGACCATTCCGGTCTAGACCATTAGGGGAGACGCCTCCAGACAACGACTCCGTCCTCCTTGCGGACAACGACCCAGTTTTTACTCTTCCGGAAACGCTCGTACGCTGCCGAAAACCCTTTTCCGAGACCGTTGTCGAGGTAGCTGGGCCGCGTCAGGTCGAGTGCGACCCAGGTGGCCTCCCGGATCACCGGAAAGCTGAAGATGCGATGCCGCTCCGAGAGATGGGCCCCGAGCGTGTTGGTGGCGCTCACTGCGACGCCCTGAGGCACCGCACGCAGAACCCGAGTCGCCGCGCGGTCGTGGGCCGTCACGATGTGGTCTCGGGCGGCGAGGGTCGAGCCGAAGGGGACGTGCGCCCACACCGGGAGGGGCCCGAGGACGATCCCTGCGGCGAGCACGAGAAGCACGAGTCCCTTACCGAGGGTGGGAGAGGCAACTGGCCAGCGTCGCTGCACCCGCGCTGCGCCGAGCACGGCTGCGGCCACCAGTCCGGGAATCGCCGCGGCCGTGTAATGGAAGTGGATCGACGTCTGCGTCCGGGTGCCGGAGAGGAGATTGAGCCCAATCTCCGGGAGAGCGCTTGCCGCGAGCAGCGGTGCGAGGAGAGAAAGCCCCCCGAGAGGCGCAAGCAGATCGATGAGATACGAGAGGTCGCGATGTTCCGTTGCCGCCTCGACGAGAAGCAGCGGGTGCTCGAAGGCACCCCGGAGGATGCCCGCCGGCGAGCCACCGACTGCGGCGTAGCGCCCCTCGAAGGGGGATCCTCCGCCGGGTGCGTAGTGCGGGACGATCACGGCCGTGGCCAGAACCGCGACCGCTGTTCCGGAGGCGACAATCAGCGCTCCGGCAATCCTGCGGCCATGCGCGACGGCGTACCAGAGGCCCAGCATCGCAACGACGAGACCGACCTGCTCCTTGGTGAGGCACGCGGCAGCTGCACAGACTGCAAAGGGCAGCAGCCGATCTCCGTCGAGAAACCAGATGGCGCCGAGCAGGAGCGGGGTTGCGAGGGCAACCGGGTGGAAGTCGTCCACGACGAGCCACTGGGTGGGCGGGTACAGGAGGTAGACGACGCCGAAGGTGAGCCCGGCCCAGTCGCTTTCGAGGTGCCTTCCAGCCAGGAGATAGACGGGGACGGCGCCGAGGGCCACGGCGACGGCCTGGACGACGAGGAGCAGGTCGGGACTGGGCCAGGCCCACCAGAGCGGCACGAGCACGACGACGAGCGGATCGAAGTGGGCTCCAAGCCTCGAGATCTGCTCCCCGTGGACGTCGGTCAACTCGAGGAACCGACCGTGCGTAGACGACCAGACGACCTGGGTGAGGTTGCCGACATCGAACCGCCCGGTCTCGAAGGCCCGCTGCTGGAGTACCGCGAGGGCCGACATCCCGGCGGCGAAGGCGCTGACGGCGAGCCAGAGCAGCCCTCGCGGAGCGTTCACGCTGCCGCGATCGCCCGCTCGACGAGGCTGCGCCATCGGAGACCGAGCGTCTCCTCGCTGGCATATGTCTCGTAGGTGGCCCGTCCTGCGCCGCCGATCCTTGCTCGTAGGGCAGGGTCGTTCGCGAGGCGCCGGATCGCGTCCGCGAGTGCCGGGGCGTCGCCCTGGGGCACGAGCAGCGCATCCTTGCCGTCGGTGAGGAGCTCGCGGGCGGCGGGCGTGTCGGCGGTGACGAGAGGGGTTGCGCAGGCGATCGCCTGGAAGGCCTTGTTGGGAATCACCCGCGCGGCCTTGGCACCGGTGCCAAAGATGCCGAGGGCACATCCGGAGGACTGAATCTCCGCCGGCAGGCCGTCGTACTCGACCCACGGAACCCAGTCCACGTTGGTGGGCCGCCCGTCGAGGAACTGCTCGAGCTGACCGCTGCCGACGACTCTGAAGTGAATCTCGGGGGCGAGCCTCGCCGCAGCGAGGATGGTCTCGAGCCCGTGGAGCGGGATCAGCTTGCCGACGAAGAGAACATGAAAGGGGCGCTCGGGCTGCCAACCGGGGCGAAAGAGCCGATCCTCGGCACCGACGAAGCACACTTCGACTCCATCGTCTTCGAGGCCGAACTCGTGGCGGAAGAACCGTGCGTGGGCGTCCGTGTCGGCGACCACGAGATCGGCCTTCCGGAACGCACGTCGATCGACGAGATGCACGACGCCGGCGCCTGGCGACCCGCGTCGGAAGCGGCCGCGATCGGCCACGACCGTGTCGTAGAGCGAGATCAGTGGGTTGAAGATTACCGGCCGCCCACGGGCGACCCGCTTCGCAGCGGGTAGGTCGAAATGACCGGGGTAGCCGACGATCAGTGCATCGGCGTCACGCCCGTCGGCCCGGGCGTGGCGGAGGCTTCGCTCGGCACCGGCGACGCGTATCATCTGCCGGAGCCCGACCGACCAGTTGTGGCGACGCTCCCAGACTGCGCGGTGCTGTTCGACGACCTCCACGCCGGCCCCGCGAAGCGCCGAGATGACCTGGGCGTTCCGCGGGTAGGCCCGGTCGTAGGTGCCGAAATAGAGGACGCGCACGCTACCGCAGCACTCTGTCCGCGAGGCGGGCGGTTCGGTCGTCCGCGCCCATTCGCTCCTCGTGATGACTCGTGATCAGCTCGGACAGGAGGCCGAGCGACAGCAACTGGATGCCGACGACCACGAGCAGGATTCCGAGCGCGAGGAGCGGCCTCTGGCCGATCGCGTGGCCCGTGAGCTTGACGATGGTCAGGTAGAGGAGAATCACGAAACCGAGCGCACCGGCGCCGAGACCGAGGCCGCCGAAGAGATGCAGCGGCCGGTGGCTGTAGCGGCCCATGAACGTCACCGTCAGGAGGTCGAGGAATCCACGGACGTACCTCTCGACGCCGTAGTTCGAGCGGCCGTGCTCTCGCGGGCGATGGTTGACCGGAATCTCGGTGATGCGGTAGCCGCGATAGTGGGCGAGGATCGGGATGTAGCGGTGGAGCTCGCCGTAGAGCTGCATCCCGTCGAGTACCTCGGCACGGTATGCCTTGAGGCCGCAGTTCATGTCGTGTAGGCGCACGCCCGAGACCTTCCCGGCCACGGCGTTGAAGAGTTTCGAGGGTGCCCGTCGTGTGAGTGGGTCGCGACGGTTCGTCTTCCAGCCCGAGACGAGGTCGTAGCCCTCGTCGAGGCGTGCGAGCAGGCGGGGAATCTCGGAGGGGTCGTCTTGCAGGTCGCCGTCAATTGTCACCACTGCTTCGCCGGAGGCTTCCCGGAACCCAGCATCGAGCGCTGCCGCCTTCCCGAAGTTCCGCCGGAAGTGGACAGCACGGACGTTGCCGTTGGCGGCGTGGAGCCGGGTCAGAGCCTCGAACGTTCCGTCCGTGGAGCCGTCGTCCACGAACACCACTTCCCACGTGAGGCCCTCGCCCGCGAACACGGCCGCCAACTCGTGATAGAGCGGCTCGATGCTCTGCTCTTCGTTGTGAACGGGGATGACGACGGAGATCACGTCGCGAGGGTACCCCGTGCGTCTGCTGTAGCGTGGGATTTGTGAAAACGCTCCTGCCCGTCGGCGATGCCCTGGCCCGGATTCTGGAGCGTGTCGAGGCGCTCCCGACCGAGCGGGTGAAACTTGCGGACGCCGCTGGACGGGTGAACGCCGCCGCCGTCGTCTCGCCGGTAGACGTGCCGCCATTTCAGAGTTCGTCGATGGACGGGTACGCCGTCCGCGCGGCCGACCTGCCCGGCGTGTTCACTATCGTCGGCCGCGCCGCTGCAGGCCGCCCTGCGACGATGGCGGTCGGGGCACGAGAGGCGATCGAGATCTCCACGGGCGCTGTCGTGCCCGAGGGCGCAGACACGGTGGTTCCGGTCGAGCGAGTCGAGGTGAGGCTCGACGAGGTGACGATCCTGGACTCCGCGCCGTTGCGAGACAACATCCGGGGGGCTGGAGGGGACGCGCCGGTCGGCTCGAATCTGCTCGCGGCCGGCGAACTGTTGACACCGGCCCGCCTCGGTGCCCTGGCTGCCTGTGGGATCGAAAGCGTCGTCGTGCATCGCCGGCCCCACGTGACCGTCGTCGTCACGGGAACGGAGTTGCGGCCGCCCGGTGAGACGCTTGAGCCGGGCCAGATCTACGAGTCGAACGGTGTCATGCTCGCGGCGCTGATGGGGGCTGCCGGGGCGACAGTGGTACGGCTCGCTGCTACCGAGGACACCGAGGAGGCACACGCTGCCTCGCTCGAGGAGGCGCTCGCTTCGGACGTTGTCGTCACCTCCGGAGGTGTCTCGGTCGGGCCTCACGATCTCGTTCGGCATGTGCAGGCCCGCCTCGGGGTCGAGGAGGTGTTCTGGGGCGTCGCCATGAGGCCGGGAAAACCGCTCGCGTTCGGTTGCCGGGGAAAGACGCTCGTGTTCGGCCTGCCCGGCAACCCCGTCTCGGCACTCGTCGGGTGCCTTCTCTTCGTGCGGCCGGCGCTTCTCGCTCTCACCGGCCACCCCGATCCGGCTCCACCCTTCCGGCCCGGCACTCTCGTGGCCGCAGTCCCGCAGCGGCCAGAGCGGGACGACTTTGTCCGGGCGCGTGTCACTTGGAGTGAGGAGGGTGCCCTGGTCGAACCGATCATCGGTCAGGAGTCGCACATGATCGCACGGACGACCGCGGCCGATTCACTCGTCTGGATTCCCCGGGGGCCAGACGTTCTCGCGGCGGGCTCGAGCGTCCGTTTCCTCTCGCTCTGACGCACGCACGATGCCGCCCCCGAGAGGCCTTCGGGCTTCGAGTGGCGCGTAGCGGCCGGTCGCGAGAGCACCCAGTTGCGAGGCCACGGCAGCCCAGGCAATCAGTATGAGCACGGTCGGCCATGAGATGATCCCGAGCGTCGCCAGAGACAGGAGGTAGAGCGGTGTGTTGAGGCCCAGCTCGAGCTGGGTCCCGACGCCAACGACTGCGAGTGCGATCCCCGTCAGTCCGAGCCCGTACAGGCAGTCGCGGGCCCAGCCGGAGCGCACGCCGACCCGGGGCAGCCACAGCCAGGTATAGAGCGAGGGCAGCACGAAGAGGAGGGCATACGGATTGATCAGGGCTGTCGCGATCGCGATCGCGCCGAGCGCCAGCAGTGAAACGGCATACCCGGCGAGCACCTCGGCCGCCACCGGCGCGGCACCGGGAGCAAGAATCCGGTGGGCTCGCCACCAGCCGAAGGCGGCAACGAGACCCACGATCACGATGCCGTCGACCGGCCATTGCGTCACGGCCGGACTGTTCGGCGGTGGCGGGAGAGGGGATCCCCGGGGGAAGGTCCCCGCGAGGGCCCCGGCCCCGATCACGAGCCCGGCCCAGAGCCACACGCCGAGCCGTACGCGCAGCGCCCGCCAGGCACCGGCGAGCGGTAGCCGCTCGCGCCGGCTCCGGGCAAACAGGTCGAGGACACCGATGAGAAACGGAGCCAGCGCGATGACGAGGACGAACTCGACCGCCCAGCCACGGATGATCCGGCTCCCCAGATAGACGTAGCCGGCCGTGCCACCGGCAAGCTCTATACCTCCGTCGAGTGACGCGAGAATCGACTCGGCGGCGAGGCCCACTTTCACGAACCGAGCCCGGTCGAGGTACTCCGTCGTATCGGTCACCGCGCTTCCGCCTCCGTCGCCGGCGGTCGTCAGCCGCAGGGCCGAGATCTCGCGGCCGAGGAACGGAGCCTGTTCCCCGTATCCGAAGGGCATACCGAGGTCCACGAGTTGAACGAGCCAGCCGGGACGTTCAGCCGGGACGCCGAGCTGTTCGGTGAGGCGTACATCTGTCGTTCGCGCGAGTGCCGGCGCGGGCGAGTGCGGCGTGAGGCCGGCGATCTCGAGGCGCGGCATCGCTGCACCTGCAAGCGCGTCGAGCGAGACGACGGCGCGGACATTGTCTCGCAGAGGAGAGGCCGATGCGAACCGTTCTGCGCCGAATCCTCCGAAGGCGCCGCCATCGGAGGAGAGGAAGATCAGAGTGTGCTCGGGTTTCGGACGGCCGGCGAGCGTGCCGAGCCGGCCATAACCTCGTTCCAGCTCGATGAGAGCCGCTGTTCCCGACGCGTTGTCGTTCGTGCCGGGCCCGCTGCCGATGTTGTCACGATGCGCGAGAAAGAGGATTGCGTCAGAGCTTGCACCGGGGATCACGGAGACCAGGTTCCGCAGCCGAACATTCCCGAGCCCCGGAATCGTCTCGTCCCAGGCGTCCTCGGCTACGGGAAGACCGTAGAGGGCAAGCCGCTCCTGCACCCAGCCGGTCGCGCCGTTGGCGCCCGCCGTTCCCGGCTCCCGGTCGGGGAAATCCCGGGCGAGCTCTATTGCGAGCTCCGTTGCCGAGGTGCCGTCGAACGACGGCGGGAGGGCGGGGGCCGGCAAGGGCTCCGGCGTCGTGATCGTGAACGCGAGGACGAGGACTGGCAGTACGAGGAGCAGGGTGGCCGCACGGACGAGCCGCCCGTTGACCGCTTGCTCGGATGCCCTGCGGCGGGAGTGCCGCAGTGATTTCCTCGGCCGCATCCTGCGCGGTAGCTGTGGCCCTTTTCTTCCGGCTGAGTCTGGGGCCGTCACGACGGTGGCTATAGTACGACCTCGCGGGCGTGTAGTCCCGCCTGGAGCGACCGAGACGATGCCCGAGACCTCAACCATCCTGCTCGTTGACGACGAGGACGCTATCCAGAAGCTCCTCACCTACCCGCTCGAGAAGGACGGGTATCGCGTTGTTCCCGCCCGGGACGGCGACGAGGCTCTGCGGCGCTTTGCCGAGGAGGAGATCGATCTCGTGGTGCTCGACATCATGCTCCCGAAGCTCGACGGACTCGAGGTCTGCAAGCGGCTGCGCGCCAACAGCACGGTGCCGATCATCATGCTGACCGCCCGCGATGACGAGCTCGACAAGGTGCTCGGGCTCGAGCTCGGTGCAGACGACTACATCACGAAACCATTCCTGATCCGCGAGTTTCGTAGCCGCGTGAAGGCGGTGCTGCGGCGGGCGGCAACACCGCACCTCGGCGGGAAGCGTGAAGAGACGATCGACCGGGGCGACGTGCGGATCGACCTGCCACGGCGTACGGTTGACGTGCGCGGCGAGCGCGTGCAGCTGACATTTGTCGAGTTCGAGCTTCTGGCGCTTCTGGCCTCGAACCCGGGTGTCGTCTACTCCCGCCGGCAGTTGCTCGAGCGGCTGCGTGGCGGCTCTGATTATCGGGAGCCTCGCACGATCGACGTCCACGTCCGGCATCTCCGCGAGAAGATCGAGGTGGAGTCCTCCGAACCGAAGGTGATCCTGACGGTTCGCGGTGCCGGATACCGCTTCCGCGACGGATGAGCTTCCCGGGCGGCATCCGCGTCAAGCTGACGCTGGCGTTGCTCGGCATCGTTGGCGGTGCGCTTCTCGCGGCCTACGCGATCGTCGTCCCCTCGCTCGAGCTCAGGCTCGTCAACGCAAAGCTCGATCAGCTGCGGAGCGACGCCAGGGCTCTCGCGGTCAACTACGCGGGGCTCGACGTGCGGGCTCGACGGCGCCTCGACGAGTTCGTGGATGGTTCGGCGTTCACCACAAATGCCCGGGTCGTCATCTTCGCGGTCACTGACCCGCCCCGAAACGAGGTGCTCCGCTCCCTGGCAGATTCGTCCGCCGTCGGGGGTGCCGAGATCACGAAGGACCCGGTCGCACTCGCCGCTGCCAAGGTCGTCGGCACCGTGCGAGGCCGCTCCCGGCGCGAGGGGCGCGAGTACGCCGAGGTTGCAACGACCCTGCTCTCGACCGGGAACGTGATCCTTCTTTCCAGCTCGCTCGAGGATCAGCTGGCAACGGTCGAACTCGTCAAGCGGCGTCTGCTGTACGCCATCATCGTGGCCCTGCTGATCGCCGTTGTACTCGGATTTGTCGTGGCCGCAGTGCACGCGCGACGGCTCGGGCGCATCCAGAGGGCCGCGGACCGGATCGCCGAGGGCACCTTCGACGAGCCCGTCGTGGATCACGGGAACGACGAGGTAGGCCAGCTTGCCGGCTCGTTCGACCGGATGCGTGTCCAGCTGGAGCAGCTCGATCTTGCGAGGAAGGAGTTCGTTGCCAACGCATCGCACGAACTCCGGACGCCGCTCTTCTCTCTCGCGGGCTTTCTCGAGCTCCTGGCCGACGAGGATCTCGACGACGAGACGCGGAGCGAGTTTCTCGCAACGACGAGGGCGCAGGTCGAGCGGTTGACGAAGCTTGCGACCGACCTGCTCGATCTCTCCCGGATGGATGTGGGCCGCATCCGGATCGAGCACGAAGACGTGAGTCTGGCGCAGGTCGCCAGGGTCGTTGCCGAGGAGTTCGGAGCGCTCGCCGACGCCTCGGGCCACACGCTGGCCGTCCAGGCCGATGAGGAAGCCTGGGTGTTCGCCGACGAGGAGCGTGTGCAACAGATAGCCCGCGCACTGACCGACAACGCACTCGTGCACACACCGGCTGGCACCACCGTGCGGCTGCGGACGGAGCGTCGAGGAGCCAGAGTTGCCCTCGTCGTGGAAGACGATGGCCCCGGCATCGCCCCCGAGCATCTTGGCCGTGTCTTCCAGCGCTTCTACCGGGGAGATGCCGGGCAGGCATCGGGGAGCGGCCTCGGTCTGGCAATCGCTCGCGAGCTTGCAGAACGGATGGGTGGCACGGTGACCGTGGCAAGCCGTCCCGGTGAGACGGCTTTCACGCTCGAGTTGTCTGCCGAAGGAGCTCTACTCGAGTCTTCCTCCGTCGAGTCCGGTTGAAGCACGGTCGTTTCCACGTGAAAACACAGCGGCCACGCGGTGAGCCAGGGGCAGGTGGCTACAGTGGCATGCGTGCACCCCCGGGTCTTCGCCATTGCCGTCGTTGCTGCCGCTTTCGGAGCAGCCGGCGCTCTCGTGCTCGGCACCCTCACGGGGATCACCGGCACCGAGACGACAACGGTCGTCGTCGAGCGGACGCTCCCCGAGGGGGTCGCGAGTCCCGCTGCGGTGCCCACGGTCGGCAACGGCTTCAACCCCGCGGCTATCTATGCCCATCGGTCGCCGGGTGTCGTGACGGTCTATGCCGATCTCGGCATCGAGGGGCAGTCCCAGGGCTCGGGCTTCATCGTCGGAGAGAAGGGCGCGATTCTCACGAACGCCCACGTCGTCACGGACGTTGCGAAGGCCTCCGGAGGTGCGGTCAACGGCGCCAAGATGCTGTACGTGGAGTTCAAGGACGGCGACCGGGTGCCTGCGAAGATCGTCGGCTGGGACCTGTTCAGTGACGTTGCCGTGATCCGCGTCGATCCTGCTCAGCACGACCTCGAGCCCGTACCACTCGGCAATTCGGCGACGGTCGTCGTCGGGACGCCCGTTGCCGCGATCGGGAGCCCGTTCAACGAGCAGACCTCGCTCTCGGTCGGGGTCGTCTCGGCAACCAACCGGACGATCGACTCCCTGACCTCGGGCTACAGCATCTCCGACGCGATTCAGACCGACGCGCCGATCAATCACGGCAACTCGGGCGGGCCGCTCTTCGACGCGAAGGGCCGTGTGATCGGTATCAACGCCCAGATTCGCTCGACGAGCGGAGCAGGGGAAGGGGTCGGGTTCGCGATCCCGATCGACACGGCCCGCCGGGCGCTCGAGCAGCTTCTGCGCACGGGCCGTGTCTCGTATGCGTACATCGGTGTGACGACCCAGAGCGTGACGCCCCGACTGGCGAAGAAGTTCGGGTTCAAGACCTCACGCGGCGCGCTCGTTGCAAAGGTGCAACCGGGCACCCCGGCGGAGCGCGCCGGCCTGCGAGGCGGCACCAGCGTGGAGAGCTCGGACGGCGTTCAGGTGTCACTCGGTGGTGACGTGATCGTGAGGATCGGCAGCACGCCGGTGGAGAGCGCGCAGGATGTCTCCCGTGTCGTAGCACTGCACCGTGCGGGAGAGAAGGTTTCCTTCACCGTCTTGCGGGGCGGCAAAGAGCGCCGGGTGATCGACGTCATCCTGGGGGAGCGCCCTGCCTGAGCCCTGCGTGAGCGCGGCCTGCGACAGCGAGTGCCCGGCTCGAGTGGCCCGCCGAGTACAATGATTCTGTGACCGACCTCTCCCACGTCGCTGCCGACGGGACGGTCCGGATGGTAGACGTCGGCGACAAGCCACTTTCGCGCCGTCGCGCTGTTGCCCGCGGCTGCGTGACGATGACGCCGGAGACGGCGAGCCGCCTTGGCGATCTTCCCAAGGGCGATGCGTTAGCGACAGCGAGGCTCGCAGGCATCATGGCCGCGAAGCGGACAAGCGACCTGATTCCGCTCTGCCATCCCCTGCCCCTGACGGTCGTCAATGTGGATCTGGCGCTGGTGGAGACGGGCGTCGAGATCACGGCCGTTGCCGAGACGACCGCGCAGACGGGCGTCGAGATGGAGGCGCTGACGGCGGTCGTCGTCGCGGCATTGACCGTCTACGATATGGCCAAGGCGATCGACAAGGCAATGACGATCTCCGACGTGACGCTTCTGGAGAAGTCGAAGGAGCCGGTGTGAGGGCCGCCGTCCTGACCGTGTCGGACGGCGTCCACCACGGTACGCGCGACGACCGGAGTGGTGAGACGCTTGCGACATTGCTCGCCGCGGAGGGGTTCGAGGTCGAGCGACGTGTCGTGCCGGACGAGGGCGACGCGATAGCGGGTGCGATCATCGACCTTGCAGAGAGGAATGCGCTCGTTTTGACGACCGGGGGGACAGGATTCACGCCGAGGGACGTGACGCCCGAGGCCACCCGCCCCCTGCTCGATCGTGAAGCACCAGGTATTGCCGAGGCGATTCGCGCGGACGCCCTGACACGGACGCCGCACGCCCTCCTGTCGCGTGGCCTTGCAGGCCTGCGAGGGACGGCGCTCGTCGTGAACCTCCCGGGATCTCCCGGAGGGTGCCGCGACGGTTTTGCAGTGCTCCAGCCTGCGTTGCTGCACGGTCTAGAACTCGCGACGGGCGACCAGAGCTCCCGACACAGCCAGACGTGAGCACGGCAGCACTCTCCCTGCCCCGGCGGTTTGCCTCGCTCGTCAAGTTCGAGCACACCGTCTTTGCGCTCCCTTTCGCCTACGTTGGCGCGTTTCTCGCAGTGGACGGCTTTCCCGGCATCGGCCCGATGGTGTGGCTGACGCTCGCGATGGTGGGCGCACGGACGCTCGCGATGGGCCTGAACCGGTTGATCGACGCCGAGCTCGACGCGCGCAACCCACGCACTGCGGGCCGCGAGATCCCGGCCGGGTTGCTCTCCCGGGCTCAGGTCTGGGCACTTTGCGGTGCTGCCCTCGCTGTCTACCTGGTAGCGGCTTTTCAGCTCGAGCCGATCGTTCGGTGGCTCTGGCCGATCCCCGTTGCGATGTTCGTCGTCTATCCCTATCTCAAGCGCGTGACCTGGCTCTGCCATCTCTGGCTCGGTGCCTGTACGGGACTTGCGCCTCTCGGTGCGTGGCTCGCCGTGACGGGAACCGCACCATGGGAGGCGTGGGCGCTGTTTGCGGCGCAGGGCCTCTGGGTTGCAGGCTTCGACCTGTTCTATTCATTGTTCGACCTCGGTCATGACCTCGCCGCCGGTCTCCGGTCGTGGGCGACGCGGTTCGGCGAGCGAGGAGTCTTTCTGGGCGCGCGCGCCTTTCACGTCACGACGGTGCTTCTGCTCGCCGCCGTGGGAGTTGGTCTTGGCAGCGATGTCTTCTACTGGCTGGGTGTTGCTGCGGTTGCGGGCCTCCTTCTCTACGAGCACTCGCTCGTGCGGCAGGGGCACCTCGAGCGGCTCGATACGGCGTTTTTCACGATCAACGGCGTGATCGCGGCCGTCTTCCTCGCCTTCGTCGTACTGGCTACGGTTGCCTGATGACCATCGCTGCCGCAGACGAGTTGGACCCGGCCATCCTCGGGGCCGGCCTCGAGAAGCGGTACGGGCGCAAGCGCGTGCTCCGGGGGGTCTCGTTTGCCGTTCCGCGTGGCGGCTTTCTCGTCGTGACCGGGGCAAACGGGGCCGGCAAGACGACGTTGCTGCGGCTTGTGGTAGGCCTCGCGGCTCCAACCCACGGGGTGCTGCAGGTCGCCGGTGAGCGAGGGGATCTCGGTTTCGTCGGGCACGAGCCGCTCGTCTACGGGGAGCTGACGGCCCTCGAGAACCTCGATCTCTTCGGGCGTCTCTACCGCGTTCCCGACCGCCGTGAGCGGAGCGGGATGCTGCTCGAGCGGTTCGGTCTCTGGGAGGCCCGCTCCCGGCGGGTCTCGGCCTATTCGCGCGGGATGGTGCAGCGCCTCGCCCTGTGTCGCGCGCTGCTCCACGATCCGGCCGTCCTTGTGCTCGATGAGCCGTTCACGGCCCTCGACGAGGATGGTGCAGGCGTTCTCGACAGTGAGCTTGCTGCCCTTGCCGGCGAGCGAACGATCATGCTCTCGACGCACGACCCGTCGCGCGTCGCGGCGCTTGCGACCGACAGGCTGATCCTCGCATGAGCGCGGCTTCCCTGTATGCAGCCGATGTCGTCGCACTCGCCCGCAAGGATCTGAGGCTCGAGCTCCGGGCCCGAGACACCCTGCCGGCAATGCTGCTGTTTGTCGTTTCGACGCTCGTCGTGTTCCATTTTGCTCTACCCGCCGGCACGGGTGCGGATGCGGCGTTCGGCCTGCTCTGGATTGCGATCGTCTTCACCGCATTGCTCGGCCTTGCCCGGGCCTGGGCGCCCGAGCGAGAGGGAGGGGCACTCGACGGCCTCGTTCTTGCTCCCTGCGACCGCAGCGCGATCTGGCTCGGAAAGACTCTTGCCGTGCTGATCTTTCTGATGACGGCGGAGCTCGTCGCCGTTCCCGCGTTTGCCTTGTTCTTCGCGCCCATCGATCTCGTGGCAGTTGCGGGCGTTGTGCTCGCGAGCGTCGGAATCTGTGCCGTCGGCTCGTTGCTCGCTGCAATGGCCGCCGCGAGTCGTGGCCGTGAGGTTATCCTTCCACTTCTCTTCCTCCCTCTCGCGATTCCGCTCGTCGTAGGTGGTGTCGGCGCGGGGATCTCTCCCGAGGGAGCCGCGTACCTGTCGTTCCTCGGCCTCTACGACCTCGTGTTCGCGATACTCGCGTGGGCCACCTTCGAATATGTCGTCACGGAATAGCCTCCCACTTTTCGCAGGAACGACCGCCGTTCTCCTCGGGCTCGCGGTCGTGGTTGCCCTGCTCGTTGCGCCCGAGGATGCCAATCAGGGCGTTTCACAGCGGATCTTCTACTTCCACGTGCCCATCGCCCTGACGGCGTACCTCTGTTTCGGGCTCGGGGCATGGAAGGCACTACGGCTGCTGTGGGTCGGTGGTGAGCGGCGCGATGTCGAGAGCTATACGTGGATCCACCAGGGCACCATCTTTGGCACCCTGACGTTGATCACCGGCTCGATCTGGGCGAAGGCGTCGTGGGGTGTGTGGTGGAGTTGGGGCTCGAACCAGCTCGTCCTGTTTCTCGTCCTGTTTCTCTTCTACTGTGCGTACTTCATGCTTCGATTTTCGATCGACGAGGGTGCGCGCCGCGGGCGGATCTGCGCTGTCTATGCCCTCTTCGGTGTGGCTTTGATCCCTGCCAGCTTCTTTGCGATTCGGCTCGCAAGCGACTTCATCCACCCGACCGTGTTCAGCCGCGAGGGCCCGCAGATGACCGGGACGATGTTCGGGTCGTTCCTCGTCTGCTGGGCGGCGATCACGCTGCTCGCCTACGTGATGTATCGCACCGAGGTCGTAGGGAAGCGCATCGACGCGAGCCTGCGCGAGTTGCGTGAGGTGCTCTCGTGAGCCAGGGCCAGTATGTGGCGCTCGCCTACGGCGTGGTGCTCGTGTTCGTGCTCCTCTGGGCCACGATCATCGCTGCCAAGCTGTCGAGGCTCGAGAGCGAGACGGCCGACCTCGCGGCCCTTGCGCAGGAGCGAGAAGGCGATGGCTGAGCTTCTCGTCTGGCCTGCGCTGATCGGGTACGGCGAAGCGGCCTTTGCCTACTCGGGCTTTCTGCGGTCGCAAGGAACCTCGGCCAGGCTCGGCATCTGGGGTGTGAGGATCGGTTGGCTCGCGCAGACCGGGCTGTTGGTCGCGCAGGCCCTCGACACGGAGGGGTTTCCCTGGGGGACGTGGGCCGGTGCGCTGAACCTCTTCGTCTGGCTTGTCGTCGGCGCGTACCTGATCTGGGGTTGCACGCCGCGCTACCGCCTCCTTGGCCTCGTGGTGATGCCCTTCGCGTCCGTACTGCTCGTTGCGGCCTGGGCCGGCGGCGGCACCGGCGGCTCGACGAGTGACACCGCCGGCGGTCTACTCGCGCTCCATGTCGGGCTGATGCTCGCGGGCTTTGCGGGCCTGACGCTGGCAGGCGGCCTGGCGGGCCTCTATCTCTGGCAGGGCCGCCGGCTGAAACGTCGGGACACCGGCGTGCTGCGCCTGCGCTTGCCTCCTCTCGAGACGCTCGATCGCCTGTCTGCCCGCACGGCCCTGATCTCACTCGTCATTCTCACGACCGGGATCGCCGCCGGTCTTGCGAGCTTCGACCGTGGCGACTTCGACATCCCGATGGCCACCACCATCGCTGTCTGGGCGTTGTACGCGGCCGGGCTGCTGCTGCGGCGCGAGGGACGGATACAGGCTCGCCGGTTCGCCGTGCTACTCGTCTACGGGTTTGCGCTCGTCGTGGTCGTGCTCCCTCTGACCCACTTCGCGTCTTGAGGCTGGCGCTCGTCGGCCTTTCGCACCGTCAGGCCCCTGTCGAACTGCGGGAGCGGGTTGCCGTGGATGCGCCCGCCGCAGCAGCACTGGCAGGCACCCTGGCAGACGGCTGCGAGGCTGTGGTGCTTTCGACCTGCAACAGGACCGAGCTGTACCTCGCAACCGACGACGTGACGAACCCGCTCGAGGAGCGTGCCACCGCCTCCCTTCTCGCGCTTGCGCCCGGCGACGCTGCCGCACTCGAACCTCTGCTGTATCGACTGGGAGACGACAGTGCCGCGCTGCACCTCTTTCGCGTTGCAGCGGGGCTCGACTCGCTCGTTCCTGGTGAGGGCGAGATCCTGGGGCAGGTTCGCGATGCTTTTGCCGGTGGCACGACAGGGCCTCTCCTCGACCGCCTCTTCAGGCAGGCGCTTCATGCCGGCCGCCGGGCCCGGGTCGAGACCGGGATCGGAGAGAACCCGTCGTCGGTTCCAGCTGCCGCGGCTGCGCTCGCTCAGCAGGTCTTCGGTGATCTCGGCGGCCGTACCGTGCTGCTCGTCGGCGCCGGCAAGATGAGCGAACTGACGGCCCGCAACCTCCGCTCTCGCGGAGCGCTCATCGGAGCCGTCGCCAACAGGACGCTCGAGCACGGCGCAGAGCTTGCAGAACAGGTCGGTGCCCGCGCCGTCGGACTGGCCGAGATTCCCGCGCTCCTCGCGACGGCCGATGTCGTGATCACCTCCACGAGCGCGCCGGGGTTCGTCGTGGACATGGCAGCCGCAGAGGCAGCGTTGCGTGCTCGCCGGGGCCGCCCGATCCTGTTCGTCGATCTCGCCGTGCCGCGCGACGTCGAGCCTGCGCTATCGACGCTCGACGGCTGCTTCGTCTACGACATCGACGATCTCGAGGCCGTCGTCGTGACCTCGCTCGCCGGGCGGCGCTCCGAGGCCGTGCAAGCCGAGCGCCTGGTTGCTGTCGAGGCCGAACGGTTCCGGGAGTGGCAGTCGTCTCTCGCCGTCGTTCCGGTGATCGCCTCGCTTCGGGCGCATGCCGAGGCGATTCGCGCGGGCGAGCTGGCGAAGGCAGCCTCCCGGCTAGGACGACTGCCGGAGAGCGATCGGAAGCTGGTCGAGTCGGTCACGTCACAGATCGTCGCCAAGGTGCTTCACCTCCCGACGGTGCGCATGAAGGAGGCGGCCGCCGGCGCAGAGGGCTTGATCTATGCTGATGTCGTGCGCCATCTGTTCGGACTGGGGGAGGAAGACCAATCGTGACGCGACCGCTGATCCTGGCACGACCGCTTCCCGTGCAGGCGCCGACCGCCTTCGTGCGTATTCGCCCGCGTGGCCGCTTGCTCTGTGGCGAGCCGCGCACGACGATCCGTCTCTGTGCTGCTGCGCATCGGTTCCCGCGGAAGTAGGCTTGCGCTGACCCAGGCCGAGCGCGCCGCAGAGGCGTTGCGCCGGCCCGGGGTCGAGATAGCGCTCGTCCCGATCACGACGGCGGGCGATCGCGACCGGACAAGCCCTTTCGGCGAGATCGGCTCCCGCGGGGTCTTTGTCAAGGAACTCGAGGAAGCCTTGCTCGAGGGGCGGATCGACGTCGCGGTGCACTCTGCGAAGGACATGACCGCAGCCGACCCCGAGGGCCTGACAGTCGGTGCATACCCACGCCGAGAGGATCCGAGGGACGCGCTCTGTGGCGCAGATGCGATCCGGCCGGGTATGCGGATCGGTACCGCATCTGCGCGGCGCCGTGCCCAGCTCCTTGCCCTCGAGCCGACCCTGTCGATCGAGCCACTCCGGGGCAACGTCGATACTCGCCTGCGGAAGCGCACCGAGCGTGGTCTTGATGCAATCATGCTCGCTGCATGTGGTCTAGACCGTTTAGGGCTGGGCGCAGAGATCGGACTCAGACTCGACCCGGAGCTCATGCTGCCCGAGGCGGGTCAGGGCGCACTCGCCCTGCAGGTGCGCGCAGGTGAGGAGCACCTCGTCGCGCGGATCGACGACGACGAGACCCGAGCCCGCGTCGAGGCGGAGCGGAACTGCGTGGCGTTGATCGGCGGCGGCTGTCTCGCACCGGTTGCGGCCTTCCACGATGGTATGATCCTGACCGGGCTGATCGCAGAGGAAAACGGCGAGTGGCTCGAGCGGCGCTCGGGCCATGACGCGGCTACGATCGCGGCGGAACTGCTCGCCGTTGCACGATGAGAGTGATCGTGACCCGTCCGGAGGGGCAGGAGCATGATCTGGTTGCACGCCTTGCAGACGACGGGCACGAGGTCGTCTGCTGCCCGCTGATTCGCGTCGAGCCTCTGGCCGATGACCCGATCGACGTTACAGGCTACGACTGGGTCGTCGTCACGAGCCCGAATGGTGCCCGGGAGCTCCTGCGCCGCGCGCGAGGGCCGCTGCCTCGTCTCGCGGCTATCGGCCAGGCGACGGCCGATGCACTCGGCCATGCCGACCTCGTGGCGCGGGTCTCGACGCAGGAGGGTCTCGTCGCCGACATGCCGCGTCCTGCCGGACGCGTTCTCGTCGCCGCGGCAGAGGGCGCGAGGGGATACCTGGCCGACGCACTCTCCGCCGACTTCGTCCCGCTCTACCGCACGCACGCGATCCACCCGGAGCCGCCACCCAACGGCGATCTCTGTCTGCTCGCGTCTGCTTCGGCCGCGCGCGCATTTGGCGTGCTCGCGACCGGCATCCCGGCCGTTTCGATCGGCCCCGAGACGACCCGGGCAGCGCTCGAAGCCGGCGTCGAGGTGCTTGCCGAGGCGGCCACCCACGACGTCGAAGGACTGGTCGCAGCGGTGTCAGGGCTCGCGGCCTCTGAATGAGCTCCGCCATTCTTGCTCCGGTCCGGTAGCTCCTGACCCCCGGTGTATCCTCAAGTGACTACTCTTGAACCGATCCCTGATGGAATCTGAATCCCTCACCGTCGTAGACAACCGCACCGGAATCGAATACTCGATCCCGATTGTTGACGGCGCGATCCGTGCCACCGACCTCGGGCAGATAACGGGCCTTGACGGCACGGGGTTGCTGTCGTTCGATCCGGCCTATCTCAATACGGCGTCGTGCCGGAGCGCAGTCACCTATATCGACGGTGACGTGGGGATCCTGCGCTACCGGGGGTATCCGATCGAGCAGGTCGCCGAGCAGGCCGGGTTCCTCGAGACGTGCTATCTCCTCCTCGAGGGTGAGCTGCCGACCCCCTCGGCGCTCGACAGATGGAGCGACGACGTGCGCAGTCACACGTACGTCCACACGAACATCAACGAGTTTCTCGCCGGATTCCGCTACGACGCGCATCCCATGGGAATGCTGCTCGGCGCGGTCGGCGCGCTGTCCACCTTCTACCCCGATGCGAAGCATATCTCCGACCCGGAGAATCGCTATCTCCAGCGCGTGCGGCTGATCGCGAAGCTCCCGACCATAGCGGCCTACATCTTCCGGCACTCGCGCGGCCTTCCCTATGTCCTGCCGCGCAACGACCTCGACTACATCGGCAACTTCGTCAACATGACCTTCGAGATCGGCGGCAGGCACGAGCCAAACCCGGTGCTGCAGCGGGCCCTCGAGATCCTCTTCATCCTCCACGCCGATCATGAGCAGAACTGCTCGACGAGCGCCGTCCGTAGTGTCGGGTCGTCGCAGGTCGATCCGTTCTCGGCCGTCTCGGCAGGCATTGCCGCGCTCTACGGCCCGCTTCACGGCGGTGCCAATGAGGCTGTCCTGACGATGCTCGACCAGATCGACGACCTGGCGAACGTCCCGGCATTCGTCGAGGCGGTCAAGGACGGGAGCGCCGGCACCCGTCTGATGGGCTTCGGCCACCGCGTCTACAAGAGCTATGACCCGCGGGCCACGTTGGTCAAGAAGGTCGCGGACTCCGTCTTCGCCGAGACAGGCCTCAACCCGAAGCTCGAGATTGCCCTCGAGCTAGAGAGGATCGCGCTCGAGGACGAGTACTTTGTCAGCCGCAAGCTGTATCCGAACGTGGACTTCTACTCGGGCCTGATCTACCAGGCGATGGGTTACTCCAGGGAGTACTTCACCGTCCTCTTCGCACTCGGCCGCCTGCCGGGGTGGATCGCGCAGTGGGAGGAGATGCTCACGGATCCCGAGACGAAGATCGCACGGCCCCGCCAGATCTACACGGGCGTTGCCGAACGGCCGTTCGTGCCGCTGGAGAACCGGTAGCGCGAGCTGCCGGTGGGAATGGCGAGAGCCGGACTTGAACCGGCGACACCACGGTTTTCAGCCGTGTGCTCTACCAACTGAGCTACCTCGCCGCGGCTGCGAAGTGTAGCGTTGCAGGAGGCCCGGGGTGTGGCAGGCGCACGGAGGCTCCGGCCCCGGTACGGTTTCGCACCGTGAGGAGACCTGTCTCGATCATCGGCGCTCCACTCGACCTCGGCCAGACGCGGCGCGGAGTTGACATGGGCCCGTCTGCAATCAGGTACGCGGGCCTCGAGGAGCGGCTGACGGAGATCGGCCAGACCGTGACCGACCGCGGCAACGTCGTTGCACCCGAGCCCGAGGCGCTTGCACTCTGTGACGAGCGGGCCCGCTATCTGCCGGAGATTCTCGCGTCGTGTGCCGAGCTGGCGTCCCTTGTCGAGGAGACGGTCAGGGAAGGGGCACAGCCCCTCGTCCTCGGCGGCGACCATTCGATCGCGCTCGGGACGCTTGCAGGCCTCGCCGCCGCAGCGGGACAACCTGGCGGCGCGATCTGGATCGACGCTCACGGAGATCTGAACACCCCCGAGACGAGCCCGTCCGGCAACGTGCACGGAATGTCTCTGGCCGGAGCTCTCGGTCGTGCGCCGGAGTGGTTTACCCACGACGGGCTCACCCTTCCTGCGCTCGATCCGTCCCGCGTGGCGCTCGTCGGCATCCGCTCGCTCGACGAGGGGGAGCGGGAGTTCCTGCGCGGGTCAGCTGTCCGGGTGTTCACGATGAGCGACATCGACCGGGACGGGATCGAGTATACGATGAGAGAGGCACTTGCCCACGTCGCTGGTCCCGGCTTCGTCCACGTCTCGTTCGATCTCGATTCGCTCGATCCCGAGGTCGCCCCCGGCGTCGGGACACCCGTCCGCGGTGGCCTCACCTATCGCGAGGCGCACCTTGCCTGCGAACTCGTCGCCGAGTCGGGCATCGTCGGCTCGCTCGAGGTGGTCGAGGCGAATCCGATTCTCGATCGTGAGAATACGACCGCGCTCACTGCAGTCGAGCTCGTCGCAAGTGCGCTCGGCAAGACGATCCTGTAGGTGCAGGACGTGTCTCGCACTACCCCGATCGCGCGAGCACAACGCGGGCGACACCCGGGGCTGCGACGGAGCCATCCTCCTGGACGAACTCCGCGAGGTTGTGCTTGGAGCGCTCTCGGAGCAGCGCAATCTCATCCGGCGCGAGGCGCTCGGTGAGCATCGCCAGCATCCGTGACGTGTCGCGGGTCGCCTCCCACCACTCGTCGAGCGAATCGGCGACATAGAGTACGGCCACGTCCTCGACGGCCTCGATCGCGAGCCCTCCGCTTGCGATCACCGCCCGGAGCCGCTCGGGGTCGGAGAGCCGGAACGGGCCGGGTGCCTCCGGATCGGGAGGCACCATATGGCCGAGCTCGACCGCCGCGCGACCGGTGGCGGTCAGCCACGGATTGACGCGGGTGCCTGCCCAGACGGCGAGCACCGCTGCACCGCCGGGGCGCAGGACGCGTGCGATCTCCGAGGCGACCTGCTCCATGTCCGGGACAAGCATGATCCCGAAGCGGCAGACGACACGATCGACCGCGTCGTCTGCGAGGGAGAGATGCGCGGCATCCTCGACGGCGAACCGCACGCCTGTCAACCCGAGGCTGTCTGCTCGTCGCCGGGCAGCCTCGACCATCTCGGGGGCACCGTCGGTCGAGATGAGCTCGCCGTCGGGCTGGATCCCGGGCAGCACCTTGAATCCGGTCTCGCCGGGGCCGGCAGCGAGCTCGAGGACACGATCTCCCGGCTGTGCGCCGAGGAGATCGACCATCCGCTCGGAGAGTTGCTCCGTTGCCCGCGCGAACAGGTCGCGGCGACGCTCCCAGCCTGCCGCGACGCTCCTCCACGCCTCGATCTGCTCGGTGGCCGCGTCAGCTATGCCGTCACGCCCTCGAACAGAGGGATGATGTGCTCGCCGTAGGCCGCGAGCGTCTCCTCCTGGCCGTGCGTCATCAGGTAGACGGAATAGTGATCTACCCCGATCGACTCGAGCTCGCGCAGCTTTGCGGTTGCCTGCTCGACGCTACCGAGCACGGAGAACCGATCGCAGATCTCGTCGGTCACGAAGGCGCCGTGGGCCGCACCAACGCGTGAGTGGTCGTTGTAGTCGTAGAACTTCCGTTCCTCCACGTAGTCGGTGAGGGCGCGGGGGACGATCGAGCCGTCGGTGCCGTAGCGGTCGATCAGGTCCTTGACATGGTTCGAGACCATTGCGGGGAACCAGCGCGTCTGGTCGCGGGCATCTTCGATGTCGTCGGTGATCATGCTCGGGGCGCAGACGATGCACTTGAGCGCCGCCGGGTCACGGCCCGCCTCAACAGCGGCCGCGCGGGCGGTGCCCATGATCCACTGGATGATCTCGGGATCGGCGAGCTGGATGATGACGCCGTCACCAACGCGGCCCGCGATTGCCAGCGCCTTCGGCCCGTATCCCGCGACCCACATCTCGATCTCGGGCAACTCGGGGCGGACCCACTTCAGCTGCAGATCCTTCTCGTTCCACTGCACCTCTTCGCCGTTCATGAACGGTTTGATCATCCGCAGGTCGCGCTCGAACTCGGCCACCTTGACGGGCTGGCGCCCGATGTAGCGCACAGCGGAGTCCCCGCGGCCGATGCCCATGACCATCCGTCCGTCGGAGATGTCGTGCAGGGTGGCGTAGAGGCTTGCGAGGACGGTCGGGTCTCGGGTGCCCGGATTCGTCACCTGATGGCCGAACTTCATCGTCGTCGTCGCCTCGGCGGCGAGCGCGAGGATCGGGAACGAGTCCTGCCAGAGGACGTGAGAGTCATACGTCCAGCCGTACTCGAATCCGTGCTGTTCAGCGAGCACCATGAGCTCGACAAGACGCTGATAGGGCGGGTCGGGTAGAACAGTGACGCCGAAGCTAAGGGCCATCATTGCCTCCTTTGACGTTGTTGTACAAGCCCGGGAATACGTAGTTTCACCGTCACCCGGAGACCCGGGCGATAGCCTTGTCAGCGAGCCGGTCGAGCGCTGCGACCGAGAGCTTGATGTGCTCGTCCAGCGTGTCCTCGAGCCTCGTATGGGAGAGACCGCGGAGGCTCTGGACGAACATCATCACGGTGGGGATCCCCGCGCGCGCGACCTCGGCAGCATCGTGGAGCGGCCCTGACGGGAGCCGGTGTGAGACGCCGGCAATCTCGCGGCAAGCCTCGTCACAGAGATCGATGAGGGCGGGGTCGAACAGGATCGGCTCGATGCCCCAGATCCTCTCCCAGCCGACCTCGATGTTCTCCTCGGCTGCGAACCGCTCGCTCGCCTCCTGCGCCTGTCGCAGCATCTCGGCGAGGCTCTCGGCATCGAGGTGACGCTGGTCGAGCAGCTGTTCCGCCGTCTCCACGACGGAGGTAACGATCCCTGGCTTGCAGACGACGCTTCCCGATGTGCAAACGGCACCGTTGCCGACACGTGCGGCAATGTCGCGGATCTCGAGCGCGAGCTTCGCCGCGCCTGCCAATGCGTCGCGGCGGCGGTTCATCGGTGTCGAGCCCGCGTGCGCCGCCTGCCCCTTCCACGTGATCAGCCAGCGCTCGACGCCGTAGGTGCCGAGCACGGCGCCGAGGGGGATGCCCATCGTCTCGAGGACGGGCCCCTGCTCGATGTGGAGTTCGAGGTACGTCGCGGCCGACGCAAGCTGAGAGCGTGCGTCGAGCATGTGGTCGAGATCGATGCCGCAGGCCGCTAGCGCATCGGGGAGCGAGACGCCGTCGCGGTCGGTGAGGCGACGCAATTCCTCCTGGTCGCGCATCGACCCGGCCGCTGCGGACGAGCCGACGAGTGAGCGCACGAAGCGAGATCCTTCCTCGTCGGCCCAGTTGACGAGTCGCACGGTGACGGGCGGGGTGCCTTCCTCGGCGATCCGGCGCAGCACCTCTGCGCCCGCGACGAGGTTGAGGCAGCCGTCGAGCCAGCCGCCGTTCGGCACGGAGTCGATGTGGCCGCCGAT
>SHVL01000034.1 GCA_009694305.1 Thermoleophilia bacterium
ACCGTGAGCGAGTACATCACGGAGATCGTGGCGACGGGCTGACCTCAGCGTCACTGGCCCGCCTCAGCTGGCTCGGGCGCGCGGCAGGCGCGCGCCCGAGCCAGAGAGCCGCTTAGCTCGTTGGGGCGAGGATCTGCACTGCAAAGTCCGCGTAGATGAGTGTCGGCGGCGCGGTCGTAAGCCGGAAGATGAACACGCGAATCGTCACCTTCGTTGGTGTTGGCACCGGTGAGGTGTCGAGGCTGGTCGAGGCGACGTCGTAGTTGAAGGTGTCGGCCGCTGCGAAGCTCGCGATCTTGTCGTGACTTGTCGTACCGGCCGGATACGTCCCGTTGAACGTGACGTCGTAGTAGGTCGGTGTCTTCGTGACGGTGACGCTCGTCGTCCCGTTCCCGCCAAAGCTGCGAATCGTTCCGTCCGCTTTGACGTTTGCAAAGCCGATGAGGCTGTTGTTGCCCGCTGGACCGGCCGCACCAGCAGCACCAGCAGCACCAGCGGCACCAGCAGGACCAGCAGGACCAGCGGGCAGCTGTCCTGGCGCGAAGTCGCGCGCCTTCAGCGAGCCGTTTTGGACCTGTACCGTTCCGACGGCGTTCGGCTTGAGCTTCGGGCGCGTCACGGCACCTGTCTTCAGCTGCGCGGTGCCGACCGATCTCGCCGCCGGGGTCACCGCGTTCCCGACCGCCGAACCGAGCGGGGTGAAGGCAAGAACGACCAGTACGAGCGCCGCTCCGGCGAGTGCGCGTGCGATTCGATCTGTCATCAGGAGTCCTTTCGTCGGTGTGCGCTACGCTTGGGCGCCGCGCTCCCGATGATTCTAGTGTGTTGATCGGGCGAGGAAGCATCACGGGAGAACCGCCGGCTCTCGCAACCCATGCGCATGCGTCCCGCTAGCGTTGCACCCATGTCGAGAACCTGGGCAGAGCTGTTCGGTGACGAGCCGACCGTCGCGGACGAGCAGGAGAAGACCGGCTTCTTCGGTCGGCTGCGCGATTCGCTTGCGAAGAGTCGCCGCGCACTGACCGCGGAGCTCGCTGCAGGCACCTTCGACACGGGTGACGAGGAGGCCTGGGAACGGCTCGAAGAAGCGCTCATTCACGGGGATGTCGGTGTCCAGGCGACGGCCGAGATCGTGCGGCGCCTCGAGGCGCGAGGTGAGGTGGCCGACCTCGGCGACGCGCTCGCGGAGGAGATCGAGCTCCTGTTCGGGGCTGCCCCGACATTCGATCTGACCCCAAAGCCGACCGTCATCCTCGTCGTCGGCGTCAACGGCACAGGCAAGACGACGACGGTGGGCAAGCTGGCCCAGAAGTTCCGCGAGCATGGTCGCAGCGTGCTCGTCGGGGCCGGCGACACCTTCCGGGCCGCCGCCGAGGAGCAGCTCGAGATCTGGGCCGAGCGGGCGGGCGCCGACTTCATCGGCGCACCTGCGGGTGGTGACCCTGCAGCCGTGGCCTTCGACGCGGTCGAGGCGGGGAAGGCGCGCGGGCGGGATGTCGTAATCGTCGATACGGCGGGGCGCCTCCATACGCAGTCACACCTGATGGACGAGCTCGCGAAGGTCAGGCGCGTGATCGAGGGCCGGATCGACGGTGCGCCGCACGAGACGTTGCTCGTCGTCGATGCGACGACCGGCCAGAACGGCCTCCAGCAGGCGCGTCTCTTCGGTGAGGCCGTCGGGTTGACAGGTGTTGCCCTGACGAAGCTCGACGGTTCGGCGAAGGGCGGTATCGCGGTCGCGATCGCCTACGAGCTCGGCCTTCCGGTGAAGCTCGTCGGCGTGGGGGAGGGGCTCGACGACCTGCGCCCGTTCGACCCGCGCGAGTTCGCCCGGGCCCTCGTCTCGGGCTGACATTAGGTCCCGTGCGCCCGGAATGCGCCCTGGATGGTGCATTCTGACCCGGCTGCACGAGAGCCAGTTGTGACGAGGGTTCCTGACACGGTCAGGCATCCGTACACTTCACAGCCGTGTTCGACGCCCTCTCCGACCGGCTTCAGGCAACGCTTGGTGTGCTCGGCCGCGCGAAGCGGCTCGACGAGGACGCCGTCAACAAGGCAATGCGTGAGATCCGGCTTGCGCTGCTCGAGGCAGACGTCAACTTTCAGGTTGTCAGGGATTTCGTCGCGGGAGTCAAGGCAGAGGCTCTCGGGGACGACATTCTCAAGGGGCTGAACGCGGGGCAGCAGGTCGTCAAGCTCGTCCACGACCGGCTCACCGAGCTGATGGGCGCGGGAGACTCGCAGCTCGCCTTCGGGCGGTCACCGACGGTCATTCTGATGGCCGGGCTGCAGGGATCCGGCAAGACGACCACCTCCGCCAAGCTTGCGCTCCACCTGCGTCGCGAGGGCAAGCAGGCGGGACTCGTCGCAGCCGACCTGCAACGGCCTGCGGCGATCGACCAGCTCGAGCAGCTGGGAAAGCAGATCTCGATCCCCGTCTACCGCACCGACACGCAGGACCCCGTCCAGGCCGCCGTGCAGGGCGTTGCGCGTGCGAAGGAGGACGGCCTCGACGTCGTGATCGTCGATACCGCCGGCCGTCTGAATGTGGACGAGGCGCTGATGGACGAGCTTGCACGCATCCGGGATGCCGTCAAGCCGCTCAACATCCTGCTCGTCCTCGATGCGATGACGGGACAGGAGGCCGTCAACGTCGCCGAGGCGTTCCAGGCGCATGTCGCCTTCGACGGCGTTGTGCTGACCAAGCTCGACGGTGATGCCCGCGGTGGTGCCGCGCTGTCGGTCAAGGCGATCACCGGCAAGCCCATCAAGTTCGCATCGGTGGGCGAGAAACTCGATCAGCTCGAGGTCTTCCATCCCGACCGGATGGCGTCGCGCATTCTCGGCATGGGCGACGTGCTGACCCTGATCGAGAAGGCCGAGGCGGCCGTGGCCGACGATGACCAGGAGGAGATGGAGCGCCGGATGCGCGCCGGCGAGTTCACCTTCGACGACTTCCTCAAGAGCTATCGAATGCTCCGCAAGATGGGGCCTGTCAAGGGCATCCTCAAGCTGCTCCCGGGGGTCGGCCAGCAACTCGACGGAGTGGACATCGACGAGGCGCAGATGGCACGAGTCGAGGCGATTGTGCTCTCGATGACGCCGCTCGAGCGGCGCTCCCCGTCTATCATCAATGGCCCTCGCCGTCGTCGGATCGCGGCCGGTAGCGGCACCTCGATCGACGAGGTGAACAGGCTGCTCGCGGCCCGCAAGCAGATGCAAAAGATGATGAAGCAGTTCGGCAAGGGCACCATGCCGATGCTGCCACCCGAGTTAACCGGCGGCAAGCCGCGCCGATGATCGGCACAATCCAGGAGTCAGGTCTTGCATTCCGACCCGAGCGGTCGAAATGCCTGGTCTGACGCCTGTCGGAATGCAAGACCTGACCCCAAGGAGACAGATGGCTGTTCGAATGAGATTGGCACGGATCGGATCGAAGAAGAACCCGATTTACCGTGTTGTTGTGGCCGACTCGCGCTCGCCGCGTGACGGTCGTTTTATCGAGATCATCGGGCGCTACAACCCCCAGACCAACCCGTCCACGATCGAGCTCGACGAGACCAAGGTCAACGAGTGGCTCGCCAAGGGTGCCCAGCCCAGCGACCCGGTCGCGAAGCTGATCAAGATCGCTCGCAGCAGCGCCTCCGGCTCCTGATGCCTGTGGTGGGCTCCTAGCCTCGTGGCCGAGCTTCTCGCCTGGATCGCACGGCGTCTCGTAGACGACCCGGCGGCCGTCGAGGTCGAGTCGATCGAGCGCGACGGGGTGCTCGTCCTGCGGCTCCACGTGGCGCCCGATGATGTCGGCAAGGTGATCGGCCGTCAGGGCCGGATCGCGCGGGCCCTGCGCACGCTCGTTCGTGCGAGTGGCGCGGGAGACGACCGGCGGGTTGTGCTGGAGATCGACGGCTGACCACGGACGGCACCTACGTTCCGGTCGGTCGCGTCGGCCGGCCGCACGGGCTCGACGGTGTCTTCGTCGTCGAGCAGGGAAGCGACGATCCGAGCCGCTACGCGGTCGGTGCCGTGTTACACGTTGACGGTGTGCCGGCAAAGGTCGTCGTGTCGCGCCGGGTCGGGCGGGGCCGCCACGCGATCCTTCTCGACCGCCCGGTCGAAAGAGGCAGCGTGCTGATGGTTCTGCGGAGCCAGTTGCCCGTCCTTCCCGAAGGCGAGTTCTACGCCTTCGAGATCATCGGCCTCCGGGTCGAGGAGGTGGGCGGGAGGGCGTGTGGGACCGTAAAGGATCTCCTGCCGGGCCCCGCAAACGACAACCTCGAACTCGATGACGGCTCTCTCATCCCGATGGTCGAGGATGCAATCAGGTCGATCGACCGGGAAGAAGGCATCATCCTTCTCAACCCGGGCTTCATCCTCTGACGGTTACTCTGACGCGATGCGCCTCGATGTCTTCACCCAGGTTCCTCACGCCTTCGGCTGGCTGACCGAGCAGAAGCCGGTCGCCACCGTCCTCGGCACCGAGCTCGATCTCCGCCTCTTCAACTACCGCGACACGACTCCGCTGCGTGCAGGTCAGGTGGACGACTCCCCGTATGGCGGCGGAGCGGGCATGGTGTTGCGCGTTGACGTTGTCGCCGCGGCACTCGACGCGGCCTACGGCGACGTCCCTCCGGCACGCGTCATTGCGTTGACCCCTCAGGGTCGCCAGCTCGACCAGGCACTCGTCGAGGAGCTCGCAACCGAGCCGGAAATCGCGATTCTCTCTTCGCGATTCGAGGGCTTCGACGCGCGGATCGTAGACCACCTCTGCACCGATGCGGTCTCGATCGGGCCGTATGTCCTCTCGGGTGGTGAGCTACCGGCGATGGTGCTCGTGGACGCAATCGCCCGGAGGCTGCCGGGGGCGCTGGCGGACGGGTCGGGCGAGAACGAGAGCTTCAGCGATGCACTCGACGGCGGCATCGAGTACCCGCACTACACCCGTCCGTCGGAGTTCCAGGGCTGGGTTGTCCCGGATGTGCTCCTCTCGGGCAATCACGCCCACATCGACAGCTGGCGGGCCGAGCAGAGCCGACTGCGAAGTGTCGCGTGAGCAACGCAGAGGATCCTCCCGGCGGCACGCACGAGGCTGTTCCCGGCGGCACGCACGAGGCTGTTCCCGGCGGCACGCACGAGGCTGTTCCCGGCGGCACGCACGAGGCTGTTCCCGTTGCTCCTCCTGCAATGTCGGCCGCTCCCTTGTCCGAGACTCCGGTGGCCCCGTCTCAGCCGGCAGCGACGCCCTGGACGGCGCCATCGGGCGAGGGTGCGTCCGCCGGTCAGCACGGCTGGCCAATGGCTGCGGACGACCCTCCCGGCAACGGGGGTGAGTTGTACGGGCAGGCCCCGGGCTCCGGAGTGGTGCCCCCGCCTCTCCCCGTGTCGCACTGGCGGAATCCCGTTGACCGGCTCACCCGGCGGCTGCCGACCGGGGTTCGCGTCACGATCGACTGGATCGTCACGATTGTCGGGGCGATCGCCATCGTTCTCCTGGTCAAGGCGTTCGTCGTCAACCCGTACCGGATTCCGTCGTCGTCGATGGAGCCCACGCTGCACTGCTCCCAGCCCGCGGTCGGGTGCGAAACCCGTTTGGC
The DNA here is from genome assembly GCA_009694305.1 of Thermoleophilia bacterium. GTDB lineage: Bacteria > Actinomycetota > Thermoleophilia > Gaiellales > Gaiellaceae > Gaiella. The sequence goes on from SHVL01000034.1 coordinate 5,592, forward strand.
CGGGCCGATCGATCTCTCCGACAGGGTCCTCGCCAACCGCTTCCTGTACAGGATTCGCGATCCACGGCGCGGCGAGATAATCGTCTTCAGGACTCCGCCCGAAGCCCAGATCAGATGCGGCGCGGGTGGCACGTTCGTCAAACGGCTGGTCGGACTCCCGGGCGACACGGTCGAAGTGCGGTTGCGTGACGGTAACGGCTACGTCTACATCAACGGTAAGCCCCTGCGTGAGCCGTATATCGAGAAGTCACGACGATCCGCCATCGAGACCTATGGCCCCACCAAGATCAAGCCGGGGCACTACTTCATGATGGGCGACAACAGAGCCCAGTCGTGCGATTCGCGTCTCTGGGGCACTGTCCCGCGGGCGAACCTGATCGGTAAGGTCTTCGCCACCTACTGGCCGCCCAACCGCATTTCGCTGCACTGATCTCGGGAGGGCGCGAGGGCAGAGCGTGTCGCAGTGTTGAGGAGGTTTGCCCTCCACTGCGGTTGCGCTCCGTCTCGTCGGCAGCCACGCCCCGTTCAGGCGTCTTTCGCTACACTCCACGGCCGCTTCCCTTATGAGCACAATCATCCAGAGCATCGAGCAGGCGCAGTTGCGCGAGGTCCCTGTCTTCAAGGCGGGTGACACCGTCCGCGTTCACTTCAAGGTGATCGAGGGCACGCGCCATCGCATCCAGGTGTTCGAGGGCATCGTGATCAAGCGCCAGGGCTCCGGCGTCCGCGAGACGTTCACCGTCCGCAAGCAGTCGTTCGGCGTGGGTGTCGAGCGCACGTTCCCGCTCCACTCGCCGAAGATCGAGAAGCTCGAGGTGGCGATGATCGGTGATGTCAACCGCGCGAAGCTCTACTACCTCCGTGGTCGCGTCGGCAAGAAGTCGCGCATCCGCGAGCTTCGCCAGTAGTCGCGTCAGGCGCCCGGTCGCTCGCGTAGCGTGGCACGCGTGCGCCTCGCCGGACTCGTATCTCTGCTCACGGCAGCCGTGTTCCTCGCGGGTTGCGGCACCGAATCACCGCGCGAGGCGGGCGCAAGGACGGCGGTCGAGGAGTCTCTTTCCGCCGACGAGTACGACCGTGAGGGGACGCACTGCTCCGACAACCCGGCACCCTGGTTCATCGAGCGCGAGACCGACGTTTTCATCTGCGCGGCGCAACGTCGCGACGGTGACTGCGACTGGTATCGCGCCACCCTGAAGAACGCGGGCTGGGAGGTCGTGCTCGACCGCCCGGATGCGGGCTGCATTCTCTCCTTCTGACTTCTGGATCCGTCACAGAGACGGCACGAAGACGGCACGCGTGCGTTCCGGTTCGATCTCTATCCTCGGGGAAGTGGCATCTACGAGCGGACATCGCCTTCTGCGGTACGACCGTCGTCTCGATGTGCGCTTCGTGGCGGGCGCCGACGAGGCGGGACGCGGATCGCTTGCCGGGCCGCTCGTCGTCGCCGGCGTGCTGTTCGACTACGCATCGCTGCGCGGCCACCGCGCGCGTCCGCTCGCGTTGCTGAACGACTCCAAGAAGGTTGGTGCCGCGTTGCGCGAGGGCCTCCTTCAGAGTGTGCTTGCGTGCGCGACACACGTTTCGGTGCGGATCGTCCCGGCCTGCGATATCGACCGGCACGGATTGCATCGGTCGAACCTCGATGGACTCGCTGCCGTCCTTGCAGACCTGGCTCCTCGGGCAGAGGTGTGTCTCGTTGACGGCTTCGACCTTGGTCCCACGGCCCCACGGCACCAGGCCGTCGTTCACGGCGATACGCGCAGCGCCGCGATTGCGGCAGCCTCGATCGTCGCCAAGGTCACCCGCGACCGCATCATGCGCCGGCTCGACGTGCTGCATCCGCAGTACGGGTTCGCACGGCATGTCGGCTACATCACTCCTCTTCACGAGGAAGCCGTCCGCGAGCACGGCCCGTGCAACCAGCATCGGCTCTCGTATGCGGCGAGGTGTTACGTGCCCGAAGCTCTCGAGCCTGCGGCATGAACGCCGGTGAACGACGGGCTCTCTGGCACTACCGTCTGCGTGGGTACCGGATTGTCGGCACCAACGTGCGCGCAGGGCGCAACGAGCTCGATCTCATTGTGCGTCGGGGACGGAACCTGACGTTTGTCGAGGTGAAGGAGCGGCGTAGCCCCGGCTTCGGTGGAGCCATCGGAGCCGTCGATGCAGAGAAGCGCCGTAGAGTCCGGCGTGCCGCGCAGGTCTGGCTCTCGCGCAACCCTCAGGCGGCTCACATCCGGGTTGGCTTCGACGTGATCGCCATAGACGCAAGACGGCTGACCCGGGTGCCCACAACCCTGACCGAGGTGTAAATGAGACCCGAAAGAGGAATCGTGCTCGTCGTGGCGAAGCGATGAACGTGGCGGCTACCCAGGAGGCGCTCTACCACACGCACGACCTCGATCTTTCGTGGTCGGAGGCGACCCTGCCCGAGCGTGAGCGCACGAAGCACGTCCACCGGCTACACCCGTATCTCGGCAAGTTCATTCCCCAGCTCGTCGAGGTGATGCTCGCTCGGCACGTCCGGGAGGGTGGGCGGGTGCTCGATCCGTTCGCGGGCTCGGGTACGACGCTTGTGCAGGCTCTCGAGTCCGGCTACGACGCTACCGGCGTGGACATAGCGGGCTTCAATGCGCTCCTCGTCCGGGTCAAGACGCGCCCCTACAACCTCGTGGCCCTGCGCCGTGATCTTCTCTGGGCCCACGCGGAGGCGGAGGCGTTCGAGCCGCGAGGTCTGTACCCGGAGGAGGCCTCGGACTACGTGCGTACGTGGTACGCGCCCGCGGCGGCAGAGGAGCTCCTTCATTTCCGGGGGCTCGTCGAGCAGGTCGGGTCTGCTGACGTCCTCCGCGTCATCCTTGCTCGCTCGGCGCGCTCGGCGCGGCGGACGACACATTTCGATCTCGAGTTTCCGCGTGAGCCGCAACTCGAGCCGTACTGGTGTTTCAAGCATCGCCGTGAGTGCCGACCGGTCACCGCAGCAAGGCGATTCCTGCTGCGTTACACCCTCGACACGCTTGATCGGATCGAGGCCTTTGCGGCAGCGCGAACGCCTGATTGTGTCGCCCGCACGCTGCACGGTGATGCCCGCACAATCGACCTCGAAGGCCCCTACGACGGCATCATCACCTCGCCGCCGTATCCCGGCCTGATCGACTATCACGAGCAGCACCGCTACGCCTACGAGCTTCTGGGCATCGACGAGCGACGCAACCTCGAACTGGGAAGGCCGGCGCGTGGCACGGGGCTTGCTGCGATCAAGGAGTACATGGAGGGCGTCTCGGGTGTCCTCGAAAACGCCCGCTCGTCGCTCGTGCTCGGAGGGCGGATGTGCATCGTCGTCAACGATCGACGCGATCTCTACTCCGAGATCCTGCAGAGGGCCGGTCTGCGGCTCGTCGATCGGCACGAGCGCCATGTAAACCGGCGTACCGGCCGCCGGGCCGGCGAGTACTACGAGTCGATCCTCGTCGCTGTCGCTCGCTGAGCGGGCACAAACCGACTCTCTTTCGACACAGATTCGGCACAGACACGTCACGTAATCCGACGTACCGTCGGTGGCGTGGTTGCCCGGGCTATTACCTCTACCGTCGTCGGCCTCGAGCCGCGTCGTGTTGATGTCGAAGCGCATCTCATCTCGGCGGATCTTCCGTCATTCGCGATCGTCGGCCTCGCCGACCGTGCGTGCCAGGAGGCAAAGCACCGTGTCCAGAGCGGCATCGTCAACGCGATGCTGCCATGGCCTGCCCGCAATCGAATCACGGTCAACCTGGCTCCTGCGGCGTTACGCAAGGAGGGATCCGGGTTCGATCTGCCAATCGCCCTTGCGGTTCTCGCCGGATCGCATCAGATCCCCATCGGGCGGCTTCTCGAGCACGCGTGTGTCGGCGAGCTCTCGCTCGACGGCCGTGTCAGGCCGGTGGACGGCACGATCGCCGTGGCAGACGGGGTGCGCAGGGCGGGCCTGAAATTCCTCGTCTGTGCAGCCGAGTCGGCGTCCGAGGCGGCGCTTGCCGGCATCCAGGTGATCCCGGTCAGCCATCTTGCCCAGGCGGTCGCCTACCTCCGCGGCGAGGAGGAGATCCCGTTTGCCGCGCCACCGGACAGCGGCGACTTCGAGGAGCCCTTCGTTTGCGACCTCGCCGAGGTCAGGGGTCAGGAGCGCGGCAGGCGAGCGCTCGAGCTTGCCGCGGCGGGCGACCACAACGTTCTTCTCGCCGGGCCCCCGGGTACCGGAAAGACAATGCTCGCGCGGCGGCTGCCGGGCATCCTGCCTCCGCTCACACGCGACGAGGCACTGGAGGTCACGAGGATCCACTCGGTCGCAGGAACCCTGCCTGCGGGCAGGCCGATCATGTTGACGCCGCCATTTCGGGCACCGCATCACGGTGCCTCGGCGGCGGCGATCGTCGGCGGTGGAGCCGTACCCCGGCCCGGGGAAGCAAGCCTCGCTCACCGCGGAGTCCTTCTGCTCGACGAGCTCCCGGAGTTCCCGCGCACCGTGCTCGAGTCGCTGCGACAGCCCCTCGAAGATGGGGTCGTGTCGGTAGCGCGCGTTGGCGGTCACGCGCTGTTTCCGGCCCGGTTCCGCCTCGTGGCGACCATGAACCTTTGCCCTTGTGGGGGTCGGGGCGACCCGGCCGCGGAGTGCGGCTGCAGCCCGCAGAGGATCTCGGCCTATCGGGAGAAGGTGTCGCGGGCGTTGCTCGACCGGTTCGATCTCGTCGTCGCCATGCCGAGGCCGCGGGCCGAGGAACTGTCAGCGCCACCGGGCGAGGTCTCGGCGACCGTCAGGTCGCGCGTGGTCGCCGGCAGGGAGCGTCTGCGTGACGGTGATGTCCTTCGCAGAACGGAGGCGGCTTCCACCCTGCTCGACCGTGCCGTGGAGCATGTGCCGCTCTCGGGCCGCGGACGGGCGCGTGTGGCGCGGGTTGCCCGGACGATCGCTGCTCTCGCGGGAGCGGACAGCGTGCTTCCAGAGCACCTCGCAGAGGCACTTTCGTACCGTTCACCTCTCGGAGTTCCGGCCGCATGACTCTTCGACGCCTTCGTCGGGGCCTCGTCCCGTACCCGCGGCTCCTGCGTGCAATCCCCGACCCGCCGCCTGTGCTCTGGCTCCGGGGGGAGGCTCCGCCGGAGCTGCTCGAGCGCCCGTCTGTGGCGATCGTCGGTGCCCGTGCCTGTTCCTCGTATGGACGCTCGGTTGCGAGGACGCTCGGGCGGGAGCTTGCGGCAGCCGGGCTCGTTGTCGTCAGCGGCATGGCGAGGGGAATCGACAGTGAGGCTCATCGCGGTGCGCTCGAGGCGGGTGGGGTGACGATTGCCGTGCTCGGCTGCGGGATCGACCGTGACTACCCGGCCGCCAACCGTGAGCTTGCGTGTCGGATCGTCGAGAAGGGGCTGGTCGTCTCGGAGTACGAGCCCGGGGTCGAGCCGGCCCCGTGGAGGTTTCCGGCCCGTAATCGCATTATCGCGGGCCTGTGCATGGCCACTGTCGTGATCGAGGCGCGCGAGCGGTCCGGCGCTCTGATCACCGCCGATTTCGCCCTGGAAGATGGGCGAGAGGTGATGGTGGTACCCGGCGAGATCACCTCCGCCGTCTCGGCCGGCTCGAACGCCCTCCTGCGTCTCGGTGCGACCCCCGTGACCTCGGCAGCAGACGTGCTCGAGGTATACGGGATCGAGGTGTCCGTCGAGCCTCCCGGGAGGCCCGGGGGGATCGCCGGGATCGTGCTCGAGCGCCTTGCCGATCGGCCCGCAAGCATCGACGAGCTAGCCCGGTCGTTGCGGCGTACGCCGGGTGAGGTGGCCGCAGCCCTGATCGAGCTGGAGCTTGCCGGGCGGGTGGACGAGGGAGACGGCGTCTACCGGGTGACGATCGCGCGGTGAGGCCGCGTGAGCGATTCAGGGCCCTGTACCTGTCGGTCGCGACTACGATCGTCGCGTGTACCGGCCGCACAGCCTCTCCCGGGGCCTTCTCCTGGCGCGCCGATCGCGCGTCGCCCTGGGCCTTGTGCTCTGCTGCGCGACCGCCGTCACGTTTGCGACCGCTGCGACCGCCGCGAACCGCCAGTCGGTCGCGGTCATCGTCGTCCCGACGTTCGACCCGGCGGCCTATGCGCGTCGTGGTGCGGTGGGCCTGCTCGTACCGGGTGCCGGCGCGACGGTGTCGCGTGAGCGGGCGCTCGCCTCCCTCGTCAGTGGGCGGGTCGTCTCGTCACTCGTCGGCCTCGACGGCAGTCCCACTCTGCAACTCGCCGACACTCCGGCGGCGACGACGATCTACGTGGCACTCCCGCCGCCCGGCTCGCACAACAACGTGGTCAGGTACCCCGTCGCGATCGTAGGTCCCGGCTACCGAGGGCTTTTGACATCCCGCTCGACGCGGATCGACGGCCTCGTTTCGCTCGCGGATATCGCGCCCACTGCCGCGGCGATTGCAGGAGGGACGACGCCGCGGATACGCGCGCGGCCCGACCTGCAGGCAGCGGCGACGCTTGCGCGCCTCGATACCGACCTCGCTCGTGCACACGATGCGAGAACGGGTGCGACGCTGGTTCTCATCGGTTGGCTCGTTGTGTTTTCGTCGCTCGGGATCGTCGCCGGGTCGGCCCTGGCCGGACGGGCCGCCGTGCTCGTGGCACCGGTCGCGCTCACAGCCGCGATCCTCTTGCGTGCCGTTGGCACCGACGACCCCTCCATCGTCGTCCTTGTGCTCGCACTCGCGGTCGGCGCCGGGTCGTTCCTTCTCGCTCTGCGGCCCGGGGCACTCGTGCCCGTCGTCGTCGTCTTCCTCGGTGCGTTTCTTCTCATCCTGACCGCCCGGCCCGAGATCAACGCGCTGGCTGCGATTGGCCCCCATCCCGACGGTGGTGGGCGGTTCTACGGCATCACGAACGAGGTCGAGACGCTCCTGCTCGCACCTTCCCTGGCCGCCGCCACCCTCGCCGGGGTTGCAGGTGCTGTCGCGATCGGAGTGCTCCTTCTCGCCACGGTGGGGTGGAGTCAAACCGGGGCGGACGGTGGTGGATTGCTCGTCGTCGCGGCGGCGTTTTCGGTTCTTCTGGCCGGGATGACCCGGACGCGCCTCACACCGGTACGTACCGTCTCCGGCGTCCTCTGCATCGCAGCTCTAGCACTCGCCATCGTCGGGCTCGATGCGCACCTCGGTGGCTCGAGCCACGTCACGGACGCGGTCGGCGGTGGCCCGGAAACGCTGATCGACGACCTCGACAGGCGCGTGCGGATCTCGTGGGCCTGGGTGACCTCGACGAGGATCACGGCGATCCTCTGTGTGCTGTCGCTCGGCGCTCTGGGCTGGCTTGGCTCGAGGGGACGCCACCGCCCCGTTATCGTTGCGGCCCTCGTTGCCGTCGGCGTCTCCCTCGTCGTCAACGACACACCTGTGGACGTCCTCGGGTATGGCGCACTCGGTTGCCTGGCTCTCACCGCGTGGGAGGAGACACGCGCTTCTGGCCTCCATGAAGCGGGCTCGAGTTGGTCGCGCAGGTGGCACGAACGTGGGGTGTGGTCACCGCGTGGGTGAGGATGTATGCCGGGTAGCGGTCTGGCTGTCCGCAGGCGACGCAACGCCCGCGCGAAAGGGCGAGGCCGAGCCTCGGGCCTGACCGCATGGCTCCCGTCCTCCTGGTTCCCTGAGAGCGCTCTGGTTCCGCTCGAGGGGGCCGCTGAGGTTGCCTGCCAGTATTTTTTACTTATGCTTCGCGTAATGACGCCGTACTGGCTCAGCGAACAGCCCCTACCGATTTCCCTGGTGCGTGTTGACGACCCGGAAGTCGCGATCGTCGGAGCCGGGATCACCGGCTGCACGGCTGCGCTGCGACTCGCGCAGGCAGGCAAGCGCGTGCGCCTCTACGATGCCCGCGAGGTTGCAGGCGGGGCGAGCGGACGAAACGGCGGCTTTGCGCTGCGCGGCATGCCTTCTCGGTTCGACGTCACAGCAGCGTGGGTCGGTGAGGAACGCGCCCGGGCGTTGATGACGTGGACCGAGGCCGCGCTCGACACGATCGAGAGCCTCGCAGGCGATGCTTTCAGGCGGGTCGGCTCACTACGGATCGTGATAGACAATGAGGAGTTGGACGAGGTCACGGCCGAGTACGACGCGCTCACGGCCGCGGGCTTCGACGCGGAGTGGGTCGAGGCGTCCGACCTGCAGCCCGGTGGGCACTTCATCGGGGCCCTCCGTCATGTCCCGGATGGAGTCCTTCAACCCGCTCGGTTCGTGCGACGCCTCGCTGCCCTTGCGGCCGAAGCGGGGGTGGAGATTCGCGAGCGCAGTTACGTCTCGTCCCTCGATGAACTTGGTGGCGCCACGGCCATCATCTGTACCGATGGCTATCCGAGCGGGTTGCTCGGCCCGATCGAAGGGCTGATCGTCCCGACGCGTGGCCAGGTGATCGCCACCGAGCCCATTCCGGAACGCCTGTTCGAGGTGCCGCATTACTGCCGCCACGGGTACGACTACTGGCATCAGCCAGAGGATGGCCGGATCGTCGCCGGGGGTTTCCGCGACGTGTCGCTCGAGACGGAGTTCACGGTAGAGGAGTGGCCGACCGACGGCGTGCAGCAGGCACTGCGCCTGTTCGTCAACAGCCTGATGGGCCGCGAACTGCGGGTCGATTACGCGTGGGCCGGAATCTTCGGCATCGTGATGGACTTGCTCCCGGTCGTCGGCCGCGCGCCCGGACTCGACAACGTGTGGGTCGCCGGAGGGTATTCGGGGCACGGAAACGTGCTCGGATTCGCGTGTGGAGAGCTCGTGGCGCACGCTGTCGCGGGCGACGACGTTCCGTTCCTCGACGTTTTCGATCCATCCCGCCTCCTGAACAGCGACACCTGACGTCGCTCACCCCGCGTGCGCGGAGCGAGAGCTCGAATCCGCGTCGTCACCCCGTACGTGCCGGCGGTGGAGAACCTCGTTGTGCTTCAGGATCAGATCTCGAGGTGTTGCAGATCCATTGTGTCGGCCTTCGCCACCGCCACTTTTGCGATTGCGAGATCCTGGATGGCAAGGCCGGTGGAGTCGAACAGGGTGATGTCGCGACCGCTTCGGCGCCCGTCAGCCTCACCCATGAGAACCCGGCCGATGTCTGTGACCTGCTCGCGGCTGACCACGCCTGCCTCGACGCCCGCCGCGAGTTCGCCACCGTGGCTTGCCTGCTGCCAGTCGTCGCAGAAGAGGTCGGCCCGGACGAGTTCGGCGACAGCCACCTCGGCCTTGCCCGGCCCGTCAGCGCCCATCATCGAGACGTGCTGGCCGTCACGCAGTGACCCCTCGGGGAAGAGCAACTCTCGCCCGGGTGTCACGGTGACCACGATGTCGCACGCGAGTGCCTCCTCACGTGACTGTGCGACGGTCGCTCCGAGGCGGCTGGCCACGGACGCCGCTCGCGCCGGGTCGATGTCCCAGACCTGAACGTCGCTGCCGAGAGCCCGGAACATCCTCACGGTCTCGGCCCCGTTGACGCCACAGCCGATCACGGCGGTGGACTCGGCGCCTGGCCGGCACAGCGTCTCGGCGGCGATCACGGCGGCAGCGGCGGTACGGATAGCGGTCACCGCGGCCGCGTCGAACAGTGCGACCAGCGCGCCGGTCTCCGCATCCGAGAGCAGCACGAGGCCCGTCACGGTGGGGAGGCCTTTGGCCGGGTTCCCGGGGAACGATGTCACCCACTTGAGGAGCGCGTGGCCGTCACCGAGCGCCGGCATCGCCCTGAAGTCGCCGGCGGGGTAGTTCGTGACGTACAGCTTCGGGTGCATCGTCCAGTCGCCGCTGGCATACGCGATGAAGGCGGCCTTGACGGCGTCATAGGCCTCGTGGGGGGAGACGGCAAGCTCGACGTCGGCACCCGAGAAGAAGGGGACAGCCATGCTCGTGCCTAGGTCGCCTTGACGGCGACGATCAGCTTTCCGACCGAGTCCTTCGCATCACCGAAGAGCATTGTCGTGCGCGGGTCGAGGTAGAGCTCGTTGTCGATTCCCGCGAAGCCGGGCGCCATCGACCGTTTCATCACGACGACGGCTGCAGCCTTGTCCACGTCGAGAATCGGCATTCCGTAGATCGGTGAGGATGTATCGGTGCGGGCGGCGGGGTTCGTCACGTCGTTGGCTCCGATCACCAGTACGACATCGGTCTGGGCGAACTCCGGGTTGACCTCGTCCATCTCCTTCAGCGCGTCGTAGGGAACGTTTGCTTCCGCAAGAAGGACATTCATGTGCCCGGGCATCCGTCCGGCGACAGGATGAATCGCGTAGACGACGTCAACACCCTTCTCCTCGAGAAGCTCGGCGAGCTGACGGACATCGTGCTGCGCCTGGGCGACGGCGAGGCCGTAGCCGGGTACCACGATGACCTTGCGGGCGTACGAGAGCATGACCGCCACGTCCTCGGGAGAGGTTGCGCGGACGGTGCGCCCGTCGTCTACGCGGGCCGTGCCGGTGCTCGCCTGCACCTGCCCGAATGCACCGAAGAGGACGTTCGTGATCGACCGGTTCATCGCCCTGCCCATCATCAGCGTCAGCAGGGTGCCCGAGGCGCCAACGAGAGCGCCGGCGACGATGAGCATGTTGTTGTGCAGGACGAACCCGGTTGCCGAGGCGGCGAGCCCCGTGAAGGCGTTCAGGAGTGAGACGACGACCGGCATGTCGGCGCCGCCGATCGGCAGCACGAACATCACGCCGAAGACGAGTGCCGCGGCGAGCAATCCGTAGATCAGACCCTGCGTATCGCCGCCGGCTGCAATCCAGACACCGAGCACGACCGCGATGCCGATGGTCAACGCGTTCACGACCTGCTGGCCGCGGTAGACGATCGGGCGGCCAGAGATCAGTTCCTGCAGTTTCGCGTAGGCGACGAGCGAGCCCGAGAACGAGACGGCGCCGATCAACGCCGAGAGCGCGATCGAGACGGCCTCGACCGTCGAGAAGGTGCCGCCGAACCGGTGGAACGCGTCCAGCGAGATGAGTGCCGCTGCGCCACCGCCAACACCGTTGAACAGCGCCACCATCTGCGGCATTGCCGTCATCTTCACCCTGCGCGCCCCGACGAGGCCGACGGCGCCGCCGAGGAGCATCCCGACCACGATCAGGGGATAATTGCCAACGCCGGTCTGGGCCAGCGTGACGGCGATCGCGAGCGCCATTCCGGCTGCGCCGATCCAGTTGCCCTTCCGTGCGTGCTTTGGCGACGAGAGAAAGCGGAGCGCCAGGATGAAGGTCACGATCGTGACCAGGTAGAGAGCGTCAGTCGTCGTTCGGCTCACGCCTGGGCTCCCTTCTCCTGAACATCTGCAGCATCCGGTCGGTCACGACGAAGCCGCCGACGACATTCGCAGCCGCGAGAACGACTGCGACGAAGCCGACGACCTTCGAGAACGTGTCGTCGGCGGCTCCGGCGATCAGGATCGCACCGACGATCACGATGCCGTGGATCGCGTTCGTACCCGACATCAGCGGTGTGTGCAGCATCGTCGGCACTTTCGAGATCACCTCGATACCGAGGAAGACCGCAAGAACGAAGATCGTCAGCTCGAGGACGAAGGACGCGTCTATGTCGTCACCTCTTCGGTTGGCCGGGAGACGCAGGCGCCGCCGGTGATGTCGTCGTCGAAATCGAGTGCAAGCGTTCCGCCGGGTGCCAGGTGCTGAAGGAGGGCACTGACGTTGCGCGCGTACAGGCGGCTCGCATCGGCGGCCATCAGCGAAGGGAGGTTCGTGAAGCCGACGATCGTGACGCCGTCACGCACGATCTCCTGGCCGGGGTTCGTGAGCTCGCAGTTACCGCCGGCCTCGGCAGCGAGGTCAACGATGCAGCTGCCGGCCCGCATCTGGCCCACCGTCGAGGCCGCAATCAGCCGCGGGGCCGGTCGCCCGGGGACGAGCGCCGTTGTGATCACGATGTCGAAGTCGGGCACACGCTCCTCGAGGGCCGCCTGCTGTACTGCCTGCTGCTCGGGCGTCAATCCCTTCGCATAGCCACCGTCGGTCTCCTCGCCGTAGACGCCGAGATCGAGGAACCTGGCTCCCAGCGACTCCACCTGTTCCTTCACGGCCGGCCGTACGTCGAAGGCGGTGACGACGGCACCGAGCCGCCGCGCCGTCGCGATCGCCTGCAGGCCCGCAACCCCCGCGCCCACCACGAGGACACGGGCGGGAGCGATCGTTCCTGCAGCGGTCATCAGGAGCGGAAACATCTTCTGGACACGATCCGCGGCGATCAGGACGGCCTTGTAGCCCGCCACGGTTGCCTGCGACGAGAGTGCGTCCATCGACTGGGCCCGGGTAATCCGTGGCACGGACTCCATCGCGAACGCGATGATGCCCCGCCGGCGCAGTCGTTCTATCCCCTCGGTGTCTGTCAGGGGCGCCAGGAAGCCGATGAGCACCGTTCCGGCGGCCATCGACGACACCTCGTCGGCAGACGGTCGCACCACGCGAACGACCGCGTCCGCTCCGTCGAGAAGAGAGCTCGGCTCGCTCAGCGTTGCACCTGCCGCCGCGTAGTCCTCGTCGGGGAAGCCGGCTGCCGCGCCCGCGCCGCGCTCCACGACGACCTCGAACCCGGCGGGCACGAGTCGTCCGATCGCATCGGGTACGAGAGCCACTCGGCCTTCGCCCGATAGTGCCTCTCTCGGAACGACAACGCGCACTCTCGGAGCCTACGGGAAGGGATCTACCGGTGCAGGGAGAACTTTCTCTCGTGGGCCACCTTGCTCATTTCGTCGCCGCGATGCGTGCCTGTGACCCGTCGCTGGGGGGACACGCTTCCCGGGTCGGCTCACATGCAGAGGCAATTGCGCGGCACCTCGAATGGACGGAAGAACGCCTCGGTGCTCTGCGTCTCGGCGCTGCTCTTCACGACGTGGGCAAGGTGAATATCAGCCAGGGAGTCCTGCAGAAACCAGGGCGACTCGATCCGGCAGAGGTGGTGGAGATCCGTGCCCATCCTCTAGAGGGAGCGCGTATGATCGCCGCCGTGCCGGCCCTCCGGGCAGCCATACCCTTTGTGTTGTTTCACCACGAGCGGTGGGACGGAGAGGGCTATCCGACAAAACGGGCCGGGACAGAGATTCCAGTGGAAGGCCGGCTGCTCGCCGTTGCCGACGCGTTCGACGCCATGACTTCGCTCCGCCCCTACCGCGACCGTCTCTCGTCCGACGAGGCGGCGAAGGAGGTCGAGCGGTGTGCGGGAAGCCAGTTCGACCCGCACCTGGCAGAGATCTTCGTGGCGGCACATGCGGCCTCCGAGATCGTCACGGAGTTAGCTTTGGCAGGCGCCTCCTAGCGTCACCGGTGCCGGCTGTTCTGTGGTTCGGGGCGATGTCTCGAAGATGATTTTGCGCGGTGACCGTCGAGCGCAGGCCGGTAAGGGTTACAGCGGCAGATGCGGAATCGCTGAGCCGTTCCCCGCACCTGCCTTAATCGTCTCGGAGAAATGCAACAAGAATTTGTGCGTGCGCTAGCCGGCGTTTTTGAGCTTCGTCTTCTTCGAAGCTAGCTGCTAAGATCGAGCAGAATAAGATCTGTAGTTTATCTGACTGCTGATCATGAGTTCCTATAAAATCAATAGCTATGTATAAAAAAGCTACTTTCTTATATATAGCACTGGAGGCGAATATCGGTGGCTCGAAAAACAGTTCTGGTGTGTGACAAGTGTGGTGCAGAGATCGAGGAGGGAAAGGGTGCGGCGTTGCGCGTCACGTACGCGGACGCACGGCGCGGCGCGAAGGCCGCTGACCTCTGTGACGGTTGCGCCGGTGCGATGCCGGGCAAACCGGTTGCGAGGCGTGGCCGTAAGCCAAAGTCTGCTGCGTAGTACGTCGCGTGCCGCGTATCGCTCTTTGCGGGCTGCTCGTCCCGGCGTAAGACGGAGGATGCGAGAGCCCCGACTACGATGGACTGATGGGTCTCTCTCTCGTCTTCGGCCCGGCGCATGCCGGCAAGGTTGCGCTTCTGCTCGACCGGTTCGTTGCTGCCCTCGACCGTGATCCCTGGCTCATCGTCCCGAACCGGCTCGATGCCGATCGTGTCGAGCGGGAGCTCGTGGGTCGCCACGGGGCGCTTCTCGCCGGCACCGTGGGCACCTTCGACACGCTCTTCGCCCATCTTGCCGGTCGCGACCGAACACAGCGAGTTCTCGAGGATGCAGGCCGTAACCTGATCGTCAGACACCTCGTCGGCACCTCGACATCGGATGTATGTGGGCCGTCCTCGCGGTTTGCGGGGTTCACCGACTCGCTCGTCGGAGCGCTGACGGAGATCGAGGCGAATCTCCTCGACCCCGACGATCTCGGAAGCGGTCTTGCCGCCCTTGCACGGGGATATGCGGCCGAACGGGGGCGGCTCGGAGTGAGCGACCGTGGGACGGTGCGGCGTCGCGCGGTCGAACGGCTCACGACGGATATCGGGTCGTGGGACGGAGCGCCGGTGTTCGCCTACGGCTTCGAGGATCTCACGGGCGCCGAATGGCGGTTGATCGAGGCTCTCGCGGCGCGCGGGGACGTTCACGTCTCGGTCCCGTACGAGCCTGGACGCGCGGTGTTCGCGTCGCTCCAGCGGACTGCCGGCGACCTCGGTGCGCTCGCGGCGGGTGAGATCGTCGAGCTTCCTGCCGGCTCGACGACGTATCTGCCGCCGGGCCTAGCGCACCTCGAGCGCCATCTCTTCGACGACGGGCCGCCGCCTGTGTCACTCGACGGCTCGATTCGCTTTCTCGAGGGAGCAGGTGGCAGAGCCACGCTCGAACTGCTCGCCGAAACCGTGCTCGGCCTCGTCCGTGACGGCCTCGCGCCCGGGGAGATCGCCGTCGTCTGCCCGTCGCTCGAAAGCGCGCGAGCGTCGATCGAAACGGCGTTCTCCACGCTCGGGGTGCCGTTTGCGATCGAGGGCACCACGAGGCTCGGTACGACATCCTTCGGGCAGGCGTTGCTGTCGCTGCTCCGCTTTGCCTGGAGCAACGGAACGCGCCGCGATCTGTTCGCCCTGCTCCGCACCCCCTACGGAGGGATGGGCCGGTCGGACGTTGACTTCCTGGAGGGACGCCTACGCGGGAGGGCGGTGCTCCGGGGCGACCGGACGGTCGAGGAGACGAGAACGCTCCGCGAAGGCCGCCCGCTGCCGATGCTCGATCTTCTCGCCAACGCGTCCGGTCTCCTCGGGGCCGCTGCTGCTGTGGTGGAGGCGATGCTGCGCAACGCCTACGGGCTCGTGGCGCCGCCAACGACCGCTGTCGCGACGAGAGACCTCCGGGCGGCCGATGCCGCGCGCAAGGTCATCGACGAGCTCGAACGGCTGGGGGAGGCCGGTGCCACGATCGGTGCCGATGACATTCTGACCGCCCTCGATCACGCGACGGTGCGCGGGGACGGCGTCGGTGCGCCGGGTCACGTGGCAGTTCTCGACCTTGCCCGGGCGCGGACGCGGACCTTCGAGGCGGTATTCATCATCGGCCTCGAGCAGGGGGTGCTGCCGCGCCGGGCCTCGGCCTCGCCGTTCTTCGACGACGAGACCCGTCGGCAGCTCGACGGCACGCGCGGCACACGGCTCGAACGGCCGGATGCAGCGAGCCGCGACCGCTACCTGTTTTACACGGCGTGCACCAGGCCCCGCAGGCTCCTGACCCTCGTCCGCGAGGCTGCAACCGACGACGGGGCGCCGTGCGAGGCAAGCCCGTTCTGGGATGCAGTGTGCGAGCTCTTCGATGCCGACGACGTGCGGCAGCACACCACCAGGCGCCCGCTCGCGCGCCTGACGTGGCCGATCGCAGCGGCGCCCACCGAGCGCGAGAGGCTCCGCGCCCTCGCCCGCCTTGCAGCCGACGACCCACGCGAGGCCGACGCGCTCGCCTACGCCAACGGCTGGCAGCGGAAGCTCGGTCGCGCGCGCGGCGCGTTCTCCCGGCCGACCACGATCACGCATCCCCGCGCCGTCGCATTGCTCACCGCCCGTGACACGTTCCGTGTCACCGACCTCGAGCGAATGGCCGACTGCTCGTCCGCATGGTTCGTCGAGCGATACCTCCGCCCCGGTGAGATCGACCAGGTGCTCGGTCCCAGGATGAAGGGCTCGATCGCCCACGTTGCGCTCCAGCGCTTCTACAGCCGGCTTCCGGCCGCAATCCCGGGCGCCGAGCGCGTGACCCCGGAGAACGTCGAGGCCGCGGTGACGCTGATGCATCAGTGTGTGGACGGCGCTCTCGACTCCGGCGTACGGATCGATGTCACCGACCTGCAACGGCGGGAGGTCGGCCAGGGCCTCCGACGCGACCTCGAGCAACTCGTGCGCAGCGATGCGGCGGCGAGTTCAACGTTCGTTCCGCGGAAGCTCGAGGTCTCGTTCAAGTCGTACGAGATCGCTCCGGGAGTTGTCGTCAGCGGCAAGATCGACCGCGTTGACGTTGACCCGCTGAGCGCCCGTGGGATCGTCGTTGACTACAAGTCCGGGGACGTTCCAAGCGCGGTGAAGATACATGCCACCGGACGCCTGCAGGTCCCGCTGTACCTCCTCGTCCTGAGAGACCAGATCGGGCTCGAGCCCATGGGCGGTGTCTACATGCCGGTCGGTGGGGGTCGAGGCGCCCGCGGCCTGCTTCGCGCCGGGGAGGATCAGGTGCCGGGATTTGCTCCCGCGGACTACCTCGACGGGGCAGAGTTCGACGCCGAGATCGACTACGCGCGCAGCAACGCCGTGGCGCTGGTCGAGCGCATCCGTGCCGGTGACGTGAGCCATGACCCGATGGGTGGTGACTGCCCGGACTGGTGCACCCTCTGGCGGATGTGCCGCAAGGAGCGTCCGTGAGTACCATTCCGAACCCGCAGCAGCAGGCTGCCATCGACGCGCGCGGCGACACGTTCGTCTCGGCGGGCGCGGGCACCGGCAAGACGGCCGTGCTCGTCGAGCGATTCGCCCGGGCCGTTGTCGAGGACGGCCTCGATGTGGGCTCGCTGCTCGTGATCACCTACACCGTGCGTGCCGCCGGCGAGCTGCGGGCGCGGATCCGAGCCCGCATGGTCGAGCTCGAACGGCCCGACCTCGCCCGTGACCTCGACGGCGCCTGGATCTCGACGATTCACGGGTTCTGTCAGCGGTTGCTCGGCACCCACCCGCTTGCAGCCGGAATCGACCCCTGGTTTCGGGTTCTCGACGAGGCCCAGGCGCAGGTGATCAAGGGCGAGGCGTTCACGGTTGCCCTCGAGGAGTTCTGTGCTGCCGACGAGCCCGACCGCTGGCAGTTGCTCGCCACCTACGGGGCCCGTCGGCTGCAGTCGATGCTCGTGAGCGTCCACGACACCCTTCGTTCGGCCTCCCTCGACCTCGTGCTCCAGCCGTGGTCTGAGGCAGGCCTCGGGGATGCAATCGCTCGCCTCACCAACGAGGCGAAGGCGCTCGCGGCGGACGAGAGCGCGACGGATTTGCAGGCCGCGGGCGCGCGCGAGGTGCTCGAGCTGCTCGAGAAGACGCACGTGCCCGAGCAGCTGCTCGGGCTCGTCGCCTCCTCTGCGCGAGGGAACCGAGCGGCCCCGTTCAACGAGGCACGCACGTCAGCCTATGCCCTCGTGCGCGAGGAACTTGCCGCCCGTGACCGGGGGCTGTTACAGGAGATCCTCACGGGTTTTGCAATGGCGTACGTCGCTGCCAAGGATCGCGAGTCGGCACTCGACTTCGAGGATCTGCAGCTCCGCACCCTGCAGCTTCTGCGCGACAACGACGCGGTTCGAGAGGCGGAGCAGCTCCGGTTCCGGTCGATCATGGTGGACGAGTTCCAGGACACGAACCGCCTTCAGACGGAGCTCATCGATCTCATCTGCGCCGGGCCGCCCAAGGAGACATTCTTCGTGGGCGACGAGTTCCAGTCGATCTACAGCTTTCGCCACGCTGACGTGGACGTGTTCCGCAAGAGGCGCGACAAGGCACCGCAGGTGCTGCCCCTGACGCTCAACTACCGATCGCGCCCGGAGGTCCTCGCTGCCGTCAACGAGCTCTTCACGGGCGCGTTTGGCGACGACTTCCAGCCGCTCGAGCCGGGAGCGGGCAGTGCAGGGCCCATGGTCGTCACACCCGTCGAGTTGCTCGTCACCGACAAGAGCTCGTATGCAGGTTCCGGCCTCAACTGGCGGCGCGCCGAGGCGCGGCATATCGCCCGCCGGGTACGTGAGCTCGTTGACGAGGGCGCTGCCACGCCGGGTGAGATCGTCCTCCTGTTTGCGGTCGGGACGGACGCGGAGGTGTTCGAGGAGGAGTTGCGCGCCCTTGACCTGCCGACGATCCGGTTGACAGGCCGCCGCTACTTCGGCCAGCAGCAGGTCGTCGATCTGCTCTCGTATCTGAGGCTGCTGCAGAACCGCTACGACGACGAGGCGCTGCTCACCGTCCTTGCGTCGCCGTTCGTCGGCGTCTCGAACGACGCGCTCGTCCTCATCCGTTCGACCGCGGAGCGTCGCCCGATCTTCAGGGGCATCGAGCGCACGTTGCCGGCAGACCTTCCCGAGGAGGATCGCCGCCTGGTTCGGGCTTTCCTGCAGCGGTACGATCGTCTGGTCGAGAGTTCGACGCGACTCTCGCTCGAACTGCTGTGCGAGCGCATTCTCGTCGAGCACGACTATGACCTCGCTGTTCTGACACGGCGTGACGGCCAGCGGCGCTACGCCAACCTGCGGAAGCTCGCCCGACTTGCGCGCTCGTACGAGGAGCTGCGTGGGCCGGATCTCGAGGGGTTTATCCGGTTTGTTGCCGAGCAGGACGCCGCCGGCGCACCCGAGCGTGACGCGGTGTCCGACGAGGAGGAGGCCGATGCCGTCAGGCTGCTCACGATCCACGGCGCGAAGGGTCTCGAGTTCAGGGTGGTCGTCGTCGCAGACGCAGGACGGGATCGACCGGCAAGCGACGACATCCTCTGTCTCTCGGACGGTCGTTTCGGTTTCAAGATCGCGCATCCGGAGACCGGAGAGCGCTTGGCAACGACCTCCTACGAGAACGTGAAGGCGATCCGTGACCGTCAGGAGAAGGCCGAGCAATTGCGTCTCTACTACGTGGCGATGACGCGCGCGATGGAACGGCTGATCGTCTCGGGGTCGGTTGACCCTGCAAAGAGGGGCGCCGCAGAGACACCGATCGACTGGGTTCTCGGCCGCCTGGGCGTCGGGGAGGAGGTTGGCCGGCTCGAGAACGTCGGCCCTGTCGAGGCTGGAAGTAGCGCGGCAAACATCGTTCTGCATATCGACCGCTATCTGCCTGCGGGCCCTGACGGCGCACAAGCGGCCGACACCAACACCGACACCGGTACCAATGCCGACGCCGCCGACGCGGTAGGCGAGGGTGCCGAAGCGAGCCAGCTGCTGTTGTTCGAGGGAGCCGGCGAGGATGTTCCGGCCCCGGCTCTGCGGCTTCCTGACCTTCTCGAGATCCCTGCGCCGCCGCCGGCCCACGTCTCTCGCCTGTCCTACAGCGCCATCGCGCTGCACGACCGCTGTGGCTACCGCTACTACGCCGAGCGGGTCGTAGGCATGCAGTCCGTTCCCCTTGCCGCCGAGGCAGAGGGCGAGAGCAGGGAGGGACTGCACGCGACCGAGGCCGGTGACGCCGTTCACCGCCTGCTCGAACTCGTCGATCTCGCAGCCCCGGTGCCACCGGACGCTGCCACAATCGAGACCCGCGTTCGCGCCTGGTATCCGGCCGTCACCGATGCCGGGATCGTGCGGATAGGAGCGTTCGTGAGTGCGTACACGGGTTCGGCCCTTGCCGTGCGGATCGCGGCGCTCGACGGTATCCGCCCCGAGAGGCCGTTTGCGTTCGAGCTGGACGGCGTGCTCGTGAGCGGCCGACTCGACGTCCTCTGGGCCGACGGTTCGAGGGCGCTCGTCCTCGACTACAAGACGAATGCCTTGCGCGGCCGCGATCCCGCCGAGATCGTCGCGCTCGAGTACTCGATGCAGCAGACCGTGTACGCGATTGCCTGTCTTCGCGCGGGAGCCGAGGAGGTCGAGGTCGTATACCACTTCCTCGAGGATCCCGAGGGAGTCGTCTCGACGACCTTCACGGCTGCCGACGCGGAGCGACTCGAAGGAGCACTCTCCGCATCGATCGCCCGCATCCGCGAAGGCGTGTTCAAGCCGACGCCGAGCGCGTTTGCCTGCTCGGGCTGTCCGGCCCTCGATGTCGTCTGCGCGGGGCCACGGCTCGGCGGGCACGGCGAAGGCGCCGTCGCGCATGCCTACGCCTCCGCGGAGTAGATCGGTGCCTCGCAACTACGTCGCCGAAGCGCGCCGCCGCGGTCTTGGCACGCGCCGCGAGCGGATCGGCCCGATCGTCGAACGCCTTGCGGCCGAGCATGGCGACGCCGAGATCGCTCTCAACTTCGGCAGCGAGGTCGAGTTGCTGATCGCCGTGATGCTCTCGGCCCAGACGACGGACGTGAACGTCAACCGCGTCACCGAAAAGCTCTTCGTCAAGTACCGCAGGCCGGAGGACTACCTCGCGGTGCCGCAGGAGGAGCTCGAGCAGGACGTCTTCCAGACGGGCTTCTACCGGCAGAAGGCGAAGTCGATCCGCGGCGCGATGACCGTGCTGCTCGAGGAGTTCGGCGGGCGGGTGCCGCGCACGATCCCCGAGTTGCTGCGGCTTCCCGGCGTTGCCCGCAAGACGGCCAACGTCGTCGCAGCCGAACTGGGCGAGGCGCAGGGCATCGTCGTTGACACACACGTGCGCCGGATCTCGCAGCGCCTCGGTCTCACCCGCGAAGACAACCCGGTGAAGATCGAGCGCGACCTCGTCAGGATCGTGCCGAAGGCGGACTGGCACCGGTTTCCACATCTCCTGATCTGGCACGGTCGGCGCGTGTGTGATGCGCGAAAGCCGTTGTGCCGGGAGTGCGTCCTCGCCGAGCTCTGCCCGGCGAGCCGCCTGCCGGTGGAGTGAGGCCGCGCGCGTGATCGGAGTGCCGTGGTGGCTGGCTTTAGAACTCGAATCAAAATGAGACTTGTGCCGCCGGAACGCGCTGGGCGGCACGCTGCTTCGTCCTCGGTCGCCCAGATATGTCCCATATCTGCGGCTCCCTGCGTCCTCGCATCGCACTCGCCCATCACGCCCCAGCGACGAACCGTCAT
>SHVL01000035.1 GCA_009694305.1 Thermoleophilia bacterium
CGGGTGCTGTGATTGCGCCGGGAGTGTTCCTGGATCTGTTGTTGGATCAGCCTGCGACGGATACGCATTACACGGGTGCTTTGCCAGCCTTTTTCTATCAGGGGCTCGGGATCAGCTGTGGTGCGCTTCCCGGATACAAAAGCACGGGTAAGTTTGTCGGGTCGGGTGGTTTGGGTGACGCTGGCATCTACTTGTATCTGGCGAAGATCTGAGCGGCTGTGTGTCGGGCCTTGCCCGTGTGGGTGGGGCCTGACAGCGTGGTAGGCAGCGGGACACCCGTAGCCTGCAGCAGCGCCGGATAGCCCGGGTAGAACGCGCGGGTAGCGTTTCGACCGCTCCCAACGTTCTCGCGGATCGTGGATCCGGCGGTCGTCGAGGGAACTCCTTCTCCACTATGAATCGAACGTCTGTTCGGTCACGTTCGACACGCTAAACTGGCCATCATGCCCGTCGAAGAACTCATCGTCCACGGTGCCCGGGAGCACAACCTCAAGGACATCACCGTCCGGCTTCCCCGTAACGCCCTCATCTGCATCACCGGTCTGTCCGGGTCGGGAAAGTCATCGCTCGCGTTCGACACGATCTACGCCGAGGGCCAGCGCCGCTATGTCGAGTCGCTCTCTGCGTACGCCCGGCAGTTCCTGCAGATGATGGAGAAGCCGGACGTGGACTCGATCGACGGTCTCTCGCCGGCGATCTCGATCGACCAGAAGACGACCTCCCGCAACCCGCGCTCGACGGTCGGCACCGTGACAGAGATCTACGACTATCTGCGGCTGCTCTACGCGCGCGCGGGACGGCCACACTGTCCGGTCTGTGGGCGCCCGATCGCAGGGCAGAGCCTCGACCAGATCGTCGAGCAGATCCTTGCGCTTCCCGAGGGCACGCGGTTCACCGTCAACGCGCCGATCGTGCGCGACCGCAAGGGCGAGTTTCGTGACGTGCTCGAGGAGTTACGCCGCGACGGCTTCACCCGCGTCAAGGTAGACGGCGAGCAACGGCTGCTCGAAGAGGAGATCGTGCTCGACAGGAAGTTCAAGCACACGATCGAGGTCCTCGTAGACCGTCTCGTGCTCAAGCCCGACCTCCGGCAACGCCTGACCCAGTCGGTCGAGACCGCTACCTCGCTTGCAGAGGGGCTCGTCGGGGTTGATGTGGTGGACGGCGAGAGCTTCCTCTACTCGGAGAACTTCGCGTGCCCCGAGCACGGCGTCTCATTGCCGGAACTCGAGCCGCGTATTTTCTCCTTCAATGCACCCCATGGTGCCTGCCCGCGGTGCACGGGGCTCGGAGCGCAGCTCGAGATCGACCCGGAGATGCTCGTCCCCGACCCGGCGGTCTCGCTTGCCGACGGTGCTCTCGTGCCGTGGTCGGTCGGCAGTTCGAGCTTCTACGAGGGTGTGATCCAGGCGATCGCAGACCGCTATGAGATCGACTGCGAGCTGCCCTGGCGCGACCTGACCGAGGAGCAACAGGGCTGGTTCCTCCATGGCACAAACGGCGATCGCATCCTCGTCCACTACCGGAACCGCATGGGCCGCAAGCGCCAGTATGCGATGGCATTCGAGGGCATCCTGCGTAACCTCGAACGGCGCCACCGGGAGACGGAGTCGGCCCAGCAGCGGGAGCGGATCGAGGAGTACATGAGCTTCCGCCAGTGCCCGGACTGTAATGGTGCCCGCCTAAAACCGGCCGTTCTGGCCGTGACCGTGGGTGGAAAGTCAATCACCGAATTCACCCGTCTCTCCGTCACGGCGGCGCTGCGCTTTCTTGATGATCTCGGCCTCACGCCCACGGAGGAGTTGATCGGCCACAGGATCGTCAAGGAGATCCGCGAGCGACTCACGTTCCTCTCCGATGTCGGCGTCGGCTACCTCCAGCTCGACCGCGCGGCCAGGACGTTGTCGGGAGGCGAGGCGCAGCGGCTCAGGCTTGCGACGCAGATCGGATCGCAACTCGTGGGCGTCCTCTACATCCTCGACGAGCCGTCGATCGGGCTCCACCAGCGCGACAACGACCGGCTGATCCAGACGTTGCAGCGGCTGAAGGAGCTTGGCAACACGGTGCTCGTCGTCGAGCACGACGAGCAGATGATGCGGGTTGCCGACCGGATTGTGGACATGGGCCCTGGCGCCGGCGAACATGGTGGCCATGTCGTCGCCGAGGGCACGGCGAGGGAGGTGATGCGGACGAAGGGCTCCGTTACGGGTGACTTCCTCTCCGGCCGCCGTACGATCGCGATACCGCCGCGGCGCGAGGACGACCGAGGGGCCTTCACCGTCCGCGGAGCAGCTCAGCACAATCTGAAGGGAATCGACGTTGTCTTTCCGGTGGCGAAGTTCATCTGCGTCACCGGCGTCTCCGGCTCGGGAAAGTCCACGCTCGTGAACGAGATCGTCTACAAAGCCCTCGCGAACCGCCTCAACAAGGTGCGCGTCAAGCCGGGTGAGCACGAGGACGTGGAGGGCATCGAGGTTTTCGACAAGGTGATCGACATCGACCAGACTCCCATCGGCCGTACTCCGCGGTCGAACCCGGCCACCTACACGGATCTCTTCACCCATGTCCGCGACCTCTACTCGCTCACGCCAGAGGCCAAGGTACGCGGGTATAAGCCCGGCCGCTTCTCCTTCAACGTGCGGGGCGGGCGCTGTGAGACCTGCAAGGGCGATGGCCAGATCAAGATCGAGATGCACTTCCTCCCCGACGTCTACGTGCCGTGTGAGACGTGCCACGGCAAGCGGTACAACAGGGAGACCCTCGAGGTGCGCTTCAAGGGGAAGTCGATCTCGGACGTGCTCGAGATGTCGGTCGAGGAGGCGCTCGAGTTCTTCGCACGGATCCCCAAGATCCGCCGGCGACTGCAGACCCTCCATGACGTGGGGCTCGACTACATCCGCCTCGGCCAGCCGGCGACAACGCTGTCGGGCGGCGAGGCGCAGCGCGTCAAGCTCGCATCAGAACTGTCCAAGGTTGCGACGGGAAGGACGCTCTACATCCTCGACGAGCCCACCACGGGCCTCCATTTTGCCGACATCGAGAAGCTGCTCGAGGTGCTGCAGCGGCTCGTGGACACCGGTAATACGGTGCTCGTCATCGAGCACAACCTCGACGTGATCAAGCAGGCCGACTGGGTCGTAGACCTCGGCCCCGAAGGCGGGGAAGAAGGCGGGGAGTTGATCGCCGCCGGCACACCCGAGCAGATAGCCGCCGTGGCAGGCTCGTACACGGGGCAGTTCCTGCGCGGCGTGCTCGCCGTGCGCGAGACGGCCGTCGCTGCGGCCTGATCGCTAGCGCCAGGCGAACATGGGTTGCTCGAACCCGTCGACCCGTTCGTCGGCTCGACCCTCGATGGCGACCCAGCGGAACTGCACGAGCATCGCCGCGGTCGGCGCGTAGATGAGATCTCCGCCGAGCGGAAGCTCGACCAGAGGCCGATCGCTCTCGGGGATCGTCGTGAAACGAGGGGAATCGGCACGGCACAGCTCGTGCAGCCCGATCCTGTGCACGTAGGCGACCTCCGCCGGGTCGGGGACGAGGTCGACGTCCCCGCCGCCCCAGACGACCACCGGGGTGATCACGTACCCGGAGCGTGTGACAAAGTCGTCGAGGAGGCCGAGAACGGTGTCTTCGCCAAGCGGCAGCCCGAGTTCCTCGTGCAGCTCACGCAGCGCGGCCTGCGGCGCGGTCTCGTCGCCGTCGCAGCGACCGCCCGGTAGCGCCCACTGCCCTGCGTGGGCACTCAGCTTGGCCGCGCGGCGACAGAGCAGGAACGCCGCGCCACCCGCGACTCCCGTCATGCGCCCGTCGAGGCCGGTGACGTCGGACTCGATGCCGTCAAAGTAGTCGGGATCGATGGGAGAGGGATCGTGCCCGTCACGCGCAGCGTCACTGTCCACGATGACGATCGCGACGGCAGCGTGGCGCCGTCCGTCGAGTGCGTGCTCGCTGCGAGTGTGGCGCGCGATATTGGCGGCGAGCTGGTCGCGGAGGGCTGCGGTGAACGGGATCACGTCAGTATCCGCCCGTTCGGTTACGCGCTCGTCGGAGCAGTTGTCGAGATCGTTGCCTAGAGAGCGTCGATGCGCTGGAGCCGCGGTCGCGCCCGGAGGCGTTCGAAGAGGTTCCGCAGCTCATAGAGCGACTCTAACCCGCAGGGAGTCCGAACGGGCATGTCTCAGAGTAACACTACAAATAGTGCGAACAAAGCGCTACAATGAGCAGCATGGATGTCGGCATTCGCGAGTTGCGGGCGGGCCTGAGCCGCTACGTCGAGCAGGTGAAGCAGGGCGAGGAGATCGTCGTCACCGAGCACGGCCGGCCCGTTGCGCGTCTCGTGCCGATCAATGGCGAGCGCAAGATCGATCGCCTGATCCGCGAGGGCGTCGTGATCCGGGCTCGTTCGAGGACGGGGTGGCGTCCGGAGAGGCTCACCCCGGTGGAGGGATCGGTCAGCGAGATCGTGATCGAGCAGCGCGGTTGAGCGTCTACTTCGACACGTCAGCTTTGGTCAAGCTCGTCCTCGCGGAAGATGGCTCCCGTGAAGCGCAGAGAGCCTGGGATTCTGCCGAGACGCGTGTGGCTTCGGTTGCGTTGATCGCCGAATCTCGCGCCGCCGTAGCGGCGGCTCGCCGCGCCGGACGACTTGATTCGCGACGCTACTCCATCGTCGTCGGGGATCTCACCGGACTCTGGGAGCAGATCGACGGCATTGTCCTCACCGAGGAGCTCGCGGTGCGTGCGGGCGAACTCGCGGACGGTTGCGCCCTTCGAGGCTACGACGCCATCCACCTCGCCTCGGCCGAGGCGATCCTCGACGAGGGCGACGTGATGATCGTCTCCGACACGCGACTTGCCGAGGCGGCTGCCTCGATCGGCATCGAAGCGCTCGTCCCCGCCGGCGCGTAGCGCGCTAGGCTCGCTCTGATGAGCGAGGGGCCGTTCAAGCCGGGTGCGATCGCCGATGCCGAGGCGCTCAGCGCCTCCGACGACGCGCAGGTGCATGTCCGCCGCTGGTGGCGCCTTCTCCCGCGGGTGCTGACGCATCCGACGGAGGTCTTCGTCGCGCTTCGTGACGACGACCACGTGGACGTCGAGGCGCGCTCGGAGCCGATCCTCGCGATCGTCCTCCTGGCGGGGATGGCGGCGATGCTCCTGACGCCGGCGTGGGGGAGGCTCCTGGACGAGGAGTCGTTCGACTGGATTGTGCTCGCCGTCGTGACGTTCATCGGCGGGTTGCTCTACGGGGCCTTCGGATACTTCCTGCTCGGCTTCGTGGTGTGGCTCGGAGCGCGCGGAGTCGGTGTCGACACTGCGGCGCGTCCGGCGCGGCAGGTTGTCGCGTTCTCGGCCCTCCCGTTTGCACTCTCGATCGTCGTCACGGTGCCGGCAATCGTGTTTGCCTTCGGCACCGACTGGTTCAGGACCGGCGGCGCGGACGACGGAGCCGGTCGCGTCCTCGTCCTGGCGATCGGCCTTGGATTCGCGTTCTGGTCGCTCGGGCTGCTCGCGCTTGGCCTGCGGACGACGTTCGAATTGCCGTGGCGCGGCGTCGCAGGCGCGATGGCGCTCGCGGGTGTGATCGTCGCGACGCTCGCTGTCGTCCCGTCGGTTCTCTGAGGGCCGTTCCGGCGCCGGGTTGAGCCAGGCGCCACCGGTGGTTGCCGGCCTGCGACGGCGCGCGCGTGTTCGTTCCTGCCGGGCTTCAGCCCGGCAGGGGAACGGCGGCGGCACCGCTCGCGAGCTCCGCCTCGAACGCCGCAAGTTCGTCGGCTGGCATCCCGTAGGTGTGCACCTCTTCCGGGAATCGGCGCTCGCGGACGTCGCCGATGTACGCCTCTACGGCACGCAGGATCTCCGTCGAGAGGTTCGCGTACTGCTTCACGAACCGTGGCGCATGGCCGTCGTAGAGGCCGAGCAGGTCGTGCCAGACGAGAACCTGTCCGTCGACGTCGAGTCCGGCGCCAATACCGATGGTGGGGATCGAGAGGAGCTCCGTGATCTTCGCCGCCACGGGCGAGGGAACTGCCTCGAGGACGATCGAAAAACAGCCCGCTGCCTCGAGCGCCAGTGCGTCGCGCACGAGCTTTGCCGCTTTCGCAGCCGTGCGGCCCTGCGCCTTGAAGCCCCCGAGCGCCGTCGCCGACTGCGGTGTGAGGCCGATGTGGCCCATCACCGGTACGCCTGCACCGACGATCGCGTGCACGCGCGAGAGCATCGTGCCCGCACCTTCGATCTTGACCGCGTCTGCGCCCGCATCCTTCACGAACCGAATCGCGTTCGTCACGGCGAGCTCATCCGATATCTGGAACGACCCGAACGGCATATCCGCGACGATCAACGGATGGCGGGCTCCGCGCGTGACCGCACGCGTCAGGACGAGCATCTCCTCCATCGTCGCCGTGACTGTCGAATCGTGGCCGAGCACGGTCATCGCCGCGGAGTCTCCGACGAGGATCACGTCTGCGCCGGCAGCGTCGGCCAGCCGCCCCGAGGGGGCGTCGTAGGCGGTGATCATCGCGATCGGCGAGTGGCTCGCCTTCATGCCGACGAGATCGGTGATCGGGAGCTTGCCGGGGCCAGGGGCGCCGTGGCCGGGCGTGCGGGGGCGGGTACTCATGAGTCCTCCTCGAGAGAGACGTTGTCGATGAGACGGGTCGTGCCGACGCGGACCGCGGCGGCCAGAACGGGCGGGTCGAAAGGGGCGATCTCGATGTAGTCGACACCGACTCCCGCGCTCTCGAGCAGCGCTCGCGCGCGCTCCGGATCACGTGTAGCGAGAGCCCGCGGGAGGGCCAGGGCAAGCACGCGCTCGGATGACGAGAGACGCTCGTTGCGGGAGGACAACGCCAGACCGTCCGGATCCCGCACGGTCGGCAGGGCACGGAGCTCGAGATCGAGGGCGAGGTCGGCGATCAGGCGGCGCAGGACAGCCACCTGTTGCGCATCCTTCTGTCCGAAGAAGACGATGTCGGGGCGGACGATCGTGAAGAGCTTCAGGCACACGGTTGCAACCCCGCGGAAGTGCCCCGGCCGGTGCTCACCTTCGAGACGGGCGCCGATCTCCGTCACCTCGACCCAGGTCTGGAATCCCGGTGGGTACATCTCCGATGCGGAAGGAGCGAATACGAGGTCTACTCCGGCTTCGGCTGCGATAGCCAGGTCGCTCTTCTCGTCGCGCGGGTAGCCGTTCAGGTCGCCGGGGTCGCTGAACTGTGCCGGATTGACGAAGAGACTCAGCACGACCACCGAGCACTCCGCCCGCGCTGCGGCGACGAGAGACAGATGTCCCGCGTGCAGCGCACCCATCGTCGGGACAAGGCCGACCGTGATGTCCCGACACGGCTCGAGCGCCGTCCGGATGTCTGTGATCGTGCGGCAGACTCTCACGCGACCGCCGCCGTCGCGTCGGCGAGCACGCGGTACATCGCCTCGAGTTCGGGGTGGGTCGCGTGAATCGCTTCGAGGTGGCGGTCTACCGTCTCCCGGTCACCCCGCTGGATCGGGCCCGTGAGCTCGAAGTCGTTCTCGATCGTCCTCGTCATCAGGGGATCGAGCGCCTCGGGTGGCGCTCCTGCCGCTACGAGCAACTCCCCCGCCGCATGACGCAGAGTGACGAGATAGTTGGAGGCGATCGACGCTCCCGCGTGGTAGACGGCACGGTCCTCGTCGCGCAGGGGGAAGGGACGCAGCCCGAGCGTCTCCGCAAGCAGCACTCCAGCGATGCGCGCCTCGTCGCTCTCGGCCGTGACTGCAGCCCAGGCACCGTCGAGTTGCTCTGGCCCCCGACGGAGCGTGAACGTCTGCAACGGATGGACGCAGAAGCGCCTGGTGTGCGGAGCGAGGGCCGCAAGCGGGGTGGCCCCGCTGACGTGGGCGACCCACGGGCCCGGCTCGATCCCTACGGCGACCTCGCCGATCGCCCGGTCGGGCACACACAGCAGCACGAGGTCGGGCGTGCCCGAGTCGAGCGACAGGCCTCGCTCTGCGAGGCGCGCCGAGACTGCCGATCCGACCCGGCCGGTGCCGATGACGTTGACGCTTTCGATCATGTTCTGCGGGCTCCAGTTCCGAGGGATACCGGGCTTCGTAGAGTGTAACGACGTTCGGGGTCGAAGTAGTCCCGCCGCTACTCGAAGCGAAGGGCATCGCCGACCGGCAACGACGTCGCCTTACGTGCGAGCGGCGCGGCGATGGCGACAATCTGACTCTCTTCGGCCGTCAACCCCACGGCGGCAGTCGTCCGGACATGGGCCGATTCCTTAACAGTTCCTCAACGGGGGAGGTCTGTCTCGACGGTCTTTCGGCGCGGCGCGCGAGATCGTGCTTCGATTGGCGCGTGAGCATGCTCCGCGAATCCTGTGCCGCCGATGCGCTCCTCGGGGAAGCGCGGCGACAGATCGTCCGGCTGACTCCCGTCGAGGCGCACGAGCGCCAGCTTGCGGGCGCGATGATCGTCGACATCCGCTCCGAGAGTGCGAGGGAGCGACACGGGGTCGTTCCCGGATCCGTGCACGTCCCCCGTACCGTTCTGGAATGGCGGCTCGACCCCGCGAGCCCATGGACCAATCCGCACGTCAACCTCGAGCGGGCCGCGCCGATCCTGCTTTGCGACCACGGCTGGTCGTCGAGCCTCGCGGCCTCGACGCTCCGGCGCCTCGGCCACGAGGGGATCGGTGATGTGATCGGGGGCTTCGAGGTGTGGAGGGCAGACGGCCTGCCAGTGGTGCATGTCGAACCGAAGGTTTTGGAGCCGCACGAGCTCCCGGGCATGGCTCCGCCTGACGGCCTCCCCGAGCCTCGAAGGCCCGGCGCCGAGCAGAGAGCGCACTGGGAGGCGGCGCTCCGCGAGCGTCCCGATCGCTACGGCGTGGGGGCCAGCGAGCCTGCGCGCGCGGTGCTGGAGCCTCTTCGTAGCGTCGGCGCTCGGGATCTGCTCGAGCTCGGGAGCGGGCAGGGACGTGACGCGCTCTTCTTCGCGCAGGAGGGCCTCGTGGTGACGGCTGCGGACTTCGCGCCCGTCGCGCTCGCAACGATTGCGGAGAAAGCCCGGACGGCCGGCGTCCTCGACCGGATCGTTGTCGTCGAGTGCGACGTCAGGCAGACGCTGCCGTTCCCCGACCAGAGCTTCGACGCCTGCTATTCGCACATGCTGTTCTGCATGGCGCTCGGTGAGCCCCAGCTCCACTCCCTCGCGGCTGAGGTGTGGCGGACGCTGCGACCGGGCGGTCTCTGCATCTACACCGCCCGGACGTCGCTCGATCCGGACTACGGCCGCGGGATATCGCTCGGCGGCGACCTCTACGAGCTCGATGGGTTCGTCGTGCATTTCTTCCCGCAAGACCTGGTTGAGCGAATCGCAGCGGGCTCGTCTGGCATCTCGTTCGAGCTGGTCGACGTCGAGGAGTTCGAGGAGGGTGGGCTTCCGCGGCGACTCATCCGCGTCACGATGCGCCGACCCAAGTGAGGCCGCACGTCTTGCATAAGTCTTACGACCGTGGTCATGTCTCAGCGGTAGCTGGTAGAAAAGGCTGACCGTGAGCCGTCTCCGACTCCTACAGCGCGATGAGGCACCACTTCCGGCGCGCTCGATCTACGGTGCCGACGGCTCTGCGTCACCGCTGAAGCGGTCGCTCGCAAACGCACCCGATCTACTCGAAACGCTCCTGCCGTTCCTTGGCCAGATCTATGACGAGGGTGCTGTCGATCTCGCAACGAAGGAGCTCGTCGTCGTCCGCGTCTCACAGCTGAACGCCTGCCGCTACTGCCTCGCTGCACATCGACCGCTGGCGCTCGAGTTCGGGGTGGACGAGCAACAGCTCGCGGCCGTGTGTGACGAGATTCCGCTCGACTCGCTCGCGGATCGAGAGCGGACGATCATCGAGTGGTCTGATCGCTACGTCCTCGATCCCGGAGCGATCACCGACGAGCTCGTTGCGCGCGTTCTCGACTACCTTCGCGACGACCAGATGGTCGAGCTCGCGATCCTGATCGGCGCCACGCAGATGCTCAATCACTTCTGCACAGCCTTCGACGTTCCACCCACCGCATGAGCACGCAGACGACGCTCGAGACCGCCGTCGAGGAAGGTCGCTGCGGCGACCGGCTCTGGCTCTACGCGACGTACCACTGCAACCTCGCGTGCGGGTACTGCCTGACCGAGTCCATGCCCGCGATTGCCAACCGGCGCACCTTGTCGGCGGAGACGATGATCCGCGTCGTGAGGGAAGCGCAGGAGCTCGGCTTCGGTGCGATCGGAATCACCGGTGGGGAGCTGTTCATGCTCCCCGGTGCAGCTGAGACGCTGGCCGAGATCGCATCGATCCTTCCCACGGTCGCCCTGACCAACGCAACGCTGTTCACGGATCGCCTTCTGGCCCGGCTCGAGCCTCTCGCCGAACTCGACATTGCACTGCAGATCTCCCTCGACTCCGATGAGCCGGATCGGAACGACGCGTTCCGCGGCCCCGAGAACTTCGCGAAGGTCGAGCGCGCGATCCCGGCTCTGCTCGAGCGCGGAATCACGGTCAGGATCGCAACGACCGTCGAGGATCAGACCGAGGACGAGCTCGCCCGCCTCTGCGTCCTGCATCGCAGCTGGGGTATCTCCGACGACGATCACATCGTTCGCGGCGTGGTGCGCAGGGGACGTGCCGAGCTTGCAGGGATGGGAGTGACGCCCGGTGTCACGGACATCCTCCCCGAGCTCACGATCACGGCGGACGGCGCCTTTCTGCACCCGTTTGGCCCGACCGTGCGGCACGGTGTCACGGATCTCGACCTACTCGTCTCACGTCAGGTGGCACCGCTTGAGCGAGCGGCCGAGCGGTTTCTGCGGCTCGTCTCCGACCAACCGGTCGGAACGGACGTGGCCCGCAACATCAGGTGAGCGTGAAATCGGCCCCGCGGTCGCGGGGCGCAGAGATCACCCTCTCGGGAATGAGGATCCTCCTCGGCATCCTCTTCCTGACCGTGTGGGGCTCGAACCTGCACAAGGGGCTCTACGAGCCTGACTCGTACGCGGGTCTGATCAGGGGGTACGCCGCCGACGGCGACGCGCCCGAGCCCTGGAAGGAGATGATGGGCTTCATCGCCGATCATGCGTCGCTGTTCGCCCGGTTGCAGCTCGTCGGCGAGATCGCGCTCGGTCTCTTGCTCGTTGTCGGGCTCTGGCTGCGGATCGTCGGTGTGCTCGCCTGGGCATTTCTCCTCGGTCTCTGGATCAGCGAGATCGGGGTGCCAGGCGAGTGGGCGTGGTCGCTCGTCTTCCCGGCCGTCGTCGCCCTCGCGGTCGCGTTCGTGCCCGAGGCGCGGCGCTGGTCGCTCGACGCGAGACGACAGCGATGAGGCGCGCGGCCGTGGCCGCGGCGCTCGGGCTCTCGATCGCCGCTCTCGAGCTTCGTCTGCGCGGCGAGACCGATGTGCGAACCCAGGTCGTGGGGCAGATGCTCGCCTTCGCGCTCTTCCTGCCGGCCGCCTGGATCTGCTGGCGCGGGCTCGGTGTCGGCCGTGGCGGGATCGTCCTCGTCCTCGCTCTCGCGATCCTGATGCGCGCCTTCGCCCTCGATCCCGGAATGCCGCCACCCCTGACGACCGACACGTTTCGCTACGCCTGGGATGCGCGGCTCCAGGCAGCCGGCGTCAATCCGTATCGCTACCCGCCGAACGATCGCGCACTCGCGAAGTATCGGGACGGGACGATCTGGCCGAACATCAACCGCCGCGACTGGCGGACCGTCTATCCGCCTGGCGCCCAGGCATCGTTCCTCACTGCGCGAGCGGTTTTCGGGAACGGCGTGCGGGCGACGACGTGGCTGTTCCTTCTCGCCGAGGCGGCGGCGATCGGGCTCCTCGTTCTCGTTCTGTCCCGGATGGGAGCGCCGCTCGAGCGAGTCGCACTCGTCGCGTGGCATCCGATCGCGATCAGCGAGATCGCTGCGAACGGTCATGTCGACACGCTCGCGCTTCTCGCCGGCGCAGCTCTCATTGCGGCCTGGCAGGCACGGCGGTTCACTCTCGCGGGGCTCGCTGTCGCTCTCGGCGCGCTCGTGAAGCTTGGCCCGATCCTGCTCGTGCCCGCACTCGTCCGCCGCGGCCGGTGGCGATTTGCGCTCGCCGCCGTGATCCCCTGCCTGCTCGCCTATATCCCGTACCTCGCTGTGGGCCGACGAGTCGTCGGCAGCGTGCCGCACTACATTCGCCACGAGGAGCTCGGGTCGCTTGCCTGGACCGCGTTGCGGCCACACCTCGGTTGGATGCTGGCGCTGAGGGTTCTGCTCGTCGTCCTGTTGCTGTTTGTCGCCATTCTCAGCCTCCGGGAGCACGCCTCGATCGATCAGGTAGCGCGCACGAGTCTTCTCGTGCTCGGCGGACTGCTCCTTGCGAGTGCGAACCTGCAGCCCTGGTACACGCTGTGGCTGCTCCCGTACCTCGCCATCACAGCGGCCCCCGCGTGGCTCTGGCTCACCGGGACGCTGCCGCTCCTCTACGTCTACTCGCTGCACGGAGGTCTCCCCTGGTGGGTCCGTGTCGTGGTCTACGTACCGTTCGTCGCCCTCGCTCTGGCCCGGGTGATCGTGCCTCGCCGCACTCTCGCTTCTCACCCGCCGCCGCTCGCGGCGGGTGCACGCGTCGTGGCAGTGATCCCCGTGATCAACGAGGCGGAGTCGCTTCCGTCGGTGCTTGCCGAGTTCCCCGCGGGAACCGTCGAAACGATCGTGGTCGTCGACGGCGGGTCGACGGACGGTACGGTCGAGCTCGCCCGTACGGCGGGAGCACTCGTTATCGTCGAGCCGCGTCGCGGCTACGGGCGAGCGTGTCTCGAGGGTTCACGCGCGACGAACGCGGAGATCATCGTTTTCCTCGACGGCGACGGGAGCGACGATCCGGCCGCGATCGAGAGGCTCGTCGAGCCAATCCGCGCGGGACGCGCTTCGCTCGTGCTTGGGGCCAGGGTCGATCCGGAGCAGGGCGCTCAGCAGGGGCACCAGCGTCTCGGCAATGCGCTCGTCTCTCTCCTCGTGCGGCTCTGCTACGGCACGCGGGTCCATGACATTCCTCCGATGCGCGCGATCCGGCGCGACGCGCTTGAGCAACTTGGAATGGCGGAGCTGACCTACGGTTGGCCGACCGAGATGATCGTCAAAGCCGCGCGCCAGGGTCTGCCGATCCTCGAGATCCCCGTGCCTTCGCGCGCGCGCCGAGGCGGCGAATCGAAGGTCTCGGGGAAGCTCGGGCCGTCGCTACGGGCCGGATCACGGATGCTCACCGTCGTCGCGCGGTACGGATGACGACGCCGGCACGCAAGTCCATGTTCAGATTTCGCCGCTTGACGTTGATCGAACTCGCAGCAAGACTGGCCCTGATGAGGCGTCGCTCTGCACTCGCGCTCGCCGCGATCGCCGTCGGCGTTGCCATAACCCTGCTCGCAGTTGCATGCGGCGGGGGGAACGACGGCGGAGGCTCCGGCAAGCCCGTCTCGTTCTCGCAGGTCGAGTCGGTCCTCCAGTCGAACGGCTGCCAGGGCTGCCATCCGGGCGTCAACTCTTCGCTCGATCTCCAGGACGGGAAGGCGTACGACGACCTCGTCGGGATCAAGGCGCTCGAAGATCCCGACCTCTATCGCGTTGTCGCGGGCGACCCCGAGAACAGCTTCCTCTATCTCAAGGTGGGCGGCGCCCCGGTGATCGCGGACATTCCAGCGGTCGGGTTGCGTATGCCTCCTGGCGCGCCGTCGATCTCTGCCGAGGATATGAAGATCATCCACGACTGGATCGCGCAGGGCGCAAAGCGGGAGGACGGCACGACGGGTGGGCCGCAGGTCACGACCCCGGGGACCCCGCCACCGAGCGTCGAGGGAACCGCGTCGTCGACCGAGCAGAAAGGCAACGGGACGATCACCGGCACCGTCATCGATCAGGCGCGCAAGCCGATCGCGGGCGCGTTCGTCACGTTGCTGCTCCAGGGATCGACCCTGCAGGGTGGGGAGGAGCATTACCGGGTCGCAACGACTGACTCGACGGGGAAGTACACGCTGGCGGATGCGCCCGAGGGGCGATTCCTGCTCAAGGCGTATGCGCCGAAGTCGATCTACGTCTCCCGCATCGTCGCTCTCGACAAGGGAGAGACCGAGACGGTGAACTTCGGGCTCCCGACGCGCATCGTCCCGAACCCGACGATCTCGAAGCCGGCTGTGTCTGGCACGAGCCTGTCGATGACGGTCGCCGGGTCGAATCTCGACGGCAACTACACGCTCGCGGTCAACCCCAAGGCCGGAATCACGGTCGAGCTGCACAATGCTGGCAACGCTCCCGGCCGCTGGTCGGCAACAAGTCCTTCGCCGCTTCCGGGGCCCTGGGTCTTCCTCAGCGTCGACGAGCAATGCAACGTCTCGGACTTCCTCACCGTCGAGGGCTGATCGCGGTCGCTGCGCTCGTCGCCGGGTGCGCGGTCGCGACTCTCGTGATCGTCATCGGATCGCGGGGATCGACGCCACGCTTCGCGGCAGATGTGCAACCGATCTTCGACGGAAAGTGCATCTCATGCCATCCAGTTGCCTATCCGTACCTCGACCTCCGGCGCGGGAAGTCCTACGCCGATCTCGTGCGCGTCTCGGCGGCCACTCGGCCGGCTTTCGAGAGGGTCGTGCCGGGCAAGCCGGAGTTCTCGTACCTGCTGATCCACCCGCCCGACCCGTCGCTCCGGGGCGTCTTGACCCGCGATGACCGGGAGACCATCGCAGCCTGGATCAAGGCAGGGGCGAAGGATGACTGACATGGCCCCGGGGGCAGCGTGACCTGGCTCGTCACCGGGGGGTCAGGGTTTCTCGGTGTCCACCTGCTGCGGCGGCTCGGTGAGCTTGGCATCGCTGCGCGCTCGCTCGATCTCGAGCCGTTGGAGGACGGGTTCGTGGGCGTCGAATCGGTGGTCGGTGACGTCAGGGACGAGCGCGTCGTCCGGCACGCACTCGAGGGCGTCGAGGTGCTCATCCACGCCGCAGCAGCGCTTCCGTCTGGCGGGAACCTCGAAGCGGTCAATGCGTCGGCGACCGCCCAACTTGCGCGTCTTGCCTGCGAAGCCGGCGTGCGTCGAAGCGTCTTCGTCTCCTCCGGCGTCGTCTACGGGATACTGCCGCCGCCGGTCTCCGAGACTGCCACACCTGAGCCCTGCGAGCCGTACGGCCGCTCGAAGCTCGCAGCCGAACGAACGTGGCTCGAAGCTGCGCCGTCTCCTCTTGTCCTCCGACCCTCGGCGTTCATCGGCCCGGAGCGGCTCGGTGTCTTCGGCATCCTCTTTCGCTGGATCCGCGAGGGACGCAGGATCTACACGCTCGGGAACGGCTCGAATCGCTACCAGCTGCTCGACGTGTCCGATCTCGTGCACGCGCTCGAACTCGCCGCAGCCCGCCGGGGAGGCGGCGTTCTCAATGTCGGTGGTCGGATCAGTGGCTCTATTCGCGCGGACCTCGAGACGTTGATCCAGCATGCGGGATCGCGCAGCAGAGTCGTGGGGATCCCTGCGGCGCCGGCGAAGGCCGCGCTGGCCGTGCTCGACGCCGCCCATGTCTCGCCGCTCCAGCGCTGGCATCGCCTCTCGGCGGACAAGGACATCGTGTTCGACTGCTCGCGGGCAGAGGAGCTCCTCGGCTGGACCCCGGCTCGAAGCGGGGCGGAGGCGCTGATCCGCTCCTACGACTGGTACTGCGCCGAGGGAGCGAGTCGCCCCGAGGGCGTCGCGCACCGAAGCCGCTGGCGCGAGCAGGCGCTCGGCGCGCTGCGGAGGATCTCGTGAGCGGGATCGTCCTCGTCGTTGCGAAAGCGCCGACGCCGGGGCGCTCGAAGACGAGGCTGGTCCCTCCTTTGACCGCGTCCCGGGCTGCGGAGCTCCACGGGTGCCTGCTGCTCGACACCGTCGATGCGTGCCGTCGGGAGATCGAGGACACGCGCGTCCTCTTCGGTTCGGAGGTCGATCGAGCGCCACTCGAAGCCTTGCTCCCGGGCGTTCCCCTTGTCCCGCAGGAGGGCCGAGGTCTCGCGGATGCGCTTCGCCTCGGGATCGAACGACATGTTGGCGAGGGGCCTGTCGCGCTCGTCTCGTCGGATATCCCGGGCGTGCCTCCTGGCTCGCTGACTGCGGCGTTTTCGGCATTGGCCGACGGGGCGGATGTCGTTCTCGGCCCGGCGATGGACGGCGGGTACTGGCTCATCGCGATGCGGGAGGCGGACAGCCGACCGTTCGAGAACATTCCGTGGTCGACCCCTGCCGTCTACGCGGTCACACGCGCCCGGTGCGAGGCCGCGGGCCTTCGCGTCGTCCATCTCCAGGCCTGGCGCGACATCGACACGCTCGTCGATCTCGCAATCATCGCCCGCGACCCTCTGCTCAAGCGAGCTCCGAACACGGCGAGGCTGGTCTCGCATCTCGGGCCGTCGCTGCCGGAGCCACCGCCGCTCGAGCTCGTCTCGAGCGAGTTGCTCGCATCGTCACCGTGGCGGGATCACATCGACGATCGGCTGCTCTGGGACGGTCGCGAGACGTCGTACTCCTACCTCGGGGCATCTCGCGCGGTGTTTGTAGCCGCGATCACCGCCGAGAATCAGCTGCTGCTCGTCCGGCAGTACCGTCACCCGGTGCGAGACTGGACGCTCGAGGTTCCGGCCGGATCGGTCTCCGACGGCGAGTCATCGCTGGACGCGGCGCGCCGGGAACTTCATGAGGAAGTGGGGGGTGAGGCTGCTGAGTGGGTGCACCTGACGACCTTCTTCTCGTCGAGTGCACACCTGAGCCTCCGGTCGGATGCCTGGCTTGCCACCGGCGTCTCGGTGGGAGAGGCGCATCCCGACGAGGGGGAACGCGTGACTCTCGTGCGGATGCCGCTCGAGGAAGCGGTGAGGACCGCCAGACGGGGGGGCTTTGCCGAGGGGCAGACCGCCCTGACGATTCTGCTCGCGGCGGAGCGCCTCGAGGCCCCTCGAGGAGAGGAAGCCGTATGAACCGCGTCGTCGTCAACCTGACTGCAGGGCCGGCGGACGAGGAGGCATCGACGATCGCGTATCTCGTCGCGACGGCAGCCCAGGATGCCGGCAAGGATGTGCTGTTCTTCATGACCAAGGAGGCCGTGCGCCTTGGCTTCGAAGGTGGCACCGATGGCGTGCAGGACGAGGGGCGCCCCTCGCTGGCGGCGCTCTCACGGCAGTTTGCCGACAACGGTGGCACGATCTACCTGTGCCCTGTCTGCGTGCGGAGTCGGCATCTCGACGAGACGACGCTGATCTCAAACGCCTCGATCCTTGGCGCCGCCGCGCTCTGGGAATGGGTTGGAGACGGGGCGACGACGTTCACGTACTGACCACAGCCCGGTTGACAGAGGCATGCTGGCCGCGTCCGACGTGAGCCCGGAAGTGCCCACGGCGAGGTCGTGGTACGCCGTCCGCACCTTCCTCTGGACCCGTGCTGCGATCGCTGCCGTGGCGTTGCTCGCAGCACAGCTCCCGACGCACGCGCGCCTCGAACGCGAGGCCGCAAGCCCGCTCCTCCACGACCTCGGCTGGCCCATCGACCTCTGGGCCCGGTGGGACAGCGTCTGGTATCTGACAATTGCCGAGCAGGGGTATCACGGGGCCGCAGAGACGCTCGCCTTCTGGCCGCTCTACCCGGCGCTCGTTTCGCTGCTCGGCGCCCTGCTCGGCGGCCACGACCTGACGGCCGGCGTCCTCATCTCGCTCGCTTCGCTGCTCGGCGCCCTCGTACTGCTCGAACGTCTCGGCGTACGCCTCGTCGGCAGGTCGTCGTCTCGCCGCGCCGTGCTCTACGTGGCGCTGTTCCCGACCGCTTTCTTCTTCGGTGCGGTCTACAGCGAGTCGCTGTACCTGCTTCTCGCGGTAGGAGCGTTCCTGCTCGCCGAGCGGGGACGGTTCCTCCCGGCGGGTGTTGTCTGCGGTCTCGCCATCCTGACGCGTGTCGCCGGCATTGCGATTCTGCCCGCGCTCGCGATCATCGCGTGGCGCTCGGGCGATCGGCGGCGCGCACTTCTCTCCCTCGCGGCTGCGCCGCTGATCGCCTCGGTGCATCTGCTCGTCGTGCACGACGCCCGCGGCAGCCTCGATGATCTCTTCGGTGCCCAGGCACTGTGGAAGCGGCATCTCTCGCCGGCAGGGCCGCTCGGTGGGATCTGGCATGGCCTCGGGAAGGCGTGGACGACCGCTACGGAGCTGGGCGAGCCCGGAGGCCCCGATCTCCTCTGGCCGAGTGAGCTCGTGAATGCGGGGTTCCTCGTTCTGTTCGTCGCCCTCACGGTCGTCGCGTGGCGACGGGTCGGCGCTCCGTATGGGCTCTTCGCGGCGCTCAGCCTTGCTCTCCCGCTCAGCTTCCCGGCGACTCCGTCACCGCTCCTCTCACTCCCACGATTCGGACTCGTCGTCTTCCCGTTCTTCCTCGTCCTTGGCGTGCTCGGGGAGCGGACACGCGTAAACGTCGCGATTATCGGAGTCAGCTCGGTGCTCCTCGTTCTGGCAACCGTCGAGTGGGTCCGCTTCGGGTGGATCGGATGATCGTTCGCATCGGTGCATTGATCGCGGTCATCGTCGTCAGCGCCGGTATTGCGTGGGCCCTCACCCGCCCGGACGAAGCCGCCGCGCCGAAGGCCGAGTCGACGCTCGACGCGACCTGGATCGACGACGACGGGGACGGCGTTCTCGGTCGTGGCCCCGGAGAGCCGTTCGTCCCTCGCAGCGAGCTTGCGCCGGTGGTCGAGCCGTCGCGCGAGCTCGCGACCTTCGCCCAGATCACCGACGCTCACGTCGTCGACGAAGAGTCGCCAGCCCGGCTCGAGCCGCTCGATCGCTTCGGGTCACCGTTCACCTCGGCGTTCCGGCCCCAGGAGACGCTGACGGCGCAGGTGTTGACTGCCACCGTGCGGGCGCTCAACCGGCTCGATCTGCAGGCAGTAGTCGTCACCGGTGACCTGATCGACAACGCGCAGCAGAACGAGCTCGAGACTGCGGTCGCCGTTCTCAACGGCGGTCAGGTCGATCCCGCGAGCGGGGCGCGCGCCTACGAGGGCGTCCAGGATGCGGCGAACCCCGACCCCGTCTACTACCGACCCGAGGTCGATCCGCCACGGAATCCCGGCCTGCTCGCCTCCGCGCAGCGTCGGTTCGTCTCGCCGGGTCTCCGGGCTCCGTGGTTTCCACTCATCGGAAACCACGACCTCCTCGTGCAGGGAAACGTCGCGCCAAGCAAGCGGACGCGCGCGATCGCTGTGGGTGGCCGCAAGCTCTCTGGCCTCGACGACGAGTTCGTCGATGCCGCGCGGATTGCCGAGCTCCGGCCGCGGAACGTCGAGGAGGTTCTGACGCAGGGTCTACCTGGCCCTTCCGTGCGCGTCACGCCGGATCCTCGTCGTCGCGAGCTCGCTGCGCGTGCCGTCGTGGACCGTCTCCGTGACGCCAGTGGTCAGGGCGGCAGCGGGAGGTTGTTGGACTACACCTTCGAGATCGCTCCGGGGGTTCGCGGCATTGCCCTCGACACGATCCGGCGGGGGAGCGGTGCGTCAGGGATCGTCCGGCCGGCGCAGGTGCTGTGGCTTCGTCGAGCACTCGTGGCCGCGCGTGAGGACCACGTCATTGTGTTCTCTCACTCTCCGCTCACAACAGCCGAAGGCGGAGAAGAGGCGCTGGCGCTCCTCGATGCGGATCCGGGCGTCGCGGCCGTCGTTTCGGGCGACACGCATCGGAATCGGATCACGCCTCGCCCGACGGCCCGTGGGGGTTACTGGCTGATCGGCACATCGTCGCTCGTGGACTACCCGCAGCAGGCGCGCGTCTTCCGTTTGGGCGAGACAGCCGACGGCCGGCTCGTGATCGACACGTGGATGATCGACCACGCGACCTCAGCGCTCGCCGATGCGTCGCTCGCGCTCTCGTTCCTCGATTACCAGGGCGGTCGGGCGAAGGGGTTCTCCGGTCGCCCCGAGGATCGAAACGCCCGCTTGGCGCTCCCTACTCCTCGGTGAGGTCGACGACGACTGGCCGCGATGTGGCGGCCCGCCCGAGGAGCAGCGCAACGACGGTCGCGCCGAGTGCGAGTGACGCTGCGGTGGCGGCTATCTCGAGCGGTCCCGCCGCCAGCGGCAGGCTGACGTAGGAGGCGGCGAGCGAGGCGACCATCGGGCCGAGCGCATAGCGCTCGACGACGACTCCGAGAGGGAGCGCGAGGGCACCGATCGTCGCGGCTGCCCCGGCGAAGACGAGCACGATCTGGGTGCGGCTCGCGCCGAACGAGCGGATGACGGCCAGCGAGCGTCGTCGTTCGTGGGCGGTGAGCGCAAGAACCTGCGCTACCGCATAGAGGCACACGACACCGCTCACGATCGCGATGCTCCGGAGGAGCGCGATCACGACGCCGAGGAAGCCACTGCTGCGGGCGGCGAAGCCCTGCACGCTCTGCCCGGCGATGCCGCCGCTGTCGAGCGCGAGAATCCCGCGGGCCTCGAGCGCGTCGCTGACACCGCTGGCCGTGAACCCAGGCGCGACCCGCACGGCAATCGTCGACGGCGCCGAAGGATCGGCGGCGAGTAAGCGCTTCGGGCTGACGTACACGATGCGACCCTGATCCTGAAATGCACGGACGATGCCGACGACCTTGAAGCGGATCTCGGCGCCCGACGGGAGCTGCGCCGCGAGAGTCCCCCCGAGATGGAGGCCGAGCGCGGTTGCGAGTCCGAGACCGACCTCTGCCTCGTTGTCGTTCCTGAGGTGGCGGCCCCGGTCGAGCACCGGATCCTCGAACTGCGTGTGATCCCCCGCGAACGAGATGATCTTGAACGGCTCGCCGAGTCGGAACGAGTCCGCAGCGAGAACCTCGAAGCGCGTCGCAGCGCCGTCGACGCCGGGCGTCGCAGTCGCCGCCTCGAGCGCAGGCTGACCCGCCGGCAACGTGAGCTGGTACCGCGTCCCGAGTGCTTGCGGCCGCTGGTCGAGGCTGCGCAGGACGGTTGCGATCGAGAGAACGAGGAGGATGAGCGCGGCGGCGAGTCCGAGGACGATTGCGGCGCCGAGCGTGCGAACCGGGCGCGCCGCGACGAGGCGGACGCCGAGTCCCGTGGCACCCGCAGGCAACCGCAGCGCACGCGCCGCCCCGACGACGTCTCCGCCCCGGAGCGTCTCGACGGCCGAGCGCCGAGCAGCTCGCCAGGCCGGCCAGGCACTGAACCCGGCCACGATGAGGACGAGCGCGACGAAGGATCCGAGCAAGAGGGGCGCAAGCGCGAGTCCGGGGCCGAGTTGGTTCAGCGACGCAAGCAGATGAGAGGTTGGCCCGGCGACGAGGAACCACCCGAGGGCCATGCCGACGGCACCTGCCGGAGCTGCGATCAGCGCGCCCTCGGCGGCAGCTGCCGCCGTGACCTGTCCGGTCGACATCCCAACGGCGCGCATCACACCGATGCCCTGCACTCGACGCTGTACCTCGGCCGCCGACGAGGCCGCGAGCATCGTCCCCGCGACGACGAGAGAGATCACGGAGAAAGCAACGAGTAGCGCGATCACGAGGCCTGCCGCCTGCCCGATCAGGAGGCGGAGCGACTCGCGCGTTCCGAAGCGGAGGCGATCGACGCCCACCCCCGCGGCCCGGGCCTGCGAGAGCGTGACGTCGACGCGATCGGGATTGGCGAGCCAGATCAACGCGGTATCGACCGTTCCTGGCACCGCAGCGATGAGCGGCGCAACGTCGCGATAGTCGACGTAGAAGATCGGGCTCGAAGCAAGCGGATAGGCGACGCCGTCGGGGGAGACGGCGACGCCGACGATCCGGAGGCGCAGGCCGAGCCGCACGTTGAGGGCTTCGGCGAACATCTCGTCGCCCGGACCGAGGTGCCAGGCGCGCGCGAGACCGGCCTCGATCACAGCCTCTCCTTCACGCTCGACGTCGCGCCCGTCGACGATGGCGTATCCGCGCCGGTCTCCTTCCTGCACGCCGATCGCCGTCGCCCGCTCTGTCGTTCTCCCACCTGCCGCGATGAAGATGACGGCCCGGTCGAGGCGAAACGAGACATCGATGACGTTCGGAAGCGAACGGGCTACCCGCTCGACGTCCGCACGCTGCGTCGGTGCAAAGGTCGCCGCGATGTCCGGGAGATCAGCGCGGTCAGCCGTTCGCTCGAACCCGGTGCCAAGCGCATAGGACACGGTCACGGCCGCCCCGAGCATCGCTCCCGCTGCGGTGATCCCGAGCACCGTAAGCACAGTCCGCGTGCGCCGCACGCGAAGGCGCGCGAGAGCGTAACCGAGTGCGGCTCTCACTCGACGAGTCGTCCGCCACTGAGGTGCAGCACGCGGTCTGCGATCCCGATCGCGTCGTCCTGGTGCGTGACGAGCAGAACGGCCTTCCCGGCGGCGGCGGCGTGCTGGAGCAGCCCGAGAACTTCGGCCCCCGATTCAGGGTCGAGGTTGCCCGTCGGCTCGTCCGCGAGCAACAACGACGGGTCGTTGACGAGGGCGCGCGCGACGGCCAGCCGCTGCTGTTCGCCGCCGGACAGCACGGATGGCAATCGCTCGGCCTCCTCGGTGAGGCCGAGCTCGGCCACGAGCGCGATCCCACGTGTAATCGCATCCTGACCGCCTCCGAGACGGGCAGGGAGGAGGACGTTGTCCATCCCGGTTAGCTCGGGAAGCAGGTGAAAGGACTGGAAGACGAACCCGATCTGCAGGCGACGGATGCGGGTCAGCTCCTGCTCCGTCGCCGAGTCGAGGCGAGTGCCCGCAAGCTCGATCGAGCCCGAGTCCGGTCGATCGAGCGCCCCGAGGAGATGGAGCAGAGTCGACTTGCCCGAACCGGAGCGACCGACGATTGCCACGACCTCCCCGGCCTGGAGCTCGAGGTCGACGCCGTCGAGAACCCGTAGGGCTGCCCGACCGACGCCGTGTGTCTTCACGAGGTTCGAGGCGCAGCAGATAGGCATGGTCGCATCCTGCCTGTCTGCTGCCTCGCTCAACTCTTACGGCTCGCTACCAGGCGGTCGCGGAGCGACTCGCGGACGGCCGGCCACTCGTCGTCGACGATGCTGTACCAGGTCGAGTCCCGGTTCTCTCCGTCGCGCACGAGCA
This sequence comes from Thermoleophilia bacterium, assembly GCA_009694305.1. Classification (GTDB taxonomy): domain Bacteria; phylum Actinomycetota; class Thermoleophilia; order Gaiellales; family Gaiellaceae; genus Gaiella. The sequence continues at coordinate 23,103 of SHVL01000035.1, forward strand.
TGTGTTTGCGATGGATTCCCTCGAACGTGGCCGGTAGTGCGGCGAGCGCCGGGTTGGCACGCTCGTTGAGCGCGTCGGTCTTGAACTCGACCCGTCGGCAGCCGAGGACGTCGAATGCGTGCTCGAGCTGGAGGAGCTTCGCCTCGGTATTCGCACCTGTGCCCCAGGCGGTCGGTGTGAGCCATGTCCACCCGATCTCGAGACTCCGGTGCTCCGGGCGCAGCGCGAGGTAGCGGGTCGAGCCGATCGCGGTTCCCGTTTTTTGCGACACCGTTGCGAAGGCGAGCTCGAGGCCTGCAGTCGTCCGCTCGAGCGCCGTCGTCATCCAGTCGTCCCACTCCTCCCGTGTCTGCGGCTGCAGGATCGGCAGCCAGCGCCAGACACGCGGGTCACGCGACGCCTCGAAGAGATCAGCGGCATGGCGCATGGTGAGTGGCTCGAGACGCACAATCTCACCCCCGAGGGTCGGTGTCGTCCATCGCCCCATAGGTGCGAGACAGTACACTTCGGGCATGCCTATTTACGAGTACGCCTGTATGGAGTGTGAGGATCATTTCGACGAGCTCGTCCGCAGCGACGAGCAGGTCATCACCTGCCCCGCGTGTGGCGCGAGCAACGTGCTGAAGCAGATCTCCGCATTTGCCGTTCATGGTGCCTCCGCGAAGCCGTCCTTCGGTGGCGCCGCGGGCGGCGGTGGCGGCTGCTGCGGCGGCGGTTGCGGCTGCGGCTGAGCAGAAAACGGGTGACAGGCGCTCGCCTGCCACCCGGATCTCGACTTCCGGCGGCTACATCTTCCCATCCGCCGGGCAGCCTAGACTTGCCGCTGCATGGATGCTCTCGCACGTGCCCACGCACTCGATGCGTACGCGGCCGAAACCGCCGGCTGCGTCCGTTGCCCGTTGGCCGAGACCCGCAGCCGTGTTGTCTTTGGCTCGGGCAATCTCGATGCCGGGCTGATGCTCGTCGGCGAGGGGCCGGGCTTCCAGGAAGACCAGGGGGGAGAGCCGTACGCAGGCCAGGCAGGTGCCTTGCTCGAGCAGTTGCTTGCCGGGATCGGCCTGCGCCGTGACGAGGTGTATCTCACCACCGTGCTCAAGTGTCGGCCGCCGCAGAATCGTGATCCACTGGAGCTCGAGATCGCGTCGTGCGAGCCGCATCTCGTCCGGCAGGTGGAGCTCGTACGGCCTCGCGTCGTCGCCACCCTCGGGAACTTCGCCACGAGGCTTCTCTCGGGACGGTCGCACGGGATTACCCGGGTTCACGGCCAGGAGCAGGAGGTGGTGCTCGGCAGCACGACCGTTGTGCTCTTTCCGCTGTATCACCCGGCTGCGGCCCTGTATACGCCCTCGATGTTGCGGGAGCTTCGAGACGACTTCTCGCGGCTACCGGCCCTCCTCGGCCAGGGCCTGTCTGGCGGTGTGAGCGGTGCTCCGGTAGCTCAGGCTGTTCACGCTGTTCACGCTGCTTCCGCTGTCCTGGCGGCTCCGGCTGCTTCCGCTGTCCTGGCGGCTCCGGCTACAGAGATTCCGACCGTCGCCGCAGAGGATGCCGTTGCTGTCGGCGCGACCCAGCTCGGCCTCTTCTGAGCCGTGATCGAGACGACGACGCATTCTGCGGCCGAGACAGAGGCGTTCGGGGCCCTGCTCGCGGGGCTGCTCGTGCCCGGAGACATCGTGCTTCTCCGCGGCGAGCTCGGCGCTGGCAAGACCACGCTCGTGCGGGGGGCGTGCCGCTCGCTCGGCATCGACGGGCCCGTCACGAGCCCCACGTTCACGATCGGCCATCTCTACGAGGGGACGGCCACGGTCGCGCACCTCGACCTGTACCGGTTCAGCGGCCTGAGCGACGCGGAGTGGGGGGATGTCGAGCCGTACTTCGACGGTACGATCGCGTTCGTCGAATGGCCGGAAGCAGGACATGGAGCTCTCCCCCCGGCGACGGTCTCGCTCCTCCTCGAGCATGGTGCCGCCGACGAGCGGCGGATCTCGGCCGACACGGCTACCGGAACGCTGCTAGAAGATCTCGTGCGTGCTGATCCTGGCGTTCGACACCGCGACTGACCTCGCCACGAGCGCGCTCGTGGCCGACGGCGAGATCCTTGGCGAGCGCGTGACGCGCCCGCAACTGCTCCTCTCCGACATTGACGCATTGCTCCGTGCAGCCGGTCTCACGGCCTCGGAGCTCACGGGGATCGTCGTTGGAACCGGGCCCGGCAGCTTCACGGGGACGCGCATCGGGCTCTCGGTCGCCCGCGGCCTCGGCCTGGCACTCGGGCTCTCGGTTGCCGGAGTCTCGACGCTCGAGGCTCTTGCCGCGGGAGCCACCAATGCGTTCCCGGTGATCGACGCGCGCCGTGGAGAGGTGTTCGTCCCCGGACCCGAGGCAGTCCGCCCCGAGGACGTCGCGCCGCCGCCCGGCAGTGTCTGCGTCGGTAATGGCGCTCGGCTCTACCGCGACCTCCTCGTCGGCCAGGGAGCGGAGGTGGCGCCGGACGATTCCGGGCTTCACGTTCCGCGAGCCTCTCTTCACGCGTCGCTTGCGACCCGCTTCGGTCCCGCCGACGGGGTCGAGCCGGTGTACGTGCGTCTGCCCGATGCGCAAACGTGGTCGGCGTGAGCTTCTCGACCCGCCCGCTCGACCTCGCCGATCTCGACGCGATCGAGGCGATCGAACGGGCCTCCTATCCCACGCCTTGGTCGCGTCCGATGTTCGTCAGCGAGCTTGCCAAGCCGAGGTCTCCTTCGATCGCAGCCGTGGCCCCGGATGGAACGCTCGCCGGCTACCTCATCCTCTCCCGGTATGTCGATGAGTGGCACGTGATGAATCTTGCGGTCGGTGTGGCGTATCGACGGAGGGGGATCGCCTCTGCGATGCTCGAGCGGCTGTTCGAGGTGACGCGCGACGATGTCGAGCGCGGCTACACGCTGGAGGTGCGCGTTTCGAACCTGGGTGCAATCAGCCTCTACGAGGGGTTCGGGTTCGTCAGGCGTGGCGTCCGACGTAGTTACTATATTGACAACAGGGAAGATGCACTGATCATGTGGAAGGACGCAGGCGGGCAGGAGGGCGCAGGCACGACAGAGCTGAGCGGGTGACAGAGCGGAGCGGGTGACAGAGCGGAGCGGGTGACAGAGCGGAGCGGGTGACAGAGCGGAGCGGGTGACAGAGCGGAGCGGGTGACTCGGTGACAAGGACGGGTGGGTGAAAGGGTGGAGCGCCTAGCTGCGCAACCGGGCCGGGCGTACGACCGGGCGGAGTAGGCGACCGGACAGAGCGAGTGACGGGACAGAGCGAGTGACGGAACAGAGCGAGTGACGGGACAGAGCGAGTGACGGGACAGAGCGAGTGACGGGACAGAGCGAGTGACGGGACAGAGCGAGTG
>SHVL01000036.1 GCA_009694305.1 Thermoleophilia bacterium
CTGAAGCGGGCACGGAGGTTCGCGATGCAACGACCGATTTCCCAGGGCTCAGTCGCTGCGCGTCCTGCTGCCGCGAGGCGGTTGCGCAGCGGCCGGTCGTCGAGCAGGCGCTTCAGAGCGGCTGCAAGGATAACGGGATCGTCTGGCGAGACGAGGAGCCCCGTCTCGCCATTCCGCACGAGCTCCGGGATGCCGCCGATCGGCGTGGTCACCACCGGTACTCCGGCGCTCATGGCCTCGACGAGCGAGACCGGCAGTCCGTCGCGATCACCGGAGGGAAGTTGGCGGCACGTGAGGGCAAACGCCGTCGCACCGGTAAGGCGACCAAGTGCTGCGTCGTGGTTGAGCGTCCCGGTAAACAGGACCCCCCGCACATCGCACTCGCGGGCGAGGGATCCGGGACGCTCTCGCTCGGGTCCGTCGCCGACCAGCTCGACGACGACCTCACCGTCGAGTAAGCTCGCCGCCCGGATCAGGGTGTCGAGTCCCTTCTTCTCGATGAGCCGTGCGATCGCGACGATTCGTGGCGGCGACTCCGGCTCGGCGGCCCGAAGGGCATCGCGCGCCACTCCGTTGCGCTGCACGACCACCTTGCTGCGGTCGACCGGAGCGGCGCAGGCGCGCAGCTCTGCGGCGCCGTGCTCGCTGACGGCAGCAGCAAAGGCGCTCGCTGCGATCTTCCGTCCGAGGACCGCGCGCGGCACTCCCCCGTAGAGATCGACCGCGTGTGCGGTGAACGATGCCGGTGCGCCGGTGAGACGTCCGTAGAGCAGCGCGACAGTCGCGTTGCCGAACGCGAAGTGGGCGTGGACGTGGTCGGCCCGCACGTGCCGGGCAAGCCATGCGGCTTCCGCAAGAGCGTGCAGTGCGCCGCGCTCACGCAGTCGCCGCGCGTACACCGTCACGTCGTCGCCCGCGCGGAGGAGACCGCGCACCTCGTTCACGACGAACGTCTCCGACAGAACCGGGAAGCGGTCGAGGACGTAGAGAAGTCGCATCTACGTCCAGACCCGCCCCGAGGGGTCGCCGTCAGAGCGGGGCACCCGGAACGGACATGCGCTGATCGCCTGCAGGGCCGCGAAGGTCCGGTCCGTTATCCCCTCCCGCGCGGTCTCCAACATCCGTGCCCCCCGCGGGCGGATCGAGCCTGCTTCTGGGAGGAAGAGCACTCGACGCGTTGTTCGCCGATGAGATCGCGTGATGAGCTGCCAATGTCTGCGCACGGGGACGGGAGCAGAGACTAGCTCATGAAGCCGAGACCGGTTCGGCGGCGATGCCGCTCTCATCGACCTCTCCGTGCGACCAGATATTCGCAGGTTTCCTGCAGCAGGTTAGGCTCCGCTCGTGGCGGCCGATCATGTGTCTCGACATGAGGTTTCACGGCCAACCGTTCGCTCCCGCGGATGATCGCCTCGACCGTGGCGAAACTCGGAACCCAGGGTGAAGGTCTCGCCGGAAAGGATGGCCGGTCAACGGGTTTCGTACTCTGGTTCACCGGTCTCTCGGGCGCCGGCAAGACGACCTTGGCGCGCTTGATCGGACCGGAGATCGAGCGGCGCGGCCTGGTCGTGGACTCGTTCGACGGCGACGCCGTGCGAGAGCGTCTCTCGAAAGGTCTCGGCTTCTCAAAGGAGGAGCGGCGTGATTCGAAGGGCCTCTATGCGAAGGCTCTCGTGGGCGAGATCACGAATTTCACGGGCGTCTCCGCCCCGTACGAGGAGCCGATCGACCCCGAGCTACGACTCGATACCGTCGGGGTACGACCCGAGCAGTCTGCAACCGCCGTTGTTGCTCTGCTCGAGCGGCGAGGTCTTATTTCCGCGCTGTAGCTGCGGGCTATGCGGGAGACGTACGGCGGGGGTTGGTGACAACGGCACGTGGGCGCGCAATCCACTTCGCGCTGTGCTGCGTAGACATCGACGTGACCGGGGAGGCAAATTTCACCGCAGCCGATGCGGTCGACCTGCTCGCGTGGAAGCATGCGATCTTCGACCTGTATGCCGAAATCAGAGCCTCGGCCGATCCCGAGTCGGCCTGGCAGCACTGGCGCGCCACCCGCGATCGCAAGTACCGGGACCATCCCCAGTCACCGATCCCGGCGGACGCTCGAGCCAGCTTCACAGGTTGCCCGTTCCTCGAATATGACCCCTCGTGGCGGACGACCGCCGTCGTCGAGGATGCCGCCTCGGACCGGCGGCACCTCCGCGCGAGCACAGGCGGGGCGTTCTCGTTCACCCGGGTCGGCGTTGCGAAGTTCACGGTGCAAGACGTGGAGCACGAGCTCGAGCTGGCGTGGAACGACGGATACGGGGGCGGGATCTTCCTCGGCTTCACCGACGAGACGAGCGGAACGACGACCTACGGTGGTGCCTTCAACCCCTCCTGCTCGTACGACGGACGCTGGGCGTGCCCGCTCGCTCCGCCCTCCAACCGGCTCACGGTGCCCGTCCTTGTCGGCGAGCAGCATCCGTTGCTCTCCACGAGCTCCCCGAGGCCGATGCGAGGCGAGGAGACGACCGGATGCTGGGCATGAGCAAGGACCCGACTGGATACATCGCCGGCCGCCGTTTCCCGCATCGATGTGCGCGTCTTACGTATCTGTGGTAGTATAAACTATATGGGACGAAATAAGGCAACGATTACCCTCGATCGTGCCAAGGTGGCGAAGGCCGCCTCGTTGATCGGTGAGCGGACCATGTCCGATGTCGTCGACGTCGCGCTCGACCGCCTGATCCACGCAGAGGAGCTCCGTCGCGACATCGCTGCGTACTCGCGCGTCCCGCTCGGAGCCGACGAGCTTGCCGTCGCAGATCTGGCCGTCGAGTTCGACCTGGCCGACGAGCACGTCGACTACGAGGCGCTGTACGGAGGCACCGAGTGAACCCACCGGCACCGAGACGCGGGGAGGTCTGGTTCGCCGACGTACCGGGCGACAAGAAGCGGCCCGTGTTGATCTTGACGCGCGACCCACTCGGTCACCTGCTGCACTCGGTCATCTGCGCCCCGATCACCTCAACGATTCGTGACCTCGCGACAGAGGTCGCGCTCGGGTCCGATTCCGGTCTTGTGGAAGCATCGGTCGCAAACTTCGACAACACCTTTCTCCTCGCGCGAACGCGCCTTGTCAGAAGGCTCGGTCACGCACCACCGTCGGCCATGGAAGTGGCCTGCCGCGCCCTCGCCACCGCGACAGGATGCCGGTGAGGCGTGGACACGCAGTTGCCCGGCTTCCCTGACATGGCCTCAGGCTCGCTACGCCGACTCGAACAACGCTTCCCAGCGGGCGAGCAGCTCCTGGAGCTCGTCGCGGGAGGTGCGGTACTCGGTCAGCGTGTCCATGTTCGTCCAGTCCTCCGCCAGCTTCGTTTCGAGCTGCTCGATCTTCGTTTCGAGTGTCGTGATGCGGCGCTCGACCTGCTCGAGCTCCGACGGCCCCTTCTTCGTGGCGGCGGGCTTCGCGGCCTTCGGCTCCTTCGGTTGCGGGGCTGCGGCCACCGGTGAGGCAGCCTCCCCCTCCTCTCGCGCCTGCAAGAGATCGGCCCAGCCGCCGTCGTAGGAGCGGAGGGCGTGGCCTTCGATCGCAACCGTCCGTTCGGCGACCGCGTCGAGGAGAGCGCGGTCGTGGGAGACGAGCAGCACGGCCCCGGGGAATGCCTCGAGCGCGACCTCGAGCGCCTCGCGGCTCTCGAGGTCGAGATGGTTCGTCGGCTCGTCGAGCACGAGCAGGTTTGCGCCCGAGGCGACGATGACCGCGAGCGACAGCCGCCGCCGCTCGCCACCCGACAGCACCGAGACCTGCTTCTCCTGCTCGCTGTAGCCCGAGAAGAGGAACTTACCGAGCAGATTCTGCGCCTGAGGCCGTGCGAGGCCGGTCATTGCAACCGCGCAGTCGAGCACGGTGCCGCGCTCGTCGAGCTCGACCTCGTGCTGCGAGAAGTAGGCAGGCTCGACTCCGTGCCCGAAGCGGATCTTCCCCGCATCGGGCTGACGATGGCCGACGAGCGTCTCGAGCAGTGTCGTCTTGCCCGACCCGTTTGGCCCGACGAGCGCCACGTGCTCCTCGCGCTCGATCACGAGCGAGCCTCCCTCGATCAGCTCCTTCCCACCGGCCGAGAGCCGGAGCCCCTCGATCTCGATCACGATCCTGCCGCTCCGGGCCGGCTTCAGGAACTCGAAGCCGAGATTTCGTCGGCGCCGCGTGAGATTCTCGAGCTCACCGGCGGCCTTCTTCCGCTCCTGCTCGAGACGGCCGATCTGGGTGATCTTTGCCTGCGCCTGCTTCGCCTTCGACTTCTTGTAGCGGAACCGTTCGACGAATCGCTCCAGCCGCTCGATGTCGGCGCCGGTCCGCTTCACGCTCTTGGCCGCAGCCTGGGCCCGTGTGGCACGCTCGATCCGCCACTGGTGCCATGGCCCCGAGAAGTAGAGGCCCCTGCCGCCCTCGAGCTCGAGCACCGCCGTCGTGACCGACTCGAGAAACCAGCGGTCGTGTGCGACGAGGATGACGGCAGCGTCGATGGTCGTCAGCTCGCGCTCGAGCCATTCGAGGCTCTCCACGTCGAGATGGTTCGTGGGCTCGTCGAGCAGCAGCAGGTCGGGGTCACCCGCCATAGCACGGGCGAGCGACGCGCGGGTCAGCTCGCCGCCCGAAAAAGTTGAGAGCTGCCGGTCGAGGTCGGCGTCACGGAAGCCGAGGCCACGGAGCATCGAGGATGCCCGGTCGCGCCAGCCCCAGCCGCCCGCGTGCTCGAGCCGCTCCTGGGCCTCGCTGTAGCGCCTGAGGGTGGCCGAATCGTGCGTCCCGGCCGCCATCGCCTGCTCGAGTTCTCGGAGGTCTTCCTCGATGCGCACGAGGGCCGTTGCCCCCGAGATCGAGTACTCGCGCAACGTCAGCCCTCGATCACGTGGTGGACGCTGGTCGTGGAGGGCTATCCGGGCACCCTTCTGGAGTGCGATCTCGCCGCCCTGAATCGTCGTCTCACCGATGATCGCCCGCAGCAACGTCGTCTTGCCTGCACCGTTCTGCCCCGCGAGCGCGAGGCGCTGGCCACGATCGACCGAGAACGACACCCCGTCGAAGAGAGGGTCACCCGAAAGTTCCTTGCGAAGGTTCGATGCGATCAGAACGGACACGTCATCAGAGTAGACGCGGCTGCTGATTCGCCGGCCGTTATGCTGAACGCCATGACCTCGGATCCCCGCACTCGAAGTGTCAACACGATTCGCGCGCTCGCAATGGATGCGGTGCAGCGGGCGAACGCCGGCCATCCTGGCACGGCAATGGCGCTCGCACCGTTGGCATACCTGCTCTACCGCGACGTGATGCGCCACAATCCGGCCGACCCGCTGTGGCCGGGACGCGACCGTTTCATCCTTTCTGCGGGCCACGCCTGCGTGCTCCAGTACGCATCGCTGCATCTCGCAGGTTACGACCTGACGCTCGACGACCTGAAGCAGTTCCGCCAGTGGGGCTCGCGCACGCCTGGCCATCCCGAGTGGGGACACACCGCCGGGATCGAGACGACGACCGGGCCGCTCGGCCAGGGGTTCGCGAACGGCGTCGGGATGGCGATCGCACAGCGATTCCTCGCCGACCGCTACAACCGTCCTCACCACGAGATCGTGGATTCGTGGATCTACGCGATCTGCTCCGACGGCGACCTGATGGAGGGCGTCACCCAGGAAGCGGCGTCGATCGCGGGCCATCTCGGGCTCGGCCGCCTCGTCTATGTCTACGACGACAACCGCATCACGATCGACGGGACGACGTCGCTCACGTTCACGACCGAGGACAAGGGCAAGCGCTTCGAGGCGAACGGCTGGCATGTCCAGCACGTCGGCGACTCGGAGGATCTCGACGCGCTCCTCGGTGCGCTCGCTGCCGCGAAGGCCGAGGAGGAACGCCCCTCGCTGATCGTGCTTCGCACCCACATAGCCTATCCCGCACCGAACGCGGTTGACACGTCGAAGGCACACGGAGCACCGCTCGGAGAGGCCGAGATCAGGGCCACCAAGGAGGTGATGGGGTTCGATCCCGACGAGACCTTCGCCGTCTCGGACATCGTGCGCGAGCACATGGCCGTCATCGGCCCCCGTGGTGCCGAGCTGCAGGGTGAATGGGACGGGCGCGTGGCCGCATGGGCAGGAGCGTTCCCGGCGCTTGCGCAGGAGCGTGAGCTCGACCTCCGTGGCGAGCCACGCGAGGGCTGGCGCGAGGCGCTGCCGGTGTTCCCCGCGGGCGAGGACGTCGCGACCCGCGACGCGGGCCGAAAGGTGATGCAGGCGCTGAAGCCGTTCACACCGACGATGGTGGGCGGGTCGGCCGACCTCGTCGAGTCGAACAAGACCGAGTTCGAGGGTGCCGGAATCTTCTCGGCAACGCATGTCGGCCGCAATATCGCCTTCGGTATCCGCGAGCACGCGATGGGATCGATCGTCAACGGCATTGCACTCGATCCCGCCATGCTCCGGCCCTACGGCTCGACGTTCCTGATCTTCTCCGACTACATGCGCCCCGCCGTGCGCCTCTCGGCGCTGATGGGGCTTCGCACGGCCTGGGTCTGGACGCACGACTCGGTCGCCGTCGGCGAAGACGGTCCCACGCACCAGCCGGTCGAACACCACATGGCACTGCGCGCAATCCCGAACCTCTGGTACGTCAGGCCTGCCGACGCGAACGAGACGGCGATGGCCTGGCGGATCGCGATCGAGCGGCCCGACGGCCCGGTGGCGCTGGCGCTGACCCGTCAGAAGCTTCCGACGCTCGATCGCACCGTCGTCGCGGCGGCGGACGGTGCCCTACGCGGCGCCTACACGGTCTGGCAGCGTGGCGAGGGAGAGCCCGAGGCGATCGTGATCGCGACCGGCAGCGAAGTGCACCTCGCGCTCGACGCGGCACAGTCGCTCGAGGCGAACATCCGTGTTGTCTCGATGCCCTGTTGGGAGCTCTTCGACGAACAGGACGACGACTACCAGGACTCCGTTCTACCGCCGTCCGTCGAGGTGAGGGTCGCCGTCGAGGCCGGGGTGACTCTCGGCTGGGAGCGCTATGCGAGCGCAATAATAGGTCTAGACCGTTTTGGGGCCTCTGCACCATACCAGCGCGTGTTCGCCGAACTCGGAATCAGTGCCGATTCGATCGCCGCCACACTCGAGGCCGAGATCGGATGAGGGTCGCAGTGTCCTTTGACCACCGCGGCGTCAAGCTCCGTGAAGCGGTGCTCGCCGCGGTCGCAGCCGCGGGCCACGAGACCGTCGATTTCGGCGTGGACACCGGTGCAGCGCGCGTTGACTATCCCGACAAGGCGCTCGAGCTCGGCCTCGCGATCCGTAACGGCGAGGCCGACCGCGGCGTTCTCGTGTGCGGGTCGGGTGTCGGCGCCTCGGTTGCTGCCTCGAAGATCCCCGGCATCCGCGCAGCAATCTGCCACGACGGCTACTCCGCGCATCAAGGGGTCGAGCACGACGACATGAACGTTCTCTGCCTCGGCTCGGAGATCGTCGGGGGCGAGCTGGCGCAGGAGCTCGTTCGCGTCTTTCTGGAGGCCCGGTTCATCGGCGGAGGCCGCTACGCAGAGCGTCTTGCGAAAGTGACGGAGCTCGAAAGGATGTCGGATGGCTGATTCCACACGCATGCAGGAGCTGGCGGAGGCCGGTGTGAGTGCCTGGATCGACTCCCTCTCCCGCGAGATGCTCCACTCCGGCGCACTTGCGCGGCTCATCGCAGATGACTCCATTGTCGGGGTCACCTCCAATCCGACCATTTTTCAGAAGGCCCTCGCGGAGGGCGACCTGTACGACGAGCAACTGCGTGAGGTCGCCGCAGAGACCGACGACCCGGCTGAGATCTTCTTTGCGCTCGGGATGACCGATATCCGCGAAGCCTGCGACCTGATGCTCCCGGTCTGGGAAGGCTCTGACGGCGTAGACGGCTGGGTCTCGCTCGAGGTCGATCCGACCCTCGCCTACGAGCGAGAGAGGACGTTCGACCAGGCGATCCGCTTCAACCGGGAGGTTGGCCGTCAGAACCTCTACGTCAAGATCCCTGCCACGCAGCCGGGACTCGGGGCGATCGAGGACTGTATCGCCAGGGGCGTCCCCATCAACGTGACGCTGATCTTCTCGCTCGAGCGGTATGCGGCCGTCGCCGAGGCCTACCTTCGCGGCCTCGAGCGTCTCGTCGCCTCGGGTGGCGACCCAGGCAAGGTGCTGTCGGTTGCGAGCTTCTTCGTCTCCCGCGTCGATAGCGAGGCCGACAGGCGTCTCGAGGCAGTCGGTCGCACCGATCTACAGGGGAAGCTGGCCGTCGCGAACGCGAGGCTCGCCTACCGGCACTACCTCGACGTCGTCGGCGACGACCGCTGGGCCTATCTCGCCAGCAAGGGCGCCCGGCCGCAGCGGTGCCTGTGGGCCTCCACCTCGACCAAGAATCCCTCCTACCGGGACGTGATCTACGTCGAGGAGTTGATCGGCCCGAACACGGTCAACACGATGCCGCTCGAGACGGTCAGGGCGTTCGAGGATCATGGCGAGGTAAAGGGGAGGAGCCTCACCGAGGGACTCGGCGAAGCGAGCCGGCTCCTTGCCGACCTCGCCGCCGCCGGGGTGGACTACGCCGACGTCGTTGACACGCTCGAGGCGGAGGGCGTGCAGAAGTTTTCCGACTCTTTTGCCGAACTGCTCGACGGCATCCGGGCCAGGGTTGGCGCGCTGGCGTCCGCGTGAGCCGGGAACCAGCCAATCCGCTCCTCGAGGGTATGCAGCTCGCGAGGAGACCCGAGTCGTGTGCCATCGTCATCTTCGGCGCGACCGGCGACCTGACACGACGGAAGCTGATTCCGGCCCTGTACTCGCTCGCCTATCGCAATCTTCTGCCGCACCATTTTGCGATCCTCGGGGTCGCCCATACGGCGCAGACCTCGGCGACGTTCGTCGCAACGATGAAGAAGGCGGTAAAGCAGCACGCACGTGACCCGTTCCGGCAAGACGTCTGGGACCTGCTCTCTGAGGGGATGCGTTACGTCGAAACCGAGTTCGGCAACGAGGACGGGAATGACCGCGTCGCGGAGGCCCTCGAGGAGGTCGATGCGGAGCACGGCACGGCGGGTAACCGCCTCTACTACCTTGCGGTGCCACCGAAGACCTTCACGGACAGCGTCACCGAGATCGGCGAGCGACGCCACAGGGAGGGCTGGGTTCGCCTGATCGTCGAGAAGCCGTTCGGCCACGACCTGGCGTCGGCTTGCGCGTTGAACGATCTTCTGCACCACTGGTTCCGCGAGGACGAGATATTCCGTATCGACCATTACCTCGGCAAGGAGACCGTGCAGAACATGCTGGCGCTGCGGTTTGCGAACGGCATCTTCGAGCCGGTCTGGAACCGTCAGTTCATCGACCACGTGCAGATCACGGTTGCCGAGGCGATGGGCATCGAGGGGCGCGCCGGCTTCTACGAGCCGGCCGGAGCGATCCGCGACGTCTTCCAGAATCACCTGCTGCAACTCCTCGCGCTCACGGCGATGGAGCCGCCGATCGACTTCACTGCCGACGCGGTTCGCACCGAGAAGGTGAAGGTCCTGAAGTCGATGCACACCCCGGGCCCGAAGTCGGTCGTACGGGGGCAGTACGGCGCAGGATTCGTCGAGGGGCTCGAGGTGCCCTCCTACCGCGAGGAAGACGGCGTCTCGCCCGACTCCCTGACCGAGACGTACATTGCGGCGAAGCTCTACGTGGACAACTGGCGCTGGGCCGACACCCCGTTCTACGTCCGTGCCGGCAAGCGACTCGGCCGAAGGGAGACGACGATCGCGATCCAGTTCAAGCAGGCGCCCCATCCGCCGTTCGAGGCGATCGCGGGCGACGACCTGCGTCCGAACGTGCTGCTCATCCAGGTGCAGCCGGACGAGGGTGTCTCGCTTGCGATCGGTGCCAAGGTGCCGGGTGCCGGTATGACGATCCGCACCGTGCACATGGACTTTCTTTACGGAGGTTCGTTCCGAACGCAGCTTCCGGAGGCCTACGAGCGGCTCATCCTCGACTGCCTGCTCGGCGACGCCGCGCTGTTCACGAGCGAGGACGAGGTCGAGGAGCAGTGGAAGCTCGTTGACTCGATCGTCGGCGGCTGGGCGCGCGACCGGACGAACTTCCCGAACTACGCGAGCGGCAGTCCGGGCCCGAAGGCGGCCGACGATCTGATCCGCCGCGACGCACGTTCCTGGCGTCGGCACTAGCGGCTCGGTGGGCCTCGTCTCCGATATCGAGCGGCAGCTGGGGGCGCTCCGTGCGGCGGAGGCGGCCGACGGGAGGCCCGAGATCCGCACGAGCACGATGACGCATCTCGTCTGGTGCCCGCCCGGGTGGCATACGGATGCCCGGAAGACGCTTGCCGGTCTCGCCGAGAGACATCCCGCCCGGACGATCATTCTGCTTCCGGAGTCGGGCCCTCGGGCCGAGATCGTTGCCCACGCCGAGTTGAAGGTCTTCCGGCTCCCGGGACTGGCGCACGAGGTGGTCTCGGAGGTGATCGAGATCAGGCTCCGGGGTGACGCGGCCCACCATCCGGGCTCGGTCGTCGCTCCGTTACTCGTCTCCGGCCTACCGGTGTTCTGTCGCTGGCGCGGTGAGCTCGCCGCCGGGGGCGGTGAGCTCGACGAGATCCTCGGCGTGGCGGACAGGCTTGTCGTGGACTCCTCGGAGTGGTCTCGCGTCCCGGCCGCGTATGCAGCACTCGTGCCGCTCTTCGAGCGGAGTGCTATCTCCGACATCGCGTTCGCGCGGACGCTCCCGTGGCGGCGGCGTCTTGCGGCGCTGTGGCCTCAGATCGGGTCGGTCGAACGGCTCCGGGTCGAGGGCCCACGGGCCGACGCCGAGCTGTTAGCCGGCTGGCTGAGGTCGAGGCTGAAGCGCGAGGTCTCGTTGACCCGACGGCAGGCCGCCGCCGTCGAGAGTGTCCGCGTAGACGGGCAGCAGGTCGAGTCGCCGGGTGCGTTGCCAGGCTCGAGCGATCTTCTCTCGGATGAGCTCGACCGACCCGGACGTGACCCGGTGTACGAGGCGGCGGTGCGGGCTACCGGGACGGTGGCCGACGCCGCGTGCCATCCGGGATAGATCGCAAACGGTGGTCGTTCAGGCTCCGCCGTGCTCTCATCGAAGACTCTCTGGTGCCGGGTCACCGCGAGATGGGTCGAAGAGCCTCGAGTAACACGTCGTGGAGATGTCCGTTGGAGGAGATCGCCGTGCCTCCGTCGATGCGTGCCACGCCCGCCGCATCGGTGAAGCGCCCGCCCGCCTCCTCGACGATCGGCTGGATCGCCGCGAGATCCCATACCTTCACCCCGACCGCATCGACAGCACCGTCCACCGCGCCCTCCGCGACCAGCATGTGGGCCCAGAAGTCACCGTAGCCGCGCGCATGCCACGCGTAGCCTGCAAGTGCCGGGATCGGATGTTCGAGCGGGAACGAAAGCACCGCGTCCTCGACCTGCCGGATCGCCGACACGCGGATGCGGTCGTCGTTGACCCAGGCGCCGCCGCCGCGCTCGGCATGCCAGCGGCGGTGCAGGGCCGGAGCCGAGACGACGCCGAGCGTGATCTCGCCATCCTCCTCGAGAGCGATCAGCGTTGCCCAGACCGGGATCCCGCGGGAGTAGTTCCGGGTCCCGTCGATCGGATCGACGATCCAGCATCGGGTACCGCCACCGCTACCTCCGAACTCCTCACCGGTCATGCCGTCATCTGGCCGCTCGACCGCGAGGCGCTCACGGAGAGCCTCCTCGACCGCCCGGTCGGCCTCCGTCACGGGAGTCCAGTCGGGTTTCGTCTCGACGAGCAGGTCGGTCGCGCGGAAGCGGCCCAGTGAGATCTCGTCGGCCGCATCCGCGAGAGAGAGGGCCAGAAGCAGGTCGGGGCTCATATGAGCCCCGAGCCTACTCGACGGCCGAACCTGGCCGGTTCTACGAAGGATGCTCTACGTCTTCGACTTTTTCGCGGGGGAAGCGACGTGGAACGTCGGCCTCGCCACCCTGAGCTTGATCGGCGTTGACCAGACCATCTCCGCCTTGCGGAACTGGGCCTGGTTGAGGCCACGCACGCGGTAGTACCAGGTTCCCGGGGCAAGGTCGAGCACGGCCGAGGTCGAGTACGTCGATGTCGTGCCCTGTGCCCGCCACGGATACTTCGCCCGCGACCACTGCACCTCGTAGGAGCTTGCCGCTGTTGCCGGCTCCCAGGTGATGAGCGGGGTCGAGAAGACGACGGGCTGTCTGGAGGCCGAGGCGAGGAGGCGCCCGTTGGGAGTCAGGCCGCTGACGTACGGTGTCGTCGAGGCGACGCGAACGGGGTCGCTTTCCTTTCCGAACGAGGCGACCCGCCCTGACGCACAGGCATCCTGCGGCAGGTCAACGTCGATGTACTTGCGGGTCTTGTCCGGCAACGTACGCAACTCGACCGGAACGACCGTCCAGTAGTAGCGTGTCGAGGGGAAGTCAACATCGGGAAGGTCAACTCTTGCGGCGGCCGCTGCCACCGGCGTACCGGTCGAAGCGGTGCCTCCCGATGTGCCCGCTGTGACGGTGCTTCCCTCGCTCGTCGTGACCGGGAAGCCGTCTGCTCCCAGGGTTGAACCTTCGATCGCGCCGTCCGCAAGCCAGCCGCTCGCCGCAAGGGCGATCTCGGCATCGCTGCTCGGGAGCTTCAGCGGCCCGGTCGTTCTCGGGGCATAGGCAGGACTGCCCGTGACGGCACCGCGGTAGACGATGTTGACGCAGTCCACGTCGGTGGAGGCGTAGGTCCGGAACAGGCTGTATTCGTTGCCGTCGAGCCCCTCGTTGCCGCTCCATGAGAGTGCGGGCATGAGCTCGTGCGAGGCCGCGCGCGCCGGGGTGCTCGACCGGTCGGAGACCGCGAGCTGCAGCGTCAGCTTTCCCGTCGTGAGGGCGGGGTTCGAAGCCGTGTACACCGGGCTCCAGGGCCCGAAGGAGACGGCGGGAAGGCCGTTCGGGATGTCACCGAAGAGTTGCCGGACAGCGCGGACACGCCACGTTGCCGATGTCCACCAGCTGCTGTCGGTGTGCCACGTGTAGAACTCTCGCTCGTCTGCGACGTTCGTGTGGGCGGCGATCACCTTGCTGGCCCGGGGGAACCACACCTGATAGCTCGTCGCACCGGGTATCTGCGTCCAGCGCACGAAGCCGGGCTGGCTCGGGAGTGGTGTCGCCACACCCGACCACCGCATGTTGAAGGCGTAGGCAACACTCCAGCCCGTCGGGCCGTTCTGTGTGATCGCGCGGACATGGGTGTAGAGCGCGTACGGCTGGCCCGTGAACCAGGGGAGTGCCACGTCGATCGAGACGGCCGGCACGCGCAGGATAGGAATGCTCGTGGAGATAGCCGGGTCGGTGGCCGGTGTCGCCGGTGTCGGTGTCGTCGGAGCGGCCGTGCCGCCGGTCGTCGCCGGGGAGGTGGTCGATGTACCGGTACCACCGGTCGTCGTGCCCGTCGCTCCACTCGTTGCCGGCGCAGGCGCACTCGCTGCGACCGCTGCGCAACCGGTACCCGGCTTCACTCCCGTCCGGACGTTCGACCAGACGATCGTGCTTTCACTGAACGCGCGGCTCGTTCCGAGCTCGAACTCGTAACAGAGGGCGCCGCGGACGGGCTTCCACGCAAAAGAGGGTGTGCGAGAGAAAACATGCGACTGCGGCTCGGAGGGACGCAGCAGGAAGCCACGGAGATCCTTCGGAGGGGCCGGCGGCTTTGTTCCCTTGGCGAGAGCAGCACCGGATACGAGCGTGGCTGCGGCCACGGCTGCGCAGCAAATGGTAACGGCTCGGAGTGAGGGCATATGGACTATGTCGGCAGAACGACCCCGGCTCCTCTCCCTCGAACGGGGGACGGCGACGGGCCGTTGCGCGGCGCTACAGGCTCGATCCGAGCTATTCGCCAGTCATCCTCCGCACTGCCTGCAGCCCGCGAAACGATGCTCAGCCGGGCGGATGGACTTTCCCGTTCGAGTGTGCGCGAGTGGCGATCTCCTTCTGCCGCTCGACGGTCTCGGCCGCAATCACGAGAAGCTCGCAGAGCCGCGCGAGCCTGATCCGGTCGGAGCTCTCGGCCAGAAGCTCCTGCTTGAGGTCGGCCGAGAGCTCGAAACGGCCGGCGATCGCGAACGAGAGCCACGGTGTTTCGGGATCCAGCGGCTCGAGATCGCCGCCTGTCAACTCGACGAGCCGGGCAAAGAGCGCGAGCGCGCGTTCGACGTCGGACTCCTCCGCCGGGTCGTCCTGGTCGTCCATGGGCTCCACGTGGCCCGTCACAAACGAACGGCCGGACGTCAGCTCCAGGAGGCGAAACCGCTCTCCCCCTTCGACGATGATGTTCAGGCGCCCGTCGTCGAAGCGCTCCGCCACCTCGCTGACGGTCGCCAGCGTCCCGACCTGCCGGAGGCCATCGTCATCGGCGTAGACGATCCCGAACGGAACCCCCTGCTCGAGGCTCTCCCCGATCAGCTCCTGGTAGCGCAGCTCGAAGATGTGCAGCGGCACCTGCTCACCCGGGAGCAATACGAGGCCGAGCGGAAAGAGGCCAATTTCATCCATCGAAAGTAAGAACTCGAATCAGAATGACGGTTCGTCGCTGGGTCGTGATGGGCGAGTGCGATGCGAGGACGCAGGGAGCCGCAGATATGTGGGACATATCCGGGCGACCGAGGACGAAGCAGCGTGCCGCCCAGCGCGTTTTGGCGGCACAAGTCTCATTTTGATTCGAGTTCTAAGAGTACGCATGCAGCAAAGGGTTGTGTCGCCGGACAAAGGGCGTCCGGGCGCTCAGGCCTGCGGAATCCGTGCCTCGAGCGCAGCGGCGAGCGCGGTGCGCACGGGCTCGAGATCGATGCGGTCGAGCACGTCCTGGAAGAACCCGCGCACGATCAGGCGCTCGGCCTCCTGGCGGGACAGCCCACGCGCCATCGCGTAGAAGAGCTGCTCGCGGTCGACCTGGCTCAGCGTCGCACCATGGGTACAGCGAACATCATTGGCAAGGATCTCGAGACCGGGGATGGAGTCAGCATGCGCCGTCTTCGAGAGCAGCAGGTTGCGGTTCTCCTGATAGGCGTTCGTCTTCTGCGCACCCTTCTCGACCCTGATCATCCCGCGCCAGACCGCGCTCGCGGTGTCACGCAGCACGCCCTTGAAGGCGAAGTCGGATGTGGTGTTCGGGGCGATGTGCTCCTGGAAGGTGTCGTAGTCGAGCTTCTGCTCGTTATCGACGAAGTACGCGCCCGTGACCCGTGAGGTGGCTCCCTGCCCGGCGAGGTCGTTCTGGATCCAGACCTTTCCACCTCCGGAGCCGAAGCCACCTGCGACCCAGTCGAGTTCCGCGTCGCGGCCGACCGTGGCATGGTGCGAGGCGAAGTGCCAGGTGCTCTGCGACAGGTTCTGGACGGAGACGTACTCGACCCTGGCGCCCTCCTCGACGATGATCTCGACCACGGCGTTCGAGTAGCCCGACAGCTCTGCCGAGGCAGAAGCGTACTCCTCGATCACGGTGAACTCGCTCTGGGCCTCGGCGACGATCAACAGTCGCCAGAAGAGTGAGCCACCCTCGATCGCGTTCGTGACCCTGATGTAGATCGGCTTCTCGACGACAGCGCCCTTCGGGACGTGGACGAGCAGTCCGTGCTCCCACATCGCCGCATTGTGTGCCGCAAACTTCTCGCTATGCCCGACGAGCGTGCCGAGCAGCGGGTGCTCGTCGGTCAGCAACTCGAAGCGAATGCCCTCTGGCGCATGCTCGATCGTGATGCCGGCCTCGCCGACGGCCGCCATGCCCGAGGCGTCGATCTCGAGCATCGTCGCGGCGAGCGACGCGGGTGCGTCTCCCGCGGCAGTGTAGGAATCCGGGTCGAAACCCGTGAGGTCGGTGAAGCGCCAGTGCTCCTCGGATTTCGTCGGCAGCGGGATCGCCTGGTAGCGCTCGATCAGTTCGGCCCTAGACATGCGCTACCTCCACGTGCTCGCACGGCGCGTGCTGCCCACACACCGTCACTGCAGGTCCTTCGGAGTCCGGGAAAGACGCTCCGCCACCCGGCTCAGCCAACGGATCCTTCCATCTGCAACTGGATCAGCCGGTTCATCTCGACGGCGTACTCGAGTGGCAGTTCCTTGGTGATCGGCTCGACGAACCCTGAGACGATCATCGCGCTCGCCTCGGACTCGGAGAGCCCACGGCTCATCAGGTAGAAGAGTTGCTCCTCACCGATCTTGGAGACGGTCGCCTCGTGGCCGAGATCGACGTCGCTCTCGTCCACCTTGATGTACGGGTAGGTGTCGGAGCGAGATTCGTCGTCGAGGATCAAGGCATCGCAGACGACCTTGGACTTGGAGCCGGTCGCACCGCGCGCGACCTCGAGGAGGCCACGATAGCCGGCCCGCCCACCGTCCTTCGAGATCGACTTGGAGGTAATCACGGAGGAGGTGTTCTTGCCGACGTGGACGACCTTGCCGCCCGCATCCTGGTGCTGGCCCTTGCCGGCAAACGCGATCGACAGAACCTCGCCGTGGGCCCTCTCACCCATCAGCCAGATGGCGGGGTACTTCATCGTCAGCTTGGAGCCGAGATTCCCGTCCACCCACTCCATCGTCGCGTCCTCGTGGGCGACGGCACGCTTGGTGACGAGGTTGTAGACGTTGTTCGACCAGTTCTGGATCGTCGTGTAGCGACAGCGACCGCGAGGCTTGACGATGATCTCGACGACGGCGGAGTGCAGCGAGTCGGACGAGTAGATCGGCGCCGTACAGCCCTCGACGTAGTGCACATAGGCGTCCTCGTCAACGATGATCAGGGTACGCTCGAACTGGCCCATGTTCTCGGCGTTGATCCGGAAGTAGGCCTGCAACGGCAGCTCGATGCGCACACCGGGCGGAACGTAGATGAACGAGCCGCCCGACCAGACCGCGGAGTTGAGCGCCGCGAACTTGTTGTCGTTCGCCGGAATGATCGTCGCCATGTGCTGCTTGACGATGTCCTCGTGCTCGCGGAGTGCGGTGTCCATGTCAAGGAAGATCACGCCCTTGCGCTCGAGATCCTCCTGCAGCTTGTGGTAGACGACCTCGGACTCGTACTGGGCACCAACGCCGGCGAGATACTTCTTCTCGGCCTCCGGGATGCCGAGCTTGTCCCAGGTGTCGAGGATGTCGGCGGGCAGGTCTTCCCACTTGTCTACCTGGTTCTCGGTGGGCTTGATGTAGTAGAAGATGTTCTCGAAATCGATCTCCGCCACATTGCCGCCCCAGGTCGGCATCGGCCGCGCGTAGAAGTAGTCGAGCGCCTTGTGGCGGAAGTCCCGCATCCACTGCGGCTCGTTCTTGTGCTCGGCGATCGCCTCGACGACCTCGTGTGAGAGGCCGCGGCCCGACTTGAAGAAGTAGTCCTTCGCCTCGTCGGGGTTCGAGAAGCCGTACTTGTACTCGCTACGGATTCCCTTGACGACATCGTTCTCGGTGGTGCTCATGCGCTCTCTCCTCCGACACCTGCGGGAATGAAGGCCTCGTAGCCCTCTGCTTCGAGCTTCTGCGCGAGTTCCGCGCCACCCGAGGCCACGATCCTTCCGTCCACGAACACGTGCACATAATCCGGCAAAATATAGTTGAGGATTCGCTGATAGTGCGTGATCACGATTGCGCCCATCTCCGGGCCGACGAGCTCGTTGACGCCGTTTGCGACGACCCTGAGCGCATCGATGTCGAGGCCCGAGTCGGTCTCGTCGAGCACGGCGATGCGTGGCTTCAACATCGCCATCTGCAGGATCTCGACCCGCTTCTTCTCTCCGCCCGAGAACCCGTCGTTGAGGTAGCGCTGTGCAAGCTCGCGCGGCACCTTCAGGTGCTCCATCGCGGCGAGCACGTCGATGCGGAACTGCTTCACGGCGATCGGGTCGTCCTCGCCGCCGTTTGCTGCCTTTCGCTTGGCGTTGATCGCGCTGCGCAGGAAGCTCGTGACGGTGACGCCGGGGATCGCGTGCGGATACTGGAAGGCGAGAAAGAGGCCCCTCTGCGCGCGCTCGTCTGCTCCGAGCTCTGCGACGTCTGTCCCGTCGAGAAGAATCTCACCCTCGGTGATCTCGTAGGAGGGGTGCCCCATCAGGGCGTACGCGAGCGTGGACTTCCCCGACCCGTTCGGGCCCATGATCGCGTGCTTCTCGTTCGTGTTCACGGTCAGATCGACACCCTTGACGATGGGGGTGCCGTCCTCGAGTGCGACGTGCAGGTTCTTTATTTCGAGCAGTGCCACAGATCTCCGTCCTTACCTCGGGTGCGAATCCCGCATCGTATAGCGGGTACATCGCAAGTTGCATTGCCTCACACTATAGCCGGACCACGCAACGTCGAGAGACAGCAGCCCCGATCACTGCTATCGTTCAGATGTGCCCTTCGGAATAGGTATCTGGGAGCTCCTCGTTCTCCTCCTCGTTCTCCTCCTCGTGTTCGGCCCCAAGCGGCTGCCGGAGATGGGCCGCCAACTCGGCAAGGGCATGCGCGAGTTCAAGGACTCCGTCACGGGCGACTCAAAGGATGATGACGACGACACCTTCCTCCCGCCCGCGGAGCCCGCCGTTCCTACCGCACCTGCCGCGTCTGAGTCGCGCGAGCGGGACACCGCCTCCTAACACCGCACGAGGATGTTTCGTAGGCTCGCCCCGCGCCGTCTCGGCACGGACGAAGAGGCGACTGTTGTCGAGCACCTGACGGAGCTCCGCCACCGCCTCCTGATCGCCATCGCAGCGATCATTCCGGCGTTTCTCCTCACGTTCGCGTTCCATACGACTCTGATCGAGTGGCTAAAGCGCCCGCTCCCTCCGGACAAGACACTCGTCACGCTCGGCGTCCTCGAGCCGTTCACAACAGCGGTCAAGGTGAGCATGCTCGCGGCGGTCGCGATCGTGCTCCCTATCCTGATCTGGCAGGTATGGGGCTTCCTCGCACCCGCCGTAGACCAGGCAACGCAGCGCGTCCTGCGCGTCTTCATCGTCATCGCAACGTTGCTGTTTGCAACAGGCGTCACCTTCGCCTACTTCGTCGTTCTGCCCGCGGCGATCAAGTTCCTGACGAGCTTCGACGACACGGTCTACAACGTCCAGCTCCGGGCAAGCTACTACCTCTCGTTTACGTCGCTCGTGTTGCTCGCGTCCGGCCTCGCGTTCGAGATGCCGATCTTCATCCTCGCCCTCGTGCGCATCCGCGTCCTCTCCTACGACAGGCTCCGGCGCAACCGCAAGATCGGCTACGCGTTGATGGTCGGTTTTGCCGTGCTCCTGCCGACCGTGGACCCCGTCTCTCTCCTCTTCGAGACGATTCCGTTGCTGATCCTCTTCGAGGCCTCGATCTGGCTCGCGCGCGTGATGGAAAAACGCTGGAACCGCAACCTGCCCGACGAGGACGCGGCAGATGATCAGGACGACGCGGACGACACGGACGACACGGACGCGCCCGAGGACGACGAGACCGGGATCGACGACGACGTACCCGAGGACGACGCGGACGACGCGGACGTACCCGAGGACGACACGGACGTACCCGAGGACGACGAGACCGGGATCGACGACGACGTACCCGAGGACGACACGGACGACGCGGACGTACCCGAGGACGACGCGATCACAGATGCGCCCGACGAGCCGGAAGCGCCGGAGGACGAGACGCCTTGAGCGTGATCTCGGCGGACTGGGTCGTTCCCGTCGAGGGCCCGCCGATCGAGAACGGTGCCGTCGTGATCGGCGCAGACGGCACGATCATCGCGGTCGGGCCGAGCGAGGAGCTCGGGCGAGACGACCACCACGAGGGGTGCGTGATCGTGCCCGGCCTCGTCAACGCCCACTCCCATATCGAATACGCCGTTTACGCGGGATTCGGCGACGGGTTGCCGTTTGTGCCGTGGATCGGAATGCACGTCCAGCGCAAGGGCAAGCTCGACAACGAGGACATGCTTGCGATCGCCATGGTGGGCGCACACGAGTGCCTGCGGTCGGGCATCACCACGATCGGTGACTGCAGCTTCTCGGGCGAGACTGCCCGGGCCGCCACGGCGACGGGGCTCCGCGCGATCGTCTACGTCGAGGTCTTCGGCCGGGACGTCACGGCACTCGACCGGTTCCACGAGATCAGTGCCCGGATCGAAGGGGAGCTTTCGAGCCGTGTCCAGCTCGGCGTCTCGCCCCACGCGCCGTATACGTGCACGGCAGATCTCTACCGCGCATGTGCTGCGCTCGGGATTCCTCAGGCCACGCATCTGGCCGAGAGCGCCGCCGAGCACGACTGGCTCGTTGACGGTGCAGGTGACTGGAGCCCTCTTGCAGAGCTCCTCGTCCCGCCGCCAGGAGAGACAGGCATCCGGATGCTCGCCGCGGAAAGTCTCCTTGGCCCGCGTCTCATGGCAGCCCACTGTGTGCACGCGGACGCCGAGGAGATTGCCCTACTTGCAGCCCATGGTGTGGGAGTCGCGCACTGCCCCCGGTCGAATGGCTATCTCGGCTGTGGGATCGCGCCGGTCGAGGAGCTCCGTGCGGCAGGGGTTGCGGTCTCGATCGCAACCGACAGCCCCGCCTCGACACCGTCACTCGATATGTTCGAGGAGATCAGGACTGCAATCACGGACGCGCGAGCGCGAGCGCGCCGCCCCGATGCTCTCTCTGCCTCGGACGCTCTCGAGCTCGCCACGCTCGGCGGCGCACGGGTTCTCGGCCTCGCTGATCGGATCGGATCGCTCGTTCCCGGCAAACAGGCCGACCTGACCGTGATCTCGCTCGCAGGCTCGCCGTTCGATCCAGTTGAAGATCCGGTTATCGCTGCCGTGCTGGGGGGATCTCCCGACCGAGTCACAGCTACTCTGGTTGCCGGTGAACAGCGCTACCTGAAAGGAACATCCGGATGGCCCGATTCGACAAGAGCAGCGCGAAGAGCACGAAGCAGGATGCTGCCGTAACGAATACCCGGCGGGCCAAGAAATCGACGGCGCCGTCAATCGAGGACACGATGTTCTTCCCGCGGCTGCGACGCCATGCAAAATGGATGTTCGTCTTCCTCGCGGTGGCGCTCGGCGGTGGCTTCGTCCTCTTCGGCGTCGGCGCGGGTGGCACGGGGGTCGGAGATATCCTCCGCGGTGGTGGCGGGAGCGGAGGCCCGTCGATCTCGGACGCACAGAAGAAGACATCGAGTGACCCGACGGACGTCGCGGCCTGGCGCGAGCTGTCAACGGCACTGCAGAGCGCCGGCCAGACAGACGAGGCGATCAAGGCGCAGACGACGGTGGCGGCGCTCGCGCCCAAGGACACCGATGCACTTCGCGAGCTGGCGAGCCTCTACCTCGCCCAGGCAAACGCAAAGCAGCAGGAGGGTCAGCTTCTCCAGATCAAGACCGCATACGCAGGCATCGGCCAGGGGTTCCCCGGTGCATTCATCGCGCCGACAGGCCAGGCACTGCTCGAGGATACGATCAGCTCCGTAATCAAGTCGCAGAACACGCCACGGATTCAGGAACTGGCCTCCGCAGCACAGGCTGCGGCGACGGCGAGCGTGGACTCCTACAGGAGAATCGCCACGATCAGCCCGGGCGATCCGAACGTCCAGCTCGAGCTTGCACAGGCTGCACAGCAGGCCGGCGACACGGCGACAATGATCCTGGCCTACAGGGCCTTTCTGAAGCTCGCGCCGGACGATGCAAACGCACCTATCGTGCGACAGCAGTTGAAGCAGCTGGCAGCTACCCCCTCGGGATAGACTTGTGACATGAGGCCGAAGCTTGCTCTATCTCATTGGCGCAGGCTCGAAGTCACGCTCGTCTCGCTGGGCGCTGCCGCGCTCCTGGTAACCGGCTGCGCGTCGGTCGGATACACGCAGGGGACGGGCGACAAGGCCCGCGGCAAGGAGCTGTTCACCGCCAAGTGCGGTAGTTGCCACACGCTGGCGGACGCGGGAACCACGGGTACGATCGGCCCGAATCTCGACGACGCCTTTGCCGAGTCACGGCGCAACGGGCTTGGCGAGAGCACGTTCGTCCAGGTCATCAGAGATCAGATCGCCTACGGAATCGAGAAGACCTCGACAGGTGCCCCCGGGATGGCTGAAAACATCGTCACCGGCCAGGATGCCGACGACGTCGCGAGCTACATCGCAAGCGTCGCCGGGACGGGCAAGGCGCCTTCTCCGACCCCCGCGGAGCCGGATACACCGATTGCCGCGGGCGACGCAGCCGCCGGCAAAATCGTGTTCACGACGACCGCCTCGTGCGGTGGCTGCCACACCCTTGCCGACGCCGGGACGACGGGCGTGGTCGGCCCGAACCTCGACGAGAGCAAGCCCGATGCGGCCCTCGTGACGGCGCGAGTTACGAAAGGCATGGGTGCCATGCCCTCGTTTGGCGGCACACTCGATGCGACCCAGATCGCCGATGTCGTAGCGTACGTCTCCGGCGCTGCAGGCAAATAGGCCTCCTGCGGCGAAGTCTCGCCGCCGCTTGTGTCAAAGCGTCAGAAGTGTACGCCGGGCTCAGTCGTCCGGGGTGAGGGATGACGGGTCGGCTTCCTCGACGGTCATCACGTTGCCGACAATGTGGGTCACAGGCACGTCGTAGCGAGCGCGGACGGTTTCGATGAC
The DNA here is from genome assembly GCA_009694305.1 of Thermoleophilia bacterium. Lineage (GTDB taxonomy): Bacteria > Actinomycetota > Thermoleophilia > Gaiellales > Gaiellaceae > Gaiella. The sequence continues at coordinate 22,644 of SHVL01000036.1, forward strand.
GCCGCGCTCCAGCCAGTTCGACGAGCCCTCGGGATGGGTCGAGATGACAATCGCATCGGCGGAAAATCCCCGGAGCCCATCCTCGAGCGCCTGCAGGGGATCACCGTCCCCGACTGCTCCACGCACCGAGATCCCGTCTCCCCGTAGCGCGTCGAGCGTTGCGGCCAGCCGGACTTCGGCAGCGGCACGTGCGCCGTCCTCGTCGGAGGCCCGGGTCTCGCCCCGTGAGTTCAGGGCGGGGCAGATCACGAGGACGTCCTCTGCGACGCCGTCCGCCATGCGGACGATCTCGGCGCGAAGGTGCTCTCCAGGCAGCGTCTGGTTCGCTAACAAGAGAATCCTCCAGGTGTCCTCCACCACGCCATGCTCCACGTGCTCGCGCGGCGGTGGCGATGGCCCACCACCTCGTAGCCACACGACAGCGACGCCTGTGAGAACCAGGAATACGACGAGCCCGAACCACGTGGCAATCTGCGACGCAATCACGATGAGTGCGAAGTACGCGATCGTGCCGAGGACGAAGCGGAAGGCCGCATCCTCGCTCTTGAACGGATTCCGCACCGGCCCCTCCCTGATCGAGGTCAGATCACGCTGCGCAAAGCACGCCGCGCGCCGCACGCTGCGCGGAGCCCAGAGGGTGGCAGCTCAGAGAAGATAGATGGTCACGTAGACGACGATCCACATGACGTCCACGAAGTGCCAGTAGATCCCCGGAAGTTCGACACCATGATGGTGCTCCGGCGAATAATGACCCCGAAAGGCACGGTTCGCCGCGAACGAGAGGAGTAACAATCCTATCAACACGTGTGCTCCGTGGAGGCCCGTCAGCCCGAAGAACACCGAAGCGAAGGCGCCGTCCGCAGTGTTGAACCCGACGTGTGCGTACTCGATGAACTGCGTGAGCAGGAATGCCAGGCCCATCAGGATCGTCAGCACGAGCCCGGCCTGGAGTCCCCGGCGATTGTTGCGCTTGATCGACTGCAACGCCCAGTGCATCGTGAAGCTCGAAGTGACGAGGATCACCGTGTTGATGCCGGCGACGAACTTCGGGAACTCGAAGGGTGGTGGAGGCCAGATGGCCGACGCATCCGGGTTGACGACGCGTACGAAGAAGTACACGGCGAAGAACGATCCGAACAGCATCGTCTCTGTTCCGATGAAGAGGAACATCCCGAGAACAGTCGGTGCAATCCGCGAGCTCTGGTTCGCAGGCGGTGGCCCGTGATGCTCTCCGCCGTGTCCCACAGCCTCGGCGTGCGCGCTCATCCCTCGTCCTCTCCGCGCCTCATGCGTGGGACTCCTGCTTCGCTCCTCCGCCGGTGAGGATGGCATGGCGTGCGCCGGGAACGCCGTACTCGTACGGGCCTCCGACGACCTGCGGAATCTCGTCGAAGTTGAAGATCGGCGGTGGCGACGACACCTGCCACTCGAGCGTCAGCGCACGCCACGGGTTCGGGTCGGCGATCGGGCCACGCGACCAGCTCACGATCATGTTGTAGAAGAAGATGATGACCGTTGCGCCGAGTGCAAATGACGAAATCGTGACAAAAAGATTGAGGTCTGCGAAGCGATCGGCGTAGTCGGCCACCCGTCGAGGCATGCCGACGAGCCCGACCCAGTGCATCGGGAAGAACGTCAGGTTGAAGCTGATGAAGGTAAGCCAGAAGTGCAGCTTGCCGAGCCGTTCGTTGTACATCCGGCCCGTCATCTTCGGGAACCAGTAGTAGATGCCGGCGAAGATCGTCAGCACCGAGCCACCGAAGAGGACGTAGTGGATGTGCGCCACGATGAAGTATGTGTCGGAGGCGTGGATCGTGATCGGGACGGAGGCGAGGTAGATCCCCGAAAGGCCACCGATCACGAACATCGAGATGAACCCGAGGGCGAACAGCATCGGCGTGTTGAGCTGGATGCGGCCTTCCCACAGCGTCGCCAGCCAGCTGAACACTTTCACGCCGGTCGGCACGGCGATCAGCAGCGTTGAGATCATCATCGGGACGCGCAGCCAGTCGGCCATGCCCGCGACGAACATGTGGTGGGCCCAGACCGAGAACCCGAGCACGAGGATCCCGAGCAGCGACATCGCCATCAAGCGGTAGCCGAAGATCGGCTTGCGACTCATCACCGAGACGACCTCGGAGACGATCCCGAAGCCGGGCAGGATCATGATGTAGACGGCCGGGTGGCTGTAGAACCAGAAGATATGTTGATAGCCGAGGACGTAACCGCCCTCGGCCGGAACAAAGAAGCTCGTGTGCATCACCCTGTCGAACATGACGAAGAACTGGGATCCGGCGATGAATGGCGTCGCGGTGACAACGAGCAGCGACGTGGTGAAGTTCGCCCACACAAGAAGCGGCATCCGCCAGAACGTCATCCCGGGCGCGCGCATCGTGATGATCGTGACGAGGAAGTTGAGCGCCGTCAGAATCGACGAGGCACCGGCCCACTGGACGCCCATGTTGAAGAAGACCTGTCCGATGGGCTGTGCGGAGGCGAGCGGCGCGTAGCTCGTCCAGCCGGTCGCAAAGGCACCGCCGGGAGCGAGGAAGCTGGCGAGGAACATCGTCCCGGCGATTGGTAGGAACCAGAACGACAGCGCGTTCAACCGCGGAAAGGCCATGTCGGGCGCGCCGAGCATGAGCGGCACCGCAAAGTTGGCGAGCCCTGCAAATGCCGGGATGATGAAGACGAAGATCATCAGTGCGGCATGCATCGAAACGAGGCCGTTGTAGGTCTGCGTGTCCATGTACTGCATCCCCGGCTGTGCAAGCTCGGCACGGAAGATCATCGCCATCAGGCCGCCGATGACGAAGAACGCGAAGGTCGTCACGAGGTACTGGACACCGATCACCTTGTGGTCGGTGTTGACCTTGAAGTAGTCCTTCCACGTCTTCGCCCCGTGGTTTGCGTGATCGTCCGGAATCGTCGGGCGACCGGAGATCCAGTAGAGCCAGTAGTCGAAGGAGCCGATACCGAGCAGGAATCCGATCGGAGCAAGCGTCAGCCCACCGACGATCACGATGATGTTCCAGTCGTAGACCGGATCCCAACCGGCAATCCAGCGAATACCGGCGACAAGGTAGAGCCCGATCAGGAAGAACAGTGCAAAGCACCACGCGGCGCGCACGAACCCGGGACGCATCAGGATCCCGCGCTGATGGGACGGCGTGCCGCTGCCATGGCCAGCGCCATGCGAGGCGTGCTCCATGACACTCATCCGGTCAAACCTCTTAGAACTCGAATCAAAATGAGACCTGTGCCGCCAAAACGCGCTGGGCGGCACGCTGCTTCGTCCTCGGTCGCCCGGATATGTCCCATATCTGCGGCTCCCTGCGTCCTCGCATCGCACTCCCCCATCACGACCCAGCGACGAACCGT